>NZ_JBSGYY010000005.1:0-67281 GCF_053610705.1 Streptomyces sp. NPDC054872 | reverse complement strand
TGGGTTTTCAACGCCTACGGGGGGGTCGCCCAGGCTTGTTTGTGGTTGGCGTATTTCTGTATGGCGCCGGGCGCGGGGGGGCGCCACCGGGCGGGGCCCGGGGCGTGTGGGCGGGGGCACGTCGCTATCCGGTGTCAGACCCTGCGGTACTGCGCGGGCGAACCCTTCGTGTCCTCATCCTCGTAGGACCCGGCCTTGCCCCGGTCCACGTGGAACGTCGTCAGGGTGCTGACGGGCGAGTGCGGGTCGCGGCGGTCGCCGATGACCCGCATGTGCGCGCTGAAGCGCTCCGGTGTCACCTCGTACACGTCGTAGCCGTACCGGTTGCCCTCGAAGTACTTCAGGTGTGGATTGGCCTTGCCCATCAGGGGGCCGTTGGTCGCGTTCCAGTCCGCGGAGTAGGCGCCGGAAGTCACCGAGTGCGCGGTGAACTCCGTGCCCACCAAGGGGGATTGAGGCTCGTCGAAATCGGTGCGGATGTCGTCTACGAAGGCGGAGTGCCAGTCGCCGGTGATGACGACCAGGTCCTCCAGGCCGCTCTTGTGCACGTGCCCGAGGACCTCCTTGCGCTCGGCGAGGAAGCCGTCCCACTGATCGGTGAACATGTACGAGCCGCCAGGACGGCCCCGGAGCTGGCTCAGCATGATGGAGTTGGCCCACACGTGCCAGGCGTCGGGTGCCCGGTCGACGGTCTTCTTCAGCCACGCCTTCTGCTCGGCGCCCAGGATCGTGCCATCCGGCAGGTTCTGCGCCGAGCGGTAGGAGCGCAGGTCCAGGACGGCCAGTTCCAGCAGATCGCCCCAGCGTCGCACCCGGTGGATCTCGGGGTCGGGCAGCGCGGAACCGCCGAAGGAGTCGCGGTGCGGCATGTGCTCGAACCACGCCTGGTACGCCGCTGCCCTTCGCTGCATGAACGGGGCGCCGCCGCCGGTGCCGCTGTAGTCGTTGGCAACCTCGTGGTCGTCCCAGGTCAGGAACCACGGGTGGGCGGCGTGCGCCTCGCGCAGTGATGCGTCGCCCTTGTAGAGGGCATGCCGTTTGCGGTAGTCGGCGAGCGTGAGGATCTCCGGGCCGTCGTGGTCGCGCACATGCGCCTCGGAGACGCCGCCGACCTGGCCGTGCTCGTAGATGTAGTCGCCGAGGTGCATGACGAAGTCGACGTTCTCGCGGGCTATGCCGCGGTGGGCGGCGTAGAAACCGTCGTGGAACGCTTGGCAGTTGGCGGCCGCGAAGGTGACCTTGGAGACGCGGCCGCTCGGCGCCGTCTTCGTGCGCCCCACGCGGGATGTCTTGCCGAGCGCCTTGAACGCGTACCAGTAGTGGCGGCCGGGGGCGAGGCCGCTCACCGGGACGTGCACGCTGTGGCCCAGCGTCGCCGACGCCGGGGCGGTGCCGCGGGCGACCACCCGGCGCAGCCGGGCGTCCTTGGCAACAACCCACTCGACCTCGACGACCTCGGGAAGTCTCTGCTCGGCGGCGAGGGGCTCGGGCGCGAGTCTGGTCCACAGCACCACGGAATGCTGCTGCGGATCGCCGGAGGCGACGCCCAGCGTGAAGGGCGCGCGGTCGTACGCGGCGCCCAGGTTCTCGGCGGCTTCGCGGGCCTGCGCCGGGGTGAGTCCCGGGGCGAGCGGCCAGGCGAGGCTGAGCGCGCCGACGGCCGCGGCGGACTTGAGCAGGTCACGGCGGTTGGCGGTCATCGGCGGCCTCCGGTGGCGCTGAGGGTGAGGGAAAGGGCGTCCGCGTAACCGTCGTTGGAGGTGCCGCTGCCGCCGCGCGTGAAGACGAGCAGGACCCGCGCCGAGCGGGCCGTGGGCGGCACCGCGGCTTCGGCCGTGCGCTCGAGGAGTCCGGTCTTGCTCTGCCGGTCGGCCGCGCTGACGGGGCCTAGGACGCTGAGGGCGATCGGGGTGCCCTTGGCGTCGCGGAACTCCACGGAGAGGCGTGCGCCGTCCTCCTGCGAGGCAAAGCCGCCGAGCCAGCCGGCCAGCGTGTAGCGGACCTTGCCCCCGTCGACGGCGCGGCGTCCGGTCGGACCACTCCTGGGCAGGTCGACGTCCTGTACCAGGGCGGTGCGCGGGCTGTTGCCGCCCGAGTAGAAGCGGCTTCCGCGGCGGGCCGGGCCGGGGTCCGACGCGGTCGGGTAGCCACCGCCGAGGCTGTAGGCGATGAGCGCCGGGGCTCCTTGGGTGACCTTCCAGCCGTGGACCTTCGAGACGGGGTCGGCGGTGCCGCCGACCCCGCTCTCCGCGTCGCCGTTGACGACGAGATTCACGCGCGCCTCCTGTGATCGGTGAGATGAGCGCGGTCATCCCACCAGCCCCGCATGAATCAGGAGAAGCATTCCGGCGAATTCTGTTACCACCACCTGCTTGCGGCCGTGTGCCGTTGGTGGCGAGTCCCCACTGTTCCGGCGCCCGGAGTGAGCCGGAGCGGCGGGCCCGTGTGCTGGCTCAGTTGCGGCAACTCCGTGCGGGGCGGCTCGTCTTCGCGGGAGGCTTGTGCGGTCTGCGCGAGCATGTCCCAAGGGTGCGCATTGTCTGCCGCAGTGCTCAGCCCTCGGCGGACTCGGACGATCGATGCCCGTCACTGACCACATGTCGCGCAGGCAGCACCATGGGCTTGGCGCGGCGGCGCCAAGCCCATGGTGCTGCTGCCGGCCGTCTCGACGGGTCGGGGCGACGAGCACGGCCACATCATCCGAACCGGCCGGGTAAACCGGCCGGCGCCCTACGGCGCGGTCTCTCGCAGACCGTCAGTCGGTGGAGAGCGCTTCGATCAGGCGACCTGCGTCCGGTGCTTCCAGAGCTCGGGCCGCGTCCGCGAGGGCGACCATGCCGACGAGGTCGGTGCCGTCGATCACGGGCAGCCGTCGCACCTTGTGCTGGCTCAAGGTCGCGAAGATCTCGTCCGCGCCGTCGTCCGCGCCGATCGTCACGGCCTCACCCTGTGCGAGCGTGCCCGTCTCGACCTCAGCCGGGTCGAGTCCTTGACCCACGACCTTGACCACGATGTCCCGGTCGGTCACCACGCCGACGAGGCGGTTGTTCTCGCCGCAGATGGGCAGGGCGCCCACCTGCAGCTCCTTCATCCTGCGAGCCGCGTCGAGCGCGCTCTCGTGCGCCTGTACGCACTGCGCGCCGCCGGTCATGATGTCGCGTGCCTTCGTGGTGTGCACGGTGAATCGCCGTCCCTTCGCAGGTACCTCGCGCTCCGGCACCCTTGCGCGCCGAAGGCTGTCCGTTTCGGGTGACCGGGTCCGGCGACTGTGAAACAAGCAAGCGGAAGTTCTTCACGAATCAGGGCTGGTTCGCCTGGCCGGTTGGGGGGAGTGGGGCGGCTCGGACCCGCTTGGTCCTGCATGATTCGCGCAGTGCGGGGCATTCGGCTTTTCTGGAACAGGAGGAAGCCATGGCCATGACGGAGCAGGCGGCAGAGTCCGCCGAAGAAACCTCGACGTGTCGCGGATGCCGGGACACCGGTGCTCCGGAACTCGGCATCGAACCGCCGGAGAACGCACGTCAACGAGTCAATCGACGCTGGAACGAAATCCTTCAGGAGACCCGGGTCGCTCAGACCGGGGTGCAGATCCTCTTCGGTTTTCTGCTCAGCGTGGCCTTTACTCCCCTTTTCCGGCAGTTGGACACGTTCGACCGAGTCGTTTACGTGGTCACTGTCATTCTCGGTGCGTCAGCGACAGGCTCGTTGATAGCGCCCGTTTCCATCCACCGCTTTCTTTCCGGCCAACGCATGAAGGACGAAGTGGTCGAGGCCGCGGGCCGTCTGATGATCTTCGGCATGGTGCTTCTCGCACTGACCATCGGCTGCACGCTCCTGCTGATCCTGCGCCTAGTGGTCCCGGGCGCCCTGGCCGAAATACTCGTCGGCGGGGTCATGCTCTGGTTCGGGTTCTGCTGGTACGTGCTGCCGATGCGACTGCGCCGCCGTGCCGCCGCGCGCCGTACCGGTGGGATCGACGCGTAGCGTGCCGACATTGCTCCTGCTTCACTTCTCGCGGCAAGGATCGGCTCGGTCAGCCGAGGCCGCCGCTGCCGAAGCTGCCGCCGTTGGATTTCTTGTGGTCTTCCGGATCCTGCGAAGGGCTGGGGTGGGTGCTCGGGGTGCCGTAGCCGCCGTCCAGCTCATGCGGCGTCAGCCGACCACCGTCGCGCGGGACTTCGTTCGGCTCCCGAAACTCCCGGACTTCCCTGACGGGACCGTCATCGGGCATTTTCGGCTGCTCTTCCGGTCGGGGCGGCGCGGGCTCACGCGCGCGAATCCGACGGCCCCACATAAAGGCGGCCAGAAGAACACCGACCACGACCAGGCCAACAATCCACATGAGCAAAGCCGTGCCCGAGGAAGCGGCCAATTCCCAGTGCGTCGTAGATTCCATACAAACGTTGTACCCGCCCTGCGCGAGTCATGCCAGCTGTCCCTGTCCCTCCCGCGTCCTATAGCGGTGACCTCAGAGGTAGGGAATAGCCGGGGAGGGAATAGCGCGCCAACATTGCAACAGCTGGTTTGGTGTAACCGGGGAGGAGGCGCAACCTTGTCCCGGTTCTGGCATCGTCACTCCTCCAGCGATGCCGGGTCCTGGGCCGGGCGGATGCTCAGCGCGTCGTCATCGACGTCCACCAGGACCCGGCTGCCGGCGGCCAGTTGCCCGTCCAGGAGCAGTCGAGAGAGCCGGTTGTCCACCTCGCGCTGGATGGTGCGGCGCAGCGGACGGGCGCCGTACTCGGGCTGGTGACCGCGCTCTGCGAGCCAGTCCACTGCCGCGGGGGAGAAGTCGATGGTGATGTCCTGGGCGCGCAGCCTGCGCCGGGTCTCCTCCAGGAGCAGATCGGTGACCTGTCGCAACTGCTCGCTGCTGAGCCGCCGGAAGATAACGACCTCGTCGATGCGATTGAGGAACTCCGGCCTGAAATGCTCGCGCAGCGGCCGCAGCACCTGCTCGCGCCGCGCCTCCTCGTCGGAGTCGGAGCCGTCCACCCGAAAGCCGAGTGCCGCGCCTCGTCCGGTGATCGCCTCGGAGCCCAGGTTGCTGGTCATCACAATGACGGTGTTGGTGAAGTTGACCGTGCGCCCCTGGGCGTCGGTCAGCCGCCCGTCGTCCAGTACCTGCAGAAGAATGTTGAAGACGTCGGGGTGGGCCTTTTCCACCTCGTCGAGCAGCAGCAGCGAGTACGGGTGGCGTCGTACGGCCTCGGTGAGCTGGCCCGCCTCCTCGTGGCCCACGTAACCGGGAGGCGCTCCGACGAGGCGGCTGACCGTGTGCCGCTCCTGGAACTCGCTCATGTCGAGCCGGACCATGCGCTCCTCGCTGCCGAACAGTGCCTCGGCCAGTGCCCGTGCGAGCTCTGTCTTGCCCACACCGGTGGGCCCGAGGAAGAGGAAGCTGCCGATGGGCCGGTCGGGGCTCGACAGACCGGAGCGTGAGCGGAGGACTGCCTCGGCCACGGCGCTGACGGCCTCGTCCTGTCCGATGACGCGTTGGTGCAGATGCTGTTCCAGGCCGAGCAGGCGTTCCTTCTCCTCCTGGGTCAGGGTGCTGACGGGGATGCCGGTCTGGCGGGAGACCACCTCGGCAATGTCCTCGGGGGACACCTCGATGATGTGCCCGTCGCCCGGCTCGCGGGTCTGCCCCGCCTTGATCTTCCGGGTCAGCTCGCCGATGCGATCGCGGAGTTCGGTGGCACGTTCGTAGTTCTCCGCCGCTACCGCCTGGTCCTTGTCGCGGACCGCCTGCTCCAACTCGCGTTCCAGCGCGCGCACGTCCGTGCCCTTCGTGCGCGAGCGCAGACGCACCCGCGCCCCGGCCTGGTCCATGAGGTCGATGGCCTTGTCCGGCAGGAACCGCTCGGTGAGGTAGCGGTCGGACAGTTCCACGGCGGCGAGCAGGGCCTGGTCGGAGTAGCGCACCTGGTGGTGCGCCTCGTAGCGGTCGCGCAGCCCGCGCAGGATCTCCACCGCGTCCGCGGCCGTCGGCTCGGGGACCAGGATCGGCTGGAAGCGGCGGGCGAGGGCGGCGTCCTTCTCGATGTACCGCCGGTACTCCTCCAGGGTGGTCGCGCCGATCACATGCAGTTCGCCCCGGGCCAGCGCGGGCTTGAGCATGTTGCCCGCGTCCATCGATCCGCCCTCGGAACCACCGCCGCCGGCTCCGACCACCGTGTGCAGTTCGTCGATGAAGACGATCACCTCGTCGGAGTGCGCGCGCACCTCGTTTATGATGCCGTTCAGCCGCTCCTCGAAGTCGCCCCGGTAGCGCGTGCCGGCCACGACGCCCGCCAGGTCGAGGGCGATGACACGGCGGTCGGCGAGGGTCTCCGGTACGTCACCGTCCGCGATCCGCTGGGCAAGGCCTTCCACCACTGCGGTCTTGCCCACACCCGCGTCACCGATGAGCACCGGATTGTTCTTGCCGCGCCGCGAGAGCACCTCGATGGTCTGCTCGATCTCTTCCTCGCGGCCGATGACCGGGTCGACGCGGCCTTCCCTGGCCAGTGCGGTCAGGTCCCGCCCGTACTGGTCGAGGGTGGGCGTGGCGCCTCCTGAACCCTGTTGCCGCGGCTCGGCGGCGCCCGGCTGCCCCTGCGGGGTCTGTGGTGTGGAGCCGGGGTCGAAGCGCGCCGCGTTGAGGATGTGTCCGGCTGCGCTGTCGGGATTGGCGGCGAGTGCCATGACGATGTGCTCGGGGCCGATGTAGCCGGCCCCGACGGCTCGCGCCACGTCATGTGCGTCGAGCAGTGCCCGCTTGACGGCGGGGGTGAGCGCCACCGCCTGCGGGGGCGTGACGCCCTCGGTCTCACCGGCGTGCCGGTCGATCTCGTCGGCGATGGTCTCGGGGTCGGCTCCCGAGCGCTCGATGAGGCCGCGCGTGGGTTCGAGGGTCAGGGCTGCCCGCAGCAGGTGTTCCGTGTCGAGGTTGCTCTGGCCGTGTTCCGCGGCGTACGAGGCTGCCGTGGTCACCAGCTGCCGGGCGGGACCGCTCATGAGCCTGTCGAAGTCGATGTGCCGTCGGCCGTTGCCGAAGAATCGTGCGAAAAGCTCTCCGAAGGGATCCTGTCCAAATCCCTCGGGTCCCGGGAAACCGCTGCTCATGCTCGTCCATTTCCGTCGCCCCGGGCGACCGGGACGCACTCGTGCGTCGTCGTGTGGAGTGCCTCTTGCCGGACACCGTCGGTCCGGGCCGACCCGAACCGGTAAGAGGTCCTCGTCGGGCATGACGTGGACCACCGCTTCCTCGGCACCGGCGCCGGCAGCGCCGAGGCGGCCGGCACGGGCCTTGGTCCTGTTTCGCCTTCTGATCGTCGCGCGCCGGTGCTCGAAGTGCCCGCGAAGCACAGCGCCAAACGCGCGGGTCTCAGGTGGCCGGGCGGGGCGATCAGGACGTGGCCTTGTGCTGTCGCGTGCCGCGAAGAGACTCGAGAAGCTCTTCCCGGTTCATGGAGGAGCGTCCCTGGACCGAGGCCTCCGCGGCCCGCTGATAGAGCTCGGCCTTGGTCAGTTCGTCGAGCGACGCAGGCTTGTGGCTCGCTTTCCGCTTCCCGCCACCTGAGGTCCTGCGCTTGGCGGCGGCGTCGCGAATATGGCTCGGGGCCGATGCCTTGGTCTCGGCGCTCTCGGCGCTCTCGGCGTTATTGGCGCGCTTCTTGCCGCCGCCGCGCGCGGGCTTCTTCGCCCGGTCGACGCTCGCCTTCAGGGCGTTCATGAGGTCGATGACGTTGGTGGACTCCGCGGGGGGTTCCGCTTTCTCGACCGCCTCGCCCTTGCGCTTGGCCTCGATGAGAGCGGCCACCTGCTCCTGGTAGGTGTCGTGGAAGTCATCGGGGTTCCAGTCGATGCGGAGCGTGTCCACGAGTTGGCGCGCCATCTTCAGCTCGCGGTCGGTGACCTTCGTCTTCCCGGGCAGGTTGTCGATCTCTTCACGGGGGTCACGGATCTCGTCGGACCAATGGAGGGTGTGCAGCGTCAGGAGGCCTCCCTCGGCCTTCACCGCGACCAGATACTGGTGATTGCGCATCACGAAGGTGGCGATCCCGGCTCGGTCCGCCTCGGCCAGCGCCTTCTCGAGCAGGGCGTAGACCTTGGCGTACTCCTTGCCCTTGGGACCGAGGTAGTACGTCTTGTCGAAGAAGATCGGCTCGATCTCCTCCAGGTCGACGAAGCCGGAGATCTCCAGAGTCTTGGAGCGCCCCGGCGCGATGTCGTCCAGCTCGTCCGGCTCGATCAGCACGTACTCGTCACCGGCGTCGAAGGCCTTGACGATCTCGTCGAGAGGGACTTCGTCGCCGGTGCGTTCGTTCACCCGTTTGTTGCGCACCCGGTCGGACGTGCCGCGCTGCAACTGGTGGAAGCGCACGGTGTGGCTGTCCGTGGCGGTGAACATCTGGACGGGCAGGGACACGAGACCGAAGGTCAGCGTTCCGCTCCACACTGGACGTGCCATGTCGTGACGCCCCTTTCTGCCTTTCCCATGGCACCCCGGTGAAGGGCTCGTCGCATCCGGGGAGGAGCCGCTGCCACATGTTTCCTCGAGCGGCCGCTCGGATACCCGGAGTGTGCACCGCGGCTGAGCGGCCGTGCGCCGGTGCCGCCGGGCAACGGGGTGTAGGGGTGCGCGGCCGGTTCCGGTTGTCGGACCACGCGGCAAGGGAGTGAATGAGTTCATGAGGATGTCTCCGGGTCCCGGCGCGGGAGGCACACGGTGAAGGATGTGGCCGACCGCCGGGCGATGCACCTGGCGGAAGTCCTGGCCCTTGCCCTGGACGGCCCGCTCCCGGCCGGCCAACCGGAGAAGGCCGGCTCCCGCCCCACTGTCCCGTCCCGGGCCCCGGCGCGGTCACCGCGTGTGTGGCGGCCCTGCGCGCGGCGGCGGCTGCCTGGCGCGACCGCTCTGGCCCGCCGTCGCCAGCACCCTTGACGGCCCCTTTGATTCTCTAGAGAAAGGCCAGCTCTGTGTCCATGAAAGTCTCCGACTACATTCTCCAGCGACTGCGTGAATGGGAGGTCGAGCGGGTCTTCGCCTATGCCGGCGACGGCATCAACGGCCTGCTCGCCGCCTGGGAGCGAGCGGACAACAAGCCACAGTTCATTCAGTCCAGGCACGAGGAGATGTCAGCCTTCGAGGCGGTCGGATACGCGAAGTTCTCCGGCAAGGTGGGTGTGTGCGCGGCGACCTCGGGACCGGGCGCGATCCACCTCCTGAACGGCCTGTACGACGCGAAGCTCGACCACGTGCCGGTGGTCGCGATCGTCGGACAGACCAACCGCACGGCCATGGGCGGCTCCTATCAGCAGGAAGTCGACCTGTTGAGCCTCTACAAGGACGTCGCCTCGGACTTCTGCGAGATGGTGACGGTGCCCGAGCAGCTCCCCAACGCCATCGACAGGGCGATGCGTACCGCATACGCGCGCCGGACGGTGACCGCGATCATCGTCCCCGCCGACGTGCAGGAGCTGGACTACTCCCCGCCGACCCACGCGTTCAAGATGGTGCCTTCCAGCCTGGGCATGGCCTCCTACGCGCCCGTTCCCGCCGCGGCAGACATCACCAAGGCCGCCGAAGTGCTGAACGCGGGAGAGAAGGTGGCCATCCTCATCGGCCAGGGCGCACGGGGTGCCCGTGCCGAGGTCGAGGTGGCCGCGGAGAAACTGAGTGCCGGGATCGCCAAGGCGCTGCTGGGCAAGGACGCGCTGCCGGACGATCTGCCGTACGTGACGGGGTCCATCGGCCTGCTCGGCACCCGCCCTTCGTACGAGCTCATGCAGGACTGCGACACGCTGCTCGTCATCGGCTCCAGCTTTCCGTACACCCAGTTCATGCCGGATCTCGACCAGGCGCGAGCGGTCCAGATCGACATCGATCCGCACATGATCGGGCTGCGCTACCCCTTCGAGGTCAACCTGGTGGGCGACGCCAAGGAGACCCTCAAGGCCCTGTTGCCGCAGCTGAAGAAAAAGAAGCACGGATCCTGGCGGAAGAAGATCGAGAAGGACACGGCGCGCTGGTGGGAGGTCATGGAACGACGGGCCGCCGTGGAGGCCGACCCCATCAACCCCGAGTACGTGGTCCACGCACTCGACGCCTTGCTGCCCAACGACGTGATCCTCGCCGCCGACTCCGGCTCCGCCGCGAACTGGTACGCCCGGCATCTGCGCATGCGAGGCACGATGCGCGGTTCCCTCTCCGGCACCCTCGCCACCATGGGGCCCGGCGTCCCGTACGTGATCGGCGCGAAGTTCGCCCACCCCGAGCGACCCGCCATCGCACTCGTGGGTGATGGTGCCATGCAGATGAACGGGATGGCCGAGCTCATCACCATCGCCAAGTACTGGCCCGAGTGGCAGGATCCGCGGCTGGTCGTGGCGGTTCTCAACAACCAGGACCTCAATCAGGTCACCTGGGAGATGCGGGCCATGTCCGGAGCCCCGCAGTTCCTGCCCTCGCAGGCGCTCCCCGACGTGCCCTACGCCGACTTCGCCAAGTCCATCGGTCTCGACGGCGTGCGCGTGGAGAAGCCGGGCGACGTGGAGAGTGCCTGGCATCGCGCGCTCGGCTCGGACCGGCCCTTCGTGATCGACTTCCGCACCGACCCGGCGGTGCCGCCGATTCCCCCGCACGCCAGCCTCGATCAGATCGAGGCCGCGGCGTCGGCCATCCTCAAGGGCGACAGCGACCGGGTCGGCATGATCCGGCAGGGGTTCAAGGCCAAGGTGCAGGAAATGCTCCCCGGGCGCGGCTCTAGTGGCGACTCGGGCGCCCGCGGGGGATCGGACGCCACATGACCCACGGTGCTCGGTCCGGTGCCGAACCTGCGGGGGACGGTGTGGATGTGGCCGTCTACACCGTCCCCACGGACGGACCGGAGGCCGACGGCGGCGCCACGGGCGAACTGGGCTCGGCCTGACCTTCCGACGTGAAGCGGCAGAGCGCTGCCGCGTCTCCTGATGGCCCATCAACGCCCCGCCCTGCCAGAGGATTTCGACCGGAGAGGACCACGTGATGTTCACGCCGGACCACACCGACACCGGCCCCGTTTTCGCGCCGCACGTGCTGCGGGAGTACGCGCTGCTGGCCGACGGCGAACGGGGCGCTCTGGTCGGCCCGCACGGCGACATCGCGTGGATGTGCGCGCCGCGGTGGGACTCCGACGCCGTGTTCTCGGCACTCGTGGGCGGCAGCGGCAGCTACGCCGTCACGCCGCTCGACCCGCGGCACGTGTGGGGTGGCTTCTACGAGACGGGCAGCCTGATCTGGCGCAGCCGCTTCATCACCGGCGAAGGGCCCGTCGAATGCCGCGAAGCCCTCGCCTTCCCCGGCGAGAGCGACCGCGTGGTGCTGCTGCGCCGGATCCTGGCGACGGACTGCCCCGCGCGGGTACGGATCGTCCTCGAGCCCCGTGGCGCGTTCGGCGGTGACAGCAGCCACGACGTCCGGCTCCACGACGACGTGTGGACCGGAAAGACAGGCCCGCTGAACTGGCGCTGGAGCGGTGCTGCGGCGGCGCGGGCAACTCGTACCCCGGATGGTGGCGGCGAGGTGCTCACCTTCGAGCTGACCGTGCCGCCGGGCCAGCGGCACGACCTCGTCCTGGAACTGTCCCCCAACGCGCTGCCCGCCGAACCGGTACAGCCCGACGCGGCATGGGCGGCCACCGAGGCCTCCTGGGCGCGGAACTGTCCCGAGCCTCCCGAGACCATCGCGACGCGAGACGCCCACCATGCCCTGGCCGTCCTGCGCGGCCTGACCAGCAGGAGCGGCGGCATGGTCGCCGCCGCCACGATGTGCCTGCCCGAACGCGCGGGAGCGGGCCGCAATTACGACTACCGCTATGCGTGGATCCGCGACCAGTGCTACGCGGGCATCGCAGCCGTGGGCGTCGGTGCCACCGGCCTTCTCGACTCAGCGGTCGGCTTCGTCTCGGCCAGACTTCTCCAGGACGGGCCGGAGCTCAAACCCGCCTACACTGTCACCGGCGGTGCGGTGCCTTCCGAACACACCCTGGATCTGCCCGGCTATCCGGGAGGAACCGACAAGATCGGCAACTGGGTCAACCAGCAGTTCCAACTCGACACGTATGGCGAGGCCCTGCAACTGCTGGCCGCCGCGGGCCATGCGGGCCGGCTGGACCCCGAAGGCCGGCGCGCCGTGCAGGTCGCCGTCGCCGCGGTCGAACAGCTGTGGAACCGGCCTGATGCCGGCATCTGGGAGATCGACGACCGGCACTGGACGCACTCCAAGCTGAGCTGTGTGGCCGGTCTGCGCGCGGTGGCCGCCCTCCCCGGTACCGGCAGGGACGTCGGTCGCCTCACCTCACTCGCCGACACGATCCTGGCCGACACGGCACGTACCAGCCTGCACCCCGACGGGCACTGGAAGCGGGCGCCGGACCTGCCGGGTGTCGACGCGTCGCTCCTGATGCCGCCCATCCGCGGCGCATTGGCGGGGGACGATCCCCGCACTCGTGCCACCGTGCGTGCCGTCCGGCGGGAACTGGCCCGTGACGAGTACGTCTACCGCTTCCGCCAGGACGACGGGCCGCTGGCCGAGGCCGAGGGCGCGTTCCTGCTGTGCGGTTTTCTGATGGCACTGGCCGAACACCAGCAGGGCCACACCACGCGCGCTCTGCGCTTCTTCGAACGCAACAGGGCGGCCTGCGGCCCTCCCGGTCTGTTCGCCGAGGAGTACGACATCATCCAGCGGCAGCTGCGCGGCAACCTCCCGCAGGCCTTCGTGCACGCTCTGCTCCTGGAGTGCGCCGCGCGTCTCAGCGAGGACCCGCCGCCACCGGCGCAGCGCGAGCGCGGGTAGCCCGAGGGTCAGGAAGAAGCTGCCCGGAACCGGCCCCCACTCCGTCAGCGGTATCAACTCATGCGCGCGTTGTGTCCAAATGTCGGTGGGTACCGAAAGTGGACGAAAGCAGCGCTGACAAGCGAGGAGACGAGAAGCACATGAAGATCGGCTACAAGCTGGCCGCCGAGGCGTTCGGCCCGTCGGAACTGGTGCGGCAGGCGGTTCTCGCCGAGAAGGCGGGTTTCGACTTCGTGGAGATCAGCGACCACTACCATCCCTGGCTCGACGTGCAGGGGCATTCACCGTTCGCCTGGACGGTCCTCGGCAGCATCGCGGCCAAGACCGAACGGATCGAGCTGGCGACCGGCGTGACGTGCCCGACGGTGCGCTATCACCCGGCGATCATCGCGCAGGCCGCTGCCACTCTCGCCCTGCTGTCGGAGGGACGGTTCGTGCTCGGCCTGGGCTCGGGCGAACGGCTCAACGAGCACGTGACCGGTGTCGGCTTTCCGGACGCCGTCTCCACCCGGCACGAGATGCTCAAGGAAGCCCTGGAGATCATCCGGCTGCTGTGGAGCGGCGGGTACCGCTCCTATGAGGGAAAGCACCTGCGGCTGGAGGACGCCCGGGTCTTCGACCTCCCCGAGAAGCTGCCGCTGATCGCGGTCGCCGCCAGCGGCAAGGCGTCGACGCGGCTCGCCGCGGAGTTGGGCGACGGCCTGTTCGCCACGGAGGACAAGCCGGAGATCGTCCAGGCCTATCGGGACGCCGGAGGTGACGGCCCGCGGTACGCGGAGGTGCCGATGGCGTGGGCGCCCGATGCGCACACCGGAGCGAAGGCCGCGCTGGAGACGTCGCGTTGGGCACTGACCGGGTGGAAGGTCATGAGCGAGCTGCCCAACCCGGTCAACTTCGACGCCGCGACCTCGACCGTGCGTGAGGACGACATCCTGCAGAAGTTCGCCTGTGGCACGGACCCCGCGCGGTACGTCGAGGTGGCGCAGAAGTTCGTGGACGCGGGCTTCGACAGGCTGGTCATGCAGAACGCAGGACCCGACCCCGACGGTTTCATCGACTTCTACCAGCGAGAACTCGACACGCGCATGCGCCGGCTCCGGCCGAGCCCCAGCACGGCCTGACGTAGGCCCCGGGCCGGCCTGCCGCGCATGCTCTCAGGACAGCTGCGACAGCTGTACGGGGCCAGGGCAGGGCGGGCTGCTTCTCGCCGCGTGCTGCCGGAGACCACAGGAAGGATCAATGTGTGCGCACAGGACAACAGCCCGGTCCTGGTGGCCGATGCGGGATCGTCAAGTCTGCGCCTGACCGTGTTCGGCGCCGACGGCAAGGCGCTCGCCGAACACCACAGTGAATCCCCGCCCGGCGATGACGCCTCGGGCCCGTTGAGGAAGCTTTTGGACACGGCGCCCGCCCCCGCCGCCGTCGGACATCGCATCGTCCACGGCGGACCGGAACTGCGCGGCCACACCGTGGTCGACGCCCAGGTCCGCGCCGTCCTGGAGCAGGTGGCCGACCTCGCGCCGCTGCACGTCCCGCCCGCCCTCACGGTTCTGGACGCGGCCCGGGAGCTGTTGCCGGACGTCCCACACGTCGCCTGCTTCGACACCGTTTTCCACAGCGAGCTGCCCGCTGCCGCGCGGGAATACGCGGTGCCCGCGACCTGGCGCGAGAACTACGGCCTGCGCCGCTACGGGTTCCACGGGCTTTCCTACGCCTGGGCGCTCGACCAGGCTGCCGGTCTCCTGGGCCACCGCCCCGAACAGCTTCACCTGGTGATCGCTCACCTTGGCGGGGGGTGCTCCGCATGCGCGGTGCGCGATGGGCGCAGTGTCGACACGACGATGGGATTCACCCCGCTGGAGGGGCTGGTGATGAGCCATCGCAGTGGCAGCGTCGATCCCGGCGCCCTGACCTGGTTGCAGACCCGGCACCACCTGCCGGCCAAGGACATCGAGAAGGCTCTGAACCACGAGTCCGGTTTGCTCGGCCTGTCCGGCACATCGGGCGACACGCGAGATTTGGTACGCAGCCGAGCGGCGGGGGACGAGCGAGCCGCGCTCGCCCTGGACGTCTTCACCCACCACTGCCGTCGTGGCATCGCCGAGATGACCGCGTCCCTGGACCGGCTCGACGCCCTGGTCTTCACCGGGGAGATCGGCGAGGACCAGCCCGAGGTGCGCGAGGAGGTGTGTGCCCGGCTCGCCACGCTCGGCCTCACCGGTGGTCTGCGGGCGTTGGTCGCCGAACGGCCCGAGATCGTCAGCCCACCCGGAGCGCGGGTCCCGGTCATCGTCGTACCCACCGGAGAGGCTGAGCAGGTCGACAAAGAGACCCGATCCCTGTTGGCCCACCGCTGAGACGGAGCACCCCTCCCTCTCCGCCGTCGGGAGCGGCCCCGATCTTCCGACAGCGTCACAGACAGGAGCAACATGGGATCCGAATCCGTGAAGATCCCCTCGCACCACACAACCCTGGGCGGCGACCTCACCCTCCCGCCAGGGGCACGGGGCGGAGCACCGGGCCCATCGGCGTCGTCTGCCGCCCGAGCCGAGAGCGCTGGGGCAACTCGTCACCACCCGAGATCGTGTACTTCGGCGCTGGTGCGTGCGGGCTCGTGCAGAGGCCGAGCCCCGGAATCGAGCGGCCGCGCGCCCGACGCGGAGCGCGGTTAGGTTGAAAGCGCGGGGCCCGAAAGCGGCGGGTGAGGCGGGCTGCCGCCTGCGTGGCGCCGGGCCGGAAATGACGGGAAACGGCGACGAGCCTTCAGCCCCCACCGAGGGAGAGAGGCAGGCATCAGGTCATGCGATTTCAGAATCGCCAAGTAGCAGGCCAGGAACTCGGTCTCCGGCTCATGGAATGGGCGTCCGAAGGTGAACTCCCGGATGCCGTGGTCCTCGCGCTGCCCCGCGGTGGCGTACCGGTGGCAGTCGAAGTGGCGCGCGCCCTCAGAGCGCCTCTGGATGTGCTCGTCGCTCGGAAGATCGGCCTCCCCGGACGTCCGGAAACCGGCATCGGCGCGATCGTCGGTGATGACCCACCGCTCTTCGACCGGCGGGCACTGCGCATGCTGGGCCTCGACGAGGATCGCCTCGCCCAGGACGTGGCCCGTGAACGCCACGAACTGAAGCGCCGCGAACAGCTCTACCGCGGCGACCGACCCATGCCGGACATCAAGAACAGCAACGTGATCGTCGTCGACGACGGGTTGGCCACCGGAGCCACCGCGCGTGCCGCTCTCCGCCATCTCCGGAGCCTGGAACCGGCCCGACTGATCCTCGCGGTCCCCGTCTGCGCTCCCGAGACCGCAGCGGGAATGCGCTCGGAAGGCGACGACATCGTCTGCCTCCAGCAGCCGCCCGATTTCGGGGCAGTGGGCCTCTGGTACGACGACTTCGAGCAAGTGAGTGACGACGAGGTCATCCAGGCCCTGAACGAACACCGCGCCACAACGCCCGACGGGTGACGGCCTGCCACCAGCGCCTCTGAGGCAATCCGGGAGCAGCCGCCCCCGGACACACACCGACTCAGCACCTACGGCCATCGACTCAGCACACCTTCGGATACTGACCCGACACCCAGGAGGAACCGACCATGACCGTCCCGCAGCCGCCCGGCAGGCCTGATCCGACGCGCCCCGACCCGGTTCCGCCGACGCCCACGCCCCCTTCGCCGCCTCCCGGCCCGCAACCGGGCCCGGCCCCGTCCCCGGTGCCTCCGTCAGGCCCCGACCCCGTGCCCCCCACGCCTCCGGGACCGGGCCCTGTACTTCCGGAGCCGGAACCGCCCCGGCCGTGACGGCAGCGCGAGCCGCACGGGTTCACATCAACCCGAAGCGGCCGAGCCGATGAAACGGGGGGACCGCTGACCGGCAGGCAGCTTCACCTCGCCTCCCTGGACTGAGCCAGGAGAGGGGTGTGTGCCCGGACGGCGCCGTAACGCCCGGCCGTGCGTGCCGGTCAGCCGAGGTCGTCCTCGGGATGAGCACGGTTCTGCAGCTGCCAGTACTCACCGGAGCAGCCCGACGGCAGCGGCGGGAAGCGGTGGGTCTTCACGTCGGTGCTCCAGTGGTGCTCTCCGCCGCAGTCACATTCGTAGATCCCGCTGGCAGGCACGATCTCGCCGGGGTGCCATGACGCTTTCTCCTCGCTCATTGCTCCTTTCTACGACAGCACCGCGCAGGCCGCGACCGGGCTGTCCGCCCACGTGGAACTGCCACGGCCGCATGCGACGAACTGTGCGGCCAGTCGGGGGACGGCCGCTGGGTACGGCTTGGGCACCGCTTGGAGCGCGGACTGCTCGGTCTAGCGCCTGTGAGGACGTCGGCCGGTCGCAACGGGATGACTATGCCGAAACCCAGGGGGTACCCGTCGGCCGCTTCATGCTCCGCCCGACGGGCAAAGGATGACGCGTTGTCCCTGCTCGCCCCGGAGCGTCCGCAACGAACTGGAGGTGTGAGCGATGACCAGCAAAGCCGAGACCGGAAGCACCACCGGGACACCAGACAAGGACTACAACCTCATCTGGTACGTCGAATCGTGCCTGAACAACGCGCTCCGACTGGAGACCTACATCCAGGACGCGGAGCGTGAAAAGGACGCCGAACTGGTGGATCTCTTCCGCAAGGCCCAAGCGGACAGCCGCAAGGGCGCCGAATTCGGCAAGCGCCTGCTGCGTGCCCGCTTGAACGACTGACTCACCGGCACGCCCGGTTCTGCTCGGGCTCGTTCCCAGAGCCCGGGCCTCTGGCGCGTGAGCGACGAACGGCTCCGGGCGGTGGCTTGCCTGCACGAAGGTCATTCGAGATTCTGTGGAACGTGAACCGTCCCCGGACCCCGGAGGGCTCGCGTGTCGACCGACGCCAATACCCGTGCCGCCACCAACACTTCTGCCCCCGAAGCGGGCGACAACGAGGGCGTGTTGGAGCTGCAGGGCGAGGTGCAGCAACTGCGGCAAGCGCTGGGGGCGCACGCCACGGTTGACCAGGCCATCGGTGTGATCATTGCGCTGGGCCGACTGAGCCCGGATGCGGCATGGACCGTTGTCCGCAACGTTTCGATGTGCACGAACACCAAGCTGCGGGACGTAGCGCAGCAGGTCGTCGAGTCTGCGTCTACGGGCGACGTGCCCAAGGATCTTCGCCGCGAGATCAAGCGTCAGATTCAACAGGCACAGCAGTCGGTCACCAGGCCAACCGACGAGCAGTGAAAAGGCTCGCGCCGCCCTTGTAGCGGAGCGGGGCGCTTCGTCGCCAAACTCTAAGAAGCCCTCTTATCCCGCAGGGAAACACTGACCTCCCGGCTATCGCCAGGAGGTCAGATGCCGAGTACTTCCCGCGCAAAATACTTGCTCGCCGCCGCAGCTGCCGTCGTACTCGCAGCCACAACCGGAGCCGCCCTCCCTGGGCACGGCCCGTGGCCATCCCACACGGTCCACGCTGCGTTGGCCCCGGGCGGCGACACCGGGGGAGGGGCTCACAAGCTCATCCGCGAACAGATCGACCTCGACCTCGACCGGGACGACGAGGACCGTGGTTTCTGACGGTCACGGCTGCAGGAGTGCGCGCACCGCTTGGACGATGTGCGTGCGGGAGATGCCTGCCGCGTCGAGGAGTTCGGTGGTGGTGCCGGAGCCAGGCAGGTTGGTGACGGCGAGGTGGGCGAAGGCGGGGTGGGCCGGAATGGTGGCGAGGGCCGAGAGGACGGCTTCCCCGAGGCCGCCTTCGGGGTGATGGTCCTCGGCGACGACGAAAGCGCCGGTGTCCTGTGCGGCGCCTGCGAGGGTGGCGGCGTCGATGGGCTTGATGGAGTACGCGTCGATGACGCGGGCCCGGACGCCCGCGGCGGCGAGGTCATCAGCGGCGGCGAGGCATTCGTGGAGGGTGACGCCCGCTCCGATGAGGGTGACTTGATCGTCGTCACCGCTGCGCAGGGTCTTCGAGCCCCCGACGGGGAAGCTCTCGTCGTCGGCGTACAGGACGGGATAGGCGCCACGGGTGGTGCGCAGGTAGGAGATGCCGTCGAGGTCTGCCATGGCCGCGGTCAGGGCGGTGGCGGACGTGGCGTCGCTCGGGTACAGGACGGTGGATCCGTGCACGGCGCGCATCATGGCGAGGTCCTCGACGCCCATCTGAGAGGGGCCGTCGGCGCCGATCTCCACTCCGCTGTGAGTTCCGCACAGCGCCATGGTGATCTCTGAAACGGCCGCCATGCGGATGAAGTCGTGCGCACGCGTCAGGAACGCGGCGAAGGTGGTGGCGTAGGGGCGATATCCGCAGACCGCCATGCCCACCGCATCGGCGATCATCTGCTGCTCGGCGATAAAGGTCTGAAAGTAGCGCTCGGGGTGAGCCTTCTTGAAGTCTTCGACGTGCGTGGAGTTACCGACTTCAGCGTCCAGGGCGACGACATCGGGATGCGCTCCAAGGGCGGCCAGCGCCTTGCCGAATGCGACACGGGTGGCCACCTCCTCGCCCACTTCGAAGCGGGGCAGCTCTACGGCGGCTGCTGCCGGAGCGGGAACGGGTGCGGCGTCGGGGGGCTTCGGGCCATTCACCCGCAGATCACGGATCCCGCCCAGCTCAGCGATGGCGCGGTCGGCCAGGTCCTCGGGCAGGGGCTTGCCGTGCCACCCCTCCTTGTCGGCGACCTCACTCACGCCTTGGCCCTTGACGGTCTTGGCGACGATGACGGTGGGGGCCTGTCCGTCGGCGGCGGTGGTCAGTGCTCGGTCGATCGCGTCGAGGTCATGGCCGTCGACGACCAGAGCGCGGCAGCCGAAGGCCTCGGCGCGGCGGGCGTAGGTGTCGGTGTCCCACTCAAGCTCGGTGGGGCCGCTCTGCCCCAGCCGGTTGACGTCGATGAGGACGGTGAAGTTGGCGAGCTGATGATGCCCGGCCTTGTCGAGGGCTTCCCATACGGACCCCTCGGCCATCTCACTGTCCCCGCACAACACCCAGACCCGATAGGGCTGCTTTGCCAGGTCCCGTCCGGTCAACGCGATGCCGACTCCGTAGCCGACGCCCTGGCCCAGCGAACCGGTGGCCACATCCACCCAGGGCAGTTCCGGAGTGGGGTGCCCCTGCAATCGGTGCCCGAATCGGCGGTACGTGGTCATCAGCTCCTTGTCGCTGACGACGCCGGCCGCTTTGAACATGGCGTACAGCAGGGGAGAGGCATGTCCCTTGGAGAAGACCAGGTGGTCGCCGGCCCGGTGGTCCGGGTCCTGCCAGTCGTAGCGAAGGTGGCGCGTCATCAGTACGGCCATCAGATCGGCGGCGGAGAGACTCGATGTGGGGTGCCCGGAACCGGCCGAAGTGCTGGCACGCACCGAGTCCACCCGCAGTTGCTGCGCGAGTTCGAAGACCTGGGCCAGGTCGCTTTCGGCGTCGAGCGTGCTTTTCTGGTCGGTGCTCATGACGGGGCCTTTCCGGGGACTAGGCGGCGCATTAGTGCTTCCCGTTCCGGTTGCCGGGTCACGGCAGTCGCAAACTTTGCCCTCATTCGGCGGGCGGTGACACGTACGGGATCGGCCCGGGTGCGGCGACGACCTCGGCCTCTGGTCAGGAAGCTCCTCGATTGATCACATGCTCCTGCATTTCGGTGAAGGACCGCGCGTCGCGGGGCGGGTAATTCAATCTGTCCGGAGCTGGGCCTACGTTCCTCCGCAGTGCGGAGTTCCGGGCTTTGCTCGGGGCCCGACCGCCTCAAAGGAGAAGGAAATGATGGTTCGCAAGGCGATGAGCGGTTGTACGGCGGTGGTTCTCGTCTCCGCGGCGATGACCGGCCTCGCTTATGCAGATGTTCCCGCCGAGCCGAAGCCCGGTGCGGCGGCGGCACCGCGGGTCACGGTCACCCCGACGACGGCCAAGCAGAAGACATCGGTCACGGTGAAGGTCGTGGGCGCTCCGAAGACGTGCCGTTCGGTGCAGGCGCGGTCGAATGCCTTCGTCGTCAAGACGGTGGCGTTGGCGAAGAAGGGGAACCCGCCGGTGTACTCGGGCAAAGCAGCGGTGAAGGCGAATGCCGCTCCGGGTGCTCACCAGGTCGTGGTCGCGGGAGTCGGCTGCGGAAAGTGGACGGCCAAGGCCAATCTCACTCTCCTCGCACCGGCCCCGAAGCCGGTGAAGGGCAAGGTCATCTCGAAGACCGGTGTCAACGTACGCCAGAAGCCCGCCTCCAACTCGCGCATCACCGGGGCTTACCGCAGCGGACAGACCATCGCCCTGATCTGCCGTAAGGCCGGCCAGCCCGTCGCCGGCAACCGCACCTGGTACCGGGTCAAGACGCCTCAGGGATGGGTCACGGCTCGCTACGTGAAGGCCAACGGCGCGGTCCCGCTCTGCAAGTGAACGAACCGTCCGTGATTCGTTCTCCGCTCCGCGCTGTGACGATCGCGGCGTGGGGCGGGGCGACTCGGTAGCGTTCGTTGCCCACTGCATTTGGGCCGGCAGGCACGCCCACGCCGTGCCTGCATGATGCGGACGGCGGTGGGTACCGAGCGCCTGCGGGCCGGGAGGATCATGCTGGCTGGGGAAGCCGCCGGGGCCTCCCGGCTCGACCACAGAGGCGCCGAACGCTGCTCTGAGAGCTTTCCTCGGCGCCGGCCCGCCTTCGGTCTAGTCGAGCCGATGGGTGTCGAGGACCTGCTCGGCCGTGTGCAGCAGGGGCTGGCTGTGGCTGAACGCGTGGGCGCGAAGGCGGGCCAAGGCATCGTCGGTGGTGAGCCCCTCTTTGGCGGCGAGGACACCTGCGGCCATGTGCACGGTGGGCGGGTAGCCCTGCGGTCCGCGTTGGGTGGGGCGGGCTTGGTTGGTGAGCAGGTGGGGGTGTTCCTCCAGGGCGAGCAGGCCCAGAATGCGGGCGTAGGCACTGGCCCGCTCTTTTTGTTCGGGGCTGAAGGGGATGGGTTCGCAGCGGTAGACGTCCATGGCGCCGATGGCGAGGTTGCCGATGGTCAGGGGCAGGGCCAGGACGCTGCGGGCTCCCTGTTCGCTCGCCAGGGGTGCGTAGGCGGGCCAGCGGGTGACTGCGGACGGATGTCGCAGGTCTACCGCGTCGAGAGGAACGCCTTGGGTGTAGGCCTCGGTGCAGGGGCCCTCGCCGGTGACCAACTGGGCGTCTTCCACAGTGCGGGCGCGTTCGTCCGTGGCCGTGGCGAGCAGGCGTAGCTCGCCGGCGACGACGAGGGTGACGCCGGCGAAGTCTGCGTCCATGTCCTCGGAGCAGGCCCGGCAGGCGGTGAGGAGTGTGACGCCACCGGTGTGAGCAGCGGCGCTGATGCGCTGCCAGGCTGCGGCGTGGTGGTCCTGGTTCACGAGGCGTCCCTATGGCGGGGTGGCGGGAGCCGCGTCCTTCCGCCGGGGTCTGGGGTGGATGGTGAGCTGAGGTGCGCGGTCAGGTTGATGCGGTCAGGGGCGTTGGATGGCTGAGGAGTTCAGGGTGCCGTCGATGAGTTGTTGGCAGAGTCCGGCGAGGGTTTGTCGGTGGGCGCGGGCGTGTTGGCGCAGGGCGTCGAAGGCTTCGTCGAGTGTGGATTGCCAGCGTTCGGCGAGGATGCCTTTGGCTTGTTCGATGACGATGCGGCTGGAGAGGGCGGCTCGTAGCTGGGCGCGTTCGATGTTGCCGTGGACGACGGTGCGGTGTTGCAGGATGGCGATGGTGGCGACGTCGGCCAGTGCCTGGGCCACGCGTGCGTCGGCGTCGCTCAGTTTTTGGTCGCGGGAGTCGAAGAGGTTCATGGCTCCCACGACTTTTTGCCGCAGTCGCATGGGCAGGGCGTGGGTGGTGGCGTAGCCGGCCTGGCGGGCGCGCTGGGCGAAGAGGGGGAAGGCGGCTGTCTGGGCGGGTGAGGTCAGGGTGATGTTGAAGCGGGCGGTGCCGGTGCGGTGGCATTCCACGCAGGGGCCCTGGTCGGCTTGGAGGGCGAAGAGTTCCAGCAGCCGGGTGTGTTCGTCCGATGCGGCGATCAGCTGCAGGCCCCCGGCGGGGTCGGCGAGCATGACGCCCACGGCGGAGACGTCGAGCAAGTCGTTGCACCGGTCGCACAGTTGGTGCAGGAAGTCGATCAGGTCGAAGTCGTCGACGAGGGTGTCCACGGCATCGACCATGGCTGCCAGGAGTTGTTCTTCGCGTTTCATGGCCCTTCAGTCCCTTCACCGGCAGGAATGTCCGGCCCGTTTTCATCATCGTGGAAGGCCAGGCGCCTGGCTACCACGTCGTTGGCTACCTCCAGCACGGGCCTTTCGTGCCGGTAGGCGTGGGCGCGCAGCAGGAGCAGGGCCTGGGCGAGGCTGACCCCGGCCTGGACGCTGACCATGCCGCTGGCCTGGTGGACGGCGGCCCGGTAGAAGTCGGCGGAGTCCTCTGCGGTGGCGAAGGCCTCTTGTTGCGGGCTGTTCTCCAGCAGGATGGGGATCAGGGCGTTGGTGACCAGCCAGGTGTCGGTCATCGCGGCGTCCGAGAGCGGACCCGGTGTGGTGCGTTGCAGGGTCATGGTGCCCAGGCAGGCGGAGCCGACGGTGAGGGGAAAGCAGAAGATCGCGCCGATGCCCAGCGCGGTGGCTTCGGGCACCAGCGCCGGCCACCGCTCCGCCGGCACGCGGGCGAGGTCTGCCACCAGGACGGGTCTGCACGTGGCGGCCGCTTGAAGGGCTGGTCCCTGTCCGAGGGTGAACTGCAGGTCCTCCAGCCAGGCGCTGGTACCCGGCGTGAACCACAGCAGTTCGCTCAGGCCGTTGCCGGTGGTCGCGGAGACGGCGATGCCGTCCACCCGCAGAGCCTGGGCGCACAGCCTCGGGTCCGCGCCGACCAGACCCGCATTCCCCGGGGACAGGCCCGCATCCCCGGAGGAGGGGTGCAGGCTCTGCAGCACGGCAGTCAAGTCACTGTCGGTGCCCATCGCTCTCCACCTCCCGTTTGCAGCAGCCTCAGGAGGGACCTCCGCGGCGCAGAGAATGCACTGAAGACGACTCCAGTCTAGGGAGTTTTCCGCGGTGCTGAGCTCACCTCGCCGTTCTCGGCGCCGTGAGCGGCGAGGTGCCTCAATTTGCCCCTCCCACCCGGCGAAAGGTGGCCGCCAAACGTGTGCGGAACTTGGCAAGTGCGAGGCGCGGCGGAAGGCGAGGCGTAGTGTGGACGTACAGGCTGCCCGAAGGCGACGCCGCTCGCCCCATCTCATCCTGACATTGGCTTCCGATCAGGGCAGCGTCGGCGGTGAATGCCGGAGTTCGGACGCCATGATGCCCGTGCACCTCAGGGTCGCTTGCCTGCTCGCTCACACACCGAGTTCCCCGTGACGGGCGCCCGGGCGGAAGCTGTGGCTCTCGCCGCCCGTTATTCAGGTCAGACCCAACCCGGCTTGCACCTCGGGGAGGCGTGCCGGACGGCCCTGCGCGGCGTGTATTCCGTGGGGCTCACGCTGGCGGCCGATGCCGCCTTGGCGCAACGGGTGTCGCTGTGCGCGGTCGGCCCCTTGGCGGCCAAGGGCGAGGAACTGCAGATCAGTCTCGGGGAGGGTCCCTGCGTACAGGCCCTGAGCGAGCGCTCACCGGTCCTGGTCGACGATCTCGAAGACCCCGCCATGACACGGCTCTGGCCCGTCTATGCCGAGCAGGCCAAGGCTCACCACATCCGCGCCGCTTTCGCCCTGCCCGTCCTCAGCGGCGCGGACCCGGCACAGCAGGCCGGGCTCGTCCTCACCCTCTACCGCCACGAACCCGGCCCGATCTCCGACGCCGACCTGGAGATCGCACAGGACCACGTCGACGCCGCTGACCTCCTGCTCCTGGCCGCGCCCGTGCCAACGGAAGACGACCTCATCCGCGCCTGGCTCCTGCCCGCAGACTCCGTGGTCCACCAGGCCATCGGCATGATCAGCTACCGTCACTCCCTCACCACCGGCCAAGCCCTCGCCCTGCTGCGCGCCCACGCTCACAGCCAGGCAACGCCCTTGACCGACCTGGCCCGCGCCATCGTCGACGACCACCTCACACTCCGTGAGCCGCCGTCCTCCGGGGACGCGGACAGCTGACAGGGCGGTCCCACATCGTGGGTGCGGGCGTGTGCCTCGCTCCTTCGGCCGGCGGGTCACTTCGGTCGAGGGTCCTCCGGGACTGAGTGGGCGTGGCGGCTCATCCGGATACGGATCGTGGTGCCTTGATCGGTTGCCCTCATGTCAGCGGAGTCACTGAGCTGACGGATGATCCACAGGCCGCGGCCGTCCAGGTGGGCGGTGCTCGGCGGTAGATATCCGGCAAGGGAAGTATTCAAGTTCCCCTTGGGATCGCTGACTTCGCAGAGGACTTCATTGGCGGTGGTCCAGATCCTGCAGCGACCGGCGCCTCCTCCATGGCGTATCGCGTTGGCCGCGGCCTCGTCGACACAGACCAGCAGACTGTCGATGCGGTCCGCCGGGAGCCCCGCCTGGCCGGCCAGACGGCAGGTGAACTCCCGCATCTCGGCGATCTGCTGGGGTCCGTTGAACTGAAACTCCGGGCTCCCGGCAGGTGGGGCCGGTAGGGGCACCGTGTCACAGGCAGCGCTGAATTGCTCCGGGGCGACGTGCACCGGATTGGTGCGGCGCTCGCCTCCCGCCATCACGCTGGGGTGGGTGAGGTGCGCGGTGTGCAGGACCGACTCCGGGAGGCTGCGGGTGTCGTAGGGGCACAGATGCCAGGCACCGGTGGAGGCCAACGCGAGGGTGAGCAATGCCTCGTAGCGGCTCCACTCCCGTACCTGTTCGCGCGACAGTCCCTCCCACGGCGTCTCGCCCAGCACGCGCGAGCGGCCCTGCACGCTGCGTGCCTGGTCGTGGTAGGCGAGCAGCACCTGTGCGGGAGTCCGGTACCAGTGAGCGGGGGCGAAGGAGATCTCGTCGGCCCTCTTGCCCAGGTTGCGGCGCAGCAGATCGGTGTTGTGCCGGCTGGTGGCGATGAACACCGGCTCCCTGGCCGTCAGCCCGTCCCGGGCAAAGGGGAGCGCGGAGGCGAGGAACTGCTCGTCGCCGCCGTAGAGCAGCAGATGGTGCGCGTGGGGTGCCGGGCCGGCCTGTGACGGCGCGCGCGGCTCACTCATCGGAGACCTCCTCCAGGACGGTCAGTGGGAGTTCCGGCCGGTCCCATCCGCAGGCCTCGATGATCTCGACAACCACCGGGCTCTTGGTGTGCAGGACCAGTCGGCGGCCCGGTTCAAGCATCGAGGCGAAGGCGGCCAGCGCGTGCAGCGAGGCGAAGTTCAAGAACGTCACCCGGGTCAGGTCCACCGTCACATCGGCGGGGGTCCCGTTCACGGAGAGCAGGTGTCCCACGAAAGCAGCCTGGTTGGTCAGATCGACTTCACCGGCCAGTCGCAGCCCCGGCGGAGAATCGGTGCGCCAGATCCGTAGCCGCGTATCGGCATAGTCAGCGGACATGAAGGACCTCTTGCCTGGCCGACACAGGGCGCTCCGCCGGACGGCCCGGCCGCTGCTGGTGATCACCGGGTCGTGGCATCGGCCGTGTCGTAGGCCTGTCGGCCGGTCGCATGGGGCCGGGGGAATGTCCGTCGGCGGCATGACGCCTCCTCGCAACGGGACCGCCGGATGCCCTTGTCACATGCGCGCTCACGCCGGTGGTGGCATCCACGGATACCTTTCGACAGTACGCTCGTCGGCTGCCGCAAAGTGGACATGGACGCGGGCAGTTCGAGCGTGGAAGGCGCCGTGCCGCTTACCGGGGTGGCGGCGTTCGCCACCCCGGCGGTGGCCCGTCACACGGGCGCCTCCAGTGCGTCGTTGCACCACGGCCGGCCGTTCGAGCAGGCCCTTGTGCTTCGACGCAAGCGGGGTGGGTCTCGGGCCGGGCTCCGATGAGCCGAAGTGCTGCGGTCATGCCGTGAGGCGGGTGCCGCGGCGCCAGACGGCACGGGTGTTGAGGGTGTCGCTGATGTTGCTGAGCGGGTCGCCGTCGACGAGCAGGAGGTCGGCGCGCAGTCCTTCGGCGATGCGGCCCCGGTCGCTGAGGCGGAAGCGGCGGGCGGTGGTCGCCGTGGCGGCGCGCAGGGCCCGTGCGGGCGTGAGGCCGGCTGCCACCAGGTACTGCAGTTCGTGGTGCAGGCTTGCTCCGTGTGCCAGGCCCCCGAAGAACGTCTCGGGCATGGAGACGTCGGTGCCGGCCAGTACGTCGACGCCGACGGCGTCCAGAGCGCGCACGGTGTCGTACACGTCGTCGAGCTTGCCCTGCGGGTAGCGGTTGTAGCTGGAGCGCAGGGTCTGGTCCCACTTGCTGTCGAGGCGTGCGGCGACCCGGGGGTCGTCGGCGAGTTCGCCGGCGGTGTTCCCCATCATCGAGGCATTGAGAGTGATGCAGGGAATGACGAACATGCCCGCGTCCTTGATGAGGGCGATGATTTCGGCGGTGTGCGGCTGGTCCATGAAGACGTGGGTGACGCCGTCGACGCCGGCTTCGGCGGCCATCCTGGTGGCCTCCACGGTCAGCGCGTGGGCCACGGTGAGGGCGCCGTACTTCTTGGCTTCGGCCACACCGGCGTTCACGGTGGCCTGGTCGAGCGAGGGCAGCCCGGGGTGTCCCTCCACGCTGCCGTCGTCGATCATGAACTTGATGAAGTCGGAGCCACGGGAAAGGAGTTGGGGCACGAAGGCGGCCGCTTGCTCGGGCGTGGTGGAGAACGGCATCAGGGGCATCACCGGGGGGAGATCCCACTTGGGGCGGAAGCCCTCGGGCATCAACTCGCTGGGGTGGCCGCCGGGCGGTGTGATGGCGAAGCCGGACGAGCGCACGTCGGCCAGGGTGTCGTCGTCGGTGATGAGCCCCCGGTTCTCCCGGGTGTTCATCCCCTGCATCTCCAGCTCGGTCGTCACCCCGAACCGCAGGGCGAGCGCCAGAGAACCCGGGGCGGAGTGGACGTGGGCGTCGATGAGCCCCGGCAGCAGGGTGGCACCGCTGCCGTCGACGATCTCGCTGTCCTGAGGAGCGTCACCGCCGATGCGGGCGATCCTCCCGCCGTCGATGACTACGGTCCCTACGCCGACCGCCTTCTCTCCGTCGAAGATGTGCGCGTCGGTGATCGCGGTGAGCGCCATAACAGTCCGCCTCGGTTCCTCGCTCGTCCAAGATTTACATACCTGATGCTATGTACTTGTCTACTGGTATGCAAATGTGCGGGCTGGGCCTAGACTCGGTCACATGAGCAGTGCGTCCTTCTCCGAGCAGCCTTCCGACGACCTGGCGCTGGACCAGATCGGCCCGGCGCTGTCACGGCTGCGCCGACGCGCACCGGCATCGAGCAAGGACCTCTCCCGCAACCTCGTTCTCAATGTGATCGCCGACGCGCCGGGCGAGACGACCGTCGGCGGCCTCGCTGCCGAGATGGGTGTCGCGCAGCCGGTGGCCAGCCGGACCGTCGCCGCCTGCATAGAGGACGGGCTGCTGCGCCGGGCGGCGTCTCAACTGGACGGACGCCGCACCGTGCTCGAACTCACCGAGCACGGCGAGGCCGAACGCAACCGCTTCGCCGCCGAACAGCGCAAGGCGTTCCAGGAGATCACCGCCGCCTGGTCGCCGGATGAGCGCATCCAGTTCGCACGCCTCTTGGTCCGATACGGAGCAGACGCCACCGCGTGGTCCAGGAAACAGGCCACCAGCGGCGACTGACCAGCCGACGCCGCGGGACCGAATCGACGAGCGGCGCCCCGACACCGAACCATGAGCAGGAGGCGCGTCACGCGCCCGGCCCCGTCCGCAGCGCATCGGAGATTGACTTGGCGCCGCCGTGGGCGGTGAATCCACCGTCCACGGGGATGTCCGCGCCGGTGATGAACGAGGCCTCGTCCGACAGCAGGAATGAGACGAGCGGTGTGATCTCGTCGACCGTTCCGGTGCGGCCCAGTGGCGTCTCGCGCACGTTGCTCTCGCGGAAGGCGGGGGAAGCTGACGCCGTCATCTCCGTCTCGATGAAGCCCGGGTGGATGGTGTTGACGCGGATGCCGCACGGTCCCAGTTCGAGAGCGGCAGACTTGGAAAGCCCGCGCAGCGCCCACTTGCTGGCCGTGTACGCGATCGGGTAGTGCGCGGTGAGGGCGACGGACGAGCCGATGTTGACGATCGAGGCGCCGGGCGGCATCAGCGGAGCGAGATGCTGGATGCCGAGGAGCGGGCCGGTGACGTTGACGGCGTGGACGCGGGTGAAGTCGTCGGGCATCACCTCGCCGAGCCGGGCCCGCCAGGTGATGCCCGCGTTGTTGACCAGGCCGTGGACCTGCCCGTACGACTCCTGCAGCTCCCTGGCGAGGTGGGCCCACTGCGATGCGTCGGTGACGTCGAGGGGGCGGATGCCGGGGGCCTCGGTGACGTCGGTGGCGATGACGCGAGCGCCCTCGCGGGTGAGGGCCTCGGCCTCGGCGGCGCCCTGCCCGCGGGCGGCGCCGGTGACGACGACCACCTTGCCCGGCAGGCGTTGCGGATTCACGGACGCTGCCGGTCGCGGCGGCGCCCGGCCGGGAGCGGTACCGCCTCGGCCCCGGCCACGACGGTGTTGGAGAGCGCCCCGATGCCCTCCACGGTGAGGGTGACGGTGTCGCCGGGCTGCAGCGGCGGCAAGGCCTGCTCGCCGCGCAGGCCCCACAGCTCGGCGAGGCAGCCGCCGTTGCCGCAGGTCCCTGAGCCCAGCACGTCACCGGGCACGACACGGGTGCCGCGCGACGCGTAGGCGACCATCTCCTCGAAGGTCCAGCTCATGTTGGACAGCAGGTCCTCGCCGATCACTCGGCCGTTGACCTCGGCGGTCAGGGCGAGGCGCAGGAAGCCGTCGCCGTCGCGGTACGGGTCGAGTTCGTCGGCGGTGACCAGGTAGGGGCCAAGCGTGGTGGCGGTGTCCTTGCCCTTGCACGGGCCCAGGCCCACCTTCATCTCGGCGGACTGCAGGTCGCGGGCCGACCAGTCGTTGAAGACGGTGTAGCCGATGATGTGGTCCCGGGCCTGGTCGGGGGTGAGGTCGCCGCCCTCGCGGCCGATGACGGCGGCGACTTCGAGTTCGTAGTCGAGCCGGGCCGAACCGGGCGGCATCGGGATGCTGTCGCCCGGCCCGTAGATCGCGTGCGGGTTGGTGAAGTAGAAGGTGGGCGCCGCGTACCACTGGTCGGGGACTCCGCTGACGCCGTCCACCGCACGGCGCACGCCCTCGACATGCTCCTCGAAGGTGACGAAGTCCCGTACGGAGGACGGCTGAAGAGGTGGAAGCAGCCGCACCTGTGAGACGTGCGGCCCCGGCGGCACGTCGAGCGCGGCGGCGCCGGCGTCGAGGAGGGCGGCAAGACCGCCTCCGGAACGGATCAACTCGGTCAGCGACGTGGCGCCGGGTAGCGGGTAGAGAGTGCCGTCCTCCTCGACGACGGCGACGCGGGTACGGTGCTGGTGGTCGTAGGTGGCGAATCGCATGGGGTCTCCTGGCGCGAACTGGGGCCGGGGGCGCCGGCGGCGGAGTCAGGGCAGGGACAGCGCCGCGGCGCCCCCGGGGATGGGGGAGATCAGACCGGCGGGGCGATGAACACGCCGCGGTCGGGGTCGTTGAACGACTCCTTGGCGACGAGCTCGTTCATCGCGTTCGCCGTGCCCCACTGGTCGGTGACCTCGGGCTGCGAGAAGTCGTAGACGTGCGGGTGCCAGGTGTCCTCGTCGAGCTCCTCCAGCTCGGTGGTGTACTCGACGGTGTTGCCGTGCGGGTCGAGGAAGTACGTGAAGGTGTTGTCGCCCGCCATGTGCCGGCCCGGGCCCCAGATCTTCCGGAATCCGGCGCGCATGACACGGCCGGAGCCGCGCATGTACTCGTCGATGCCGCGCATCTCGAAGGAGACGTGGTGCAGGGCCGTGTGGGGGCCCTGCGCGATGGCCATCGAGTGGTGCTGGTTGCTGATCCGCATGAAGTGCATGACCTCGCCCATGTGCGGCGAGCTGAGCGTGTCGGAGAGGGCGAATCCGAGGTGTGCCTCGTACCACTGACGTGTGCGGTTCAGATCGGGGGAGTTGAGGACGACGTGGGAGAGCTTGACCGGGATGGCCTCCTTCTCCTCGATCTTCCGGTGCTGCCTCACCTCGACGTCGGCGGAGACCTCGATGGTGCGCCCGTCCACGTCGAAGAAGCGGAAGCCGTAGCCGCCGCCCGGGGTGTCGACGGTGCCGGGCTGTGAGATCAACTGCACGCCGCCCGCGAGGAGTTGCTCGGCCAGAGCGTCGACGTCGGCTGCCGACGCCGCTCCGTACGAGACGAGGTCGAGCCGCTTCTCCTCGGCCTTGCGCAGGCGTACCACGTACTGCTCGGGGGAGCCCTCGGCGGCGAGGAAGGAGATGCCGGAGTCCTCGGCGACCTTGGTCAGGCCCCAGACGCCCGAGTAGAAGTCCAGCTGCTTGTCGTAGTCGGGCACGGCCAGGTCGACGTGCCGCAGGTGGGTCAGCAGACGGTTGCTCACGATGTCAGTCCTTTCGGAGGAGAGCGGCCGCGTTGCCGCCGCGCACCGCGTCGAAGTCGGCGTCGGGCAGGCGGGCGGCGCGCAGCGCGCCGAGCGGGTCCTCGGTGCCCATGTCGAAGGGGAAGTCGGAGCCGAGCAGCACCCGGTCCGCTCCGGCCACGCGTATCAGCTCCCGCAGCACGTGCGGGTCGTGGACGAGGGAGTCGAAGTAGAGACGCTTGAGGTAGCTGCTGGGCAGGTGGGCGCAGCCGGACCCGGCGTCGGAGCGGGCCGTCCAGGCGTGGTCGGAGCGGCCGATGTGCGTGGGCAGGTAGCCGCCGCCGTGCGCCGCGATGATCTTCAGGCCGGGGTGGCGGTCCAGGACGCCAGAGAAGATCAGGTGGGAGAGGGCGACTGCGTTCTCGGTAGGCTGTCCCACGGTGTTGGACAGGTACCACCGGTCGAGGCGTTCGTCGAGCGTGCAGCCGAAGGGGTGCAGGAAGATGATCGCGCCGGTCTCCCGCGCCCTGGCCCAGAACGGTTCGTAGGCCGGGTCGGACAGTTCGCGTCCCGGGGCGTGGCTGGAGATCTCCACTCCGGACAGGCCCTGCTCCAGCGCGTGGTCGAGCGCACGCACCGCCTGGCCCGGATGCTGCAGGGGTACGAGGCCGAGGCCGTGCAGCCTCTCGGGCGCGGCCGAACAGTGCGCGGCAGTCGCCTCGTTGGCGAGCCGGTACACCTTCTCGGCCGTCTCCTCGTCCGTCCAGTAGTGGTAGTGCGAGGGGGAGGGGCTGACCAGCTGGATGTCCACGCTTTGGGTGTCCATCGCGGCGAGCCGGACCGCGGGATCGGTGAGGCGGGGGATGCGTGCGCCGATCATCGGGCCGTTGACGTTCAGCGCGTCCGGTCCGTTGCGGCGGGCGTCCAGGGCCTTCGCATCGGCAAGGCCGGGCAGGCCCGCGACGAGCGCCTCTATGTCGGGCAGCAGGACGTGCGCGTGCACGTCCACGGTGGGTGGGATGGTCACGGCAGCTCCCGCAGCGCGGTCATGGTGCGGCCCATCAGGCCTGGCACGTCGGCGTCGCGTACTCCGTCGAGCTGCCACCGGCCGATCTGGACGGAGGCCTCCACGACGGGGCGTACGCGGGCGACGCGTCGCTCGTAGTACGCCTGGAGGAGTGCGTCGTCCCACGTGTCGGTGGCGGTCAGCATCTGGGTGAGGACCCAGGCGTCCTCCATCGACAGGGCCGCGCCCTGGGCGAGGGTGGGCGGGCAGCAGTGGGCCGCGTCGCCGACGAGGACCACGCGCCCGCGGTGCCAGGAGCCTTCCACCAGCATCCGGTCGAACCATGTGTAGTTGACCTGGGAGGCGTCGGTGATGTGCGCGGTGATCTCGGGCCAGTGGCCGCCGTAGTGCTGTGCCAGGGAGCGCATCTCGTCCGCGTAGGAGGCGGGCGGTATGGAGGCTCGGTCGCGGTTGGCCTCGACGACGTACGCGTAGAGCGTGTTCTCGCTGGTGGGGCAGTAGCCGGCGATGTAGGCGGGGCCGCCGTAGGCGAGGTCGGTACGGGTCATGCCTGCTGGACGGGGCGCCGCGACACGCCAGATGGCCATGCCGGTGGGCTCGGGCTGATCCGTGATGCCGATGGCCGCGCGGGTGGTGGAGCCGAGACCGTCGGCGGCGATCACCAGGTCGTAGCGGGACGTGGTGCCGTCGCTGAAGCGGACGGTGACGCCGGCCGCGTCGGCGGACTGGTCCAGTGACGTCGCTCGGACGCCCAGGCGTACGGTGGCGCCGCTCGCGCGGACCGCGTCGATCAGAATCCTCTGGAGCTGTGGGCGCTGCATGCCGACGGTGGCGGGCAGGTCGTCGCCGCCCGTGCGCAGATCCTCGGCGACGTGCAGCACGGTGCCGTCGGGGGCGGTGATACCGACCGCGCCGAACCCGAATCCGGACTTCTCCACCTGCTCCCACACACCCAGTTCGCGCAGGACGCGCAGGGCGTTGCCCTGGAGGGTGATGCCGGATCCCGCGGTGGCGTTCCAGTCGTCCTTCGCTTCGATCAGGTCGACCGCGATCCCGGCGCGGCGCAACAGGATCGTCGCGGCGTTTCCGGCCGCGCCGCCGCCGACGACGAGGACCGCAGGGGGTGTGCTCATGGGGGAACTCCTTCGTTCCGCTGGTGTCGTGTGGTGCCGTCTGTTGGCGTGGCGGACTACTTGACGGCGACCGGGTTGACCGGGGAGCCGACCGCGCCGGTGATGGGCAGGGGAGCGGCGGTGAGCCAGAACTCGTACACGCCGTCCTTCGCGCAGTCGGCGGCCAGCGCCTCCAGGTCCCACATCTCGCCGATGAGCAGGCCCATGTTCGGGATGACGACCTGGTGCAGGGGCTGGAAGGCGTGCTCGAACTCGTTCGGGCGGACCTCGAAGCCCCAGGTGTCGGTGGCGATCGCGGCGAGTTCGGTGCGGTGCAGCCAGCCCGCGGTGGTGAAGGAGAGGCCGGGCGCGGGGCCTCCGGCGTACTCGCCCCAACCCTCGCGCCGTGCCCGTGCGAGCTGACCGGTGCGTACGAGGACGATGTCGCCCCGGCCGACGCTCACGCCGTGCGCCTGGGCGGCCGCGGCCAGGTGCTGTTCGGTGACGGCGAAGCCGTCGGGCAGTTCGCCGTCGTCGCCGACCACACGGCCCACGTCGAGCAGGATGCCGCGCCCCGCGATGTGCGGGGCCATGTGCTCGATGCCGGTGACGAGGTCGCCCTCGGAGGTCACGACCTGGTCCGCGGCTCGGCCGTTCCAGGCCTTGCCGTGGTCGAAGATGTGGCCGAGGCCGTCCCACTGCGTGGAGCACTGCAGTGGCATGGCTATCACGTCGTCGGCGCCGCCGAGTCCGTGCGGGAACCCCTGGTTGCCGAGCGCCGCGTCGCTGCCGGTGTCCAGCATGGTGTGCACCGGGTTGGTGCGCCGCCGCCAGCCCTTTTGCGGGCCGTCCATGTCGAAGCGCTGTGACAGCGAGAAACTGACGCCCCGTCGCACGAGCGCCGCACCTTCGCGACGCTTGGCCTCGTCGAGGAAGTTCAGCGTGCCGATGCGGTCGTCCTCACCCCAACGGCCCCAGTTCGAGTACGCCTTGGCGGCCTCGGTGATCGCACCCTCGGGGTCGTGCCGGTCCAAGGACGGGCTGCTCACGATGCCACCTCCGCCGTACAGCGGGTGTGCTGCGCGCCGAGGCCGGTGATCGAGGCGTCCATGACGTCACCGTCGCGCAGCAGGCGGCCCCAGTGCATGCCGTTGCCTGCCGGGGAGCCCGTCAACACCAGGTCGCCGGGCAGGAGGTGGGCGGACTGTGAGGCGTAGGACACCATGCGGGCGACGTTGAAGATCATGTCCTTGGTGGACTCGTCCTGCATGGTCTCGCCGTTCAGCTTCAACACCAGCCGCAGGTCATCGGGGTCGGCGACCGACTCGGTGGGCACGATCCACGGGCCGAGCGGGGTGAAGCCGGGGGCGTTCTTGCTGCGCAGCCAGTCGGTGCCGATCTGCGGCATGTCCCGGCGAAAGACGGTGGCGCGGTCGGTGAGGTCGTTGGCGATCGTGTACCCGGCGACGTACTCCAGTGCCTCCTCGACGGATACGCGGTGCGCCGGGCGACCGATGACGGCCGCCAACTCCAGCTCCCAGTCAGGCTTTTCGGCCCAGTCGGGCAGCGTGACATCGTCGTACGGGCCGGTGATCGCGCTCGGCAGCCCGATGAACACGTAGGGCAGGTCCTCTGTGGCCCGCCGGTCCATGATGTCCGCCGCCTCGGCGCGCCGTTCGTCTTCGGGCCGGTCGTCCCCCGGAGCCTTGTGGGCGACGTGCAGATCGATGACGTGCTGCCGGTAGTTGGCGCCGGACTGGAACACCTGACGCGGCTCGACCGGCGCGTGCACCTGGAACTCCGCCAGCGGCCTGTACTGCGCGGAATCCTCGTCGGCCAGGGATCGCAGCCGCGGCAGTACCGTCGGCCAGTCCTCCAGGAGACGGCGGACGGTCAACCGTGCGTCGCCGAGGGCGTCGCGCAGATCGACGACGCGCTCCTCGGGTGTGAGCAGGGCGGGGAACGCCGGGCCGTCCGGGGCCGAGAGCGTCGCGAGGGCGAAGGGGCCGGCGAACGGCGCGGATGCGGGAGCGGGTTTCACGGACATGTCCTCCTGATTGCGGTGGGACTAATCTGGACCCGCTACCGACGATCAGGGAAATAGATTGTGTGGATGGCAGCCATCCACCAGACAGATTTCTCCTGGTCAGCGCCGCCCGACGCCCCACAGCAAGGGAAAGTCCGTGAATCTGGCCCGCCTGGACCTCAACCTCGTCGTCGCCCTGCGCGCCCTGCTCGAGGAGCGCAACGTCACCCGCGCCGGGCAGCTCGTCGGGCTCAGCCAGCCCGCCATGAGCGCCGCGCTGTCCCGGTTGCGCCGCCACTTCGACGACGACCTGCTCGCCCGCGTCGGCGGCCACTACGAACTCACCGCCCTCGGCCAGGTCCTGCTCGACCGCACCTCCACCGCCTATGACGTCCTCGAGCGGCTCTTCTCCAGCCAGGCCGACTTCGACCCGGCCGCGGAGAGCCGCGAGTTCAAGCTGGTGGCCTCCGACTACGCCGTCTCCGTCTTCGGCACCGCACTCGCCCGCGTCGTGCACGAGGAAGCCCCCGGCATCCGGCTGCGTTTCGCGCAGACCCCGCCCACCGTGGTCGATGACACCGCCACCCTGCTCAGCGCCGTCGACGGACTGCTCATGCCGCACGGCGTCATCAGCGACTTCCCCGCCACCGACCTCTACGAGGACAGGTGGGTCTTCGTGGTCGCCGACGACCATCCCAGCGTCACGGACGGGCTGACCCGGCAGGATCTGGCGGACCTGCCGTGGGTCACCTACCAGCGGACCTACGACGCGCCGGCCGTGCGCCAGCTGGGAATGCTCGGCGTGGAGCCACGCGTCGAGGTGTCGGTCGACAGCTTCCAGTTGCTGCCGCTGCTGGTGGTCGGCACCCGGCGTATCGCCATGGTCCAGGCCCGGCTCGCCCGGCTGCTGGCGCCGATCGCCCCGGTGCGGGTCGTGGAACCTCCCTACGAGGCGGTTCCCTTGCAGGAGGCCCTGTGGTGGCATCCGGTGCACACGCACGACGCCGCCCACATCTGGCTGCGGGAGACGGCGGCGCGGGTCGGGGCGACGCTGTCTTCGCCGCACGGCGCATGATCCGGCGGCCTGGCGACGACGCAGGACGGATACACGGCGGATATGGGACGTACGCAGGACGGATACACGGCGGACATGGGACGGACGCAGCAAGGGGGAGGCGCGCGATGAAGCCACCGCACCACGAGTCGGTTCTCTCCCGTGCCGCGCGCATTCTCGAGGCGTTCAGCCAGGACGAGCCGGCGCTGACCGTCTCGGAGATCGCCCGCCGCACCGGCCTGCACGTGGCGACGGCCTCCCGCCTGGTGGGCGAGCTGGTGGCGCACGGATTCCTGAGCCGCGACGACGGGCGGCGCGTGCGCATCGGCGTCCGGCTGTGGGAGCTGGTGGTGCGGGCCTCACCGGCGCTGTCGCTGCGCGATGCGGCGCTGCCGTTCATGGAGGGCGTGCACGACGTGGTGGGCCATCACGTGCAACTCGCCGTCCTCGACGGTGAAGAGGTCCTTTTCGTCGAGCGGCTGTCCGCCCCGAACGCGGTCATCAACTACACCCGCATCGCCGGACGGCTGCCCCTGCACGCCTCCTCCAGCGGCCTGGTGCTGCTGGCCCACGGACCTGCGGCTCTGAAGGAGCGGGTGCTGGCGGGCGAACTGGCCGCCTACACCCCGGCCACTCCCGCCGCCCCCGCGGAGCTGCGGGCGCTGTTGGCCGAGGTGCGCCGCCAGGGATACGCGTACTGCCCCGGATACGTGCACGACGACGCTCTCGGGGTCGCCGCGCCGGTGCGCGGCGCCGACGGGACGGTGGCGGCGGCCCTGTCCGTCATCGTCCCCAACGACCGGGGCGCACAGGCCGTCGTGCCCGTCGTGCGCACGGCCGCCCGAGGTGTGTCCCGCGCGCTGGAGACGCCCGCCGCGCGCGGGAGCGGGCCACGGACAACGGGCCACGGATAGCAGGCCGCAGGTGACAGACGTACGACAGCGATGTGACGGCGGCACGAAATTTGTCTCTCGCTGAGTGAGAAGGCCGTCGCGATGCGCTCGCGGTCACGCGCATCCTTCCCGCAATCCACAGACGGGAGGCGACAACGTGGTCGCACACGAACTGCTGCCCGCGCATCTTGGCCCCACCCCGGCCCTGACGCTGCGGGTCCGCGCCAAGGACGTCGTCGCTGATGGCATCGTGTCCCTCACCCTCGTTCACCCGGACGGCGCCCGGCTGCCGGACTGGACACCCGGCGCCCACATCGACCTGGTCCTGCCGCACGGCACGACCCGCCAGTACTCCCTGTGCGGCGACCGCTGGGACCCGTACAGCTACCGCGTCGCGGTACTGCGCGAGAGCGCCGGACGCGGCGGTTCGGCTTATGTGCACGACCGGCTGGCGGTCGGCGACCGGGTCGGAGTGGGCGCCGCACACAATCACTTCCCCTTGGTCCCGGCCGACCGCTACCTCTTCATCGCGGGCGGCATCGGCATCACTCCGCTGCTGCCGATGATCCACCAGGCCGAACTGGCGGGAACTGACTGGCAGTTGCTCTACGGAGGCCGAACCCGCACCTCGATGGCGTTTCGCGAGCACCTCACCGACACCTACGGCGGACGCGTGCACCTCCGCCCCCAGGACGAGTACGGCCTGCTCGACCTGGATACCTGGCTGAACCGTCCGGAGCCCGGCACCAAGGTGTACTGCTGCGGCCCGGCTCCTCTCCTGTCGGCAGTCCAGGACGCGTGCCGCGCCGCCTGGCCACCGCACACCCTGCGCACCGAACGCTTCACCGCCACCGCCCTGACCGAGCCCGTACGGCAGACGTCCTTCGAGGTGGAGCTGCGCCGCACCGGCACTACGGTCACCGTCACACCGGACGTCTCCGTGCTGCACGCCGTACGCGAGGCCGGGGCTGAGGTGCTGTCCTCCTGCGAGCAGGGCAGCTGTGGCACCTGCCTGGTCCCGGTCCTGGCGGGAACCCCCGACCATCGGGACGCCGTCCTGGACGACCATGAACGTGCCGCGGGTGACTGCCTGTTGCCGTGTGTGTCCCGCTCCCTTTCCGACCATCTCGTCCTGGACCTCTGAGCGCTCGTGCGGACCACGCGCCCCCGCCGTGGACCCGCACCGCCCCCGTTCCTTCGAGCCGCCCCCGTGGAGCCGCCATGCCCGAGACAGCATCCGCCCCCGCCCCGGCGCCGACCAGCGACGTCGACCCGTTCGCGGCGGAGCACCTGGCCGACCCCGACCCCCTGCACCGGCAGCTGCGCGCCGCCGGGCCCGTCGTCCACCTGACGCGTCACGACGTGCACGCCCTGGCCCGCCACCAAGAGGTGCACGCGGCCCTCGTCGACTGGCAGACCTTCCAGTCCGGATCCGGGGTGGGCCTAGCCAACTTCCGTCACGAGAAGCCCTGGCGACCGCCGAGCCTCCTCCTTGAGGCCGACCCGCCCCACCACGACGCCCCACGCCGCGTGCTGCGCGAGATCCTCACCCCGCTCGCCCTGCGCCGACTGCGCGAGACATGGCAGACGGTCGCCGAGGAACTCGTCGAGACCGTACTGGCCACCCAAGGGCCGGAGTTCGACGCCTACGAAGCGCTGGCGACGGCCTTTCCACTACGGGTCTTTCCCGACGCCGTCGGCCTGGGACCGGACGGCAGGCAGAACCTGCTTCCCTACGGCAACATGGCCTTCAACGCCTTCGGCCCGCGCAACGACCTCGTACGGGCCGACCTGCACCGGGTGGCCGAGCTGTCGGCCTGGGTGAACGACCAGTGCGCCCGGGAGGCATTGAGCGAGGACGGCTTCGGCGCCCGCATCTGGGCCGCCGCCGACCGCGGCGACCTCACCCCCGCGCAGGCGCCTTTGGTGGTGCGCTCCCTGCTCACGGCCGGCGTCGACACCACCGTGCACGGCCTGGCCGCCACGCTCTACGCCTTCGCCACCCACCCGGGTGAGTGGCAACGGCTGCGTCGGCGACCGGAGTTGGCGCGCGTGGCGTTCGACGAGGCAGTGCGCTGGCAGTCGCCCGTGCAGACCTTCTTCCGTACCGCCACCACCGACGTCGACATCGCCGGCGCCCGTATCCCCGAGGGCGGCAAGATCCTGATGTTCCTCGGTGCCGCCAACCGCGACCCGCTCCGCTGGACCGATCCCGACCGTTTCGACCTCACCCGGGACCCCTCGGGCCACGTCGGCTTCGGCATGGGCATCCATCAGTGTGTCGGTCAGCACGTCGCCCGCCTCGAAGCGGAGTGCCTGCTGACCGCCTTGGCCCGCCGCGTGGAGCACCTGGAACTCGCGGGCACTCCTCGGCGCCACCTCAACAACACCCTGCGCTCCTGGTCGTCCCTCCCGGTGCGCGTCCGCCCGGCGAGCTGACCGGCGGACACCAGCCCCTGCCCGGCCTTCACCCACCCCTCCTGACCGAAAGGACCTGCCTTCATGCCGCAGTACGTACGGGGCGTCGTCGCCCGTGCCAAAGGTGAACCAGTACGCGTCGAGACGATCACCGTTCCCGATCCCGGCCCGGGTGAGGCGGTGGTGCGGGTGCAGGCGTGCGGTGTCTGCCACACCGACCTGCACTATCGGGAGGGCGGTATCAACGACGACTTCCCCTTCCTCCTGGGCCACGAGGCGGCCGGGATCGTCGACCAGGTCGGCCCCGGGGTGACCGACGTGGTCCCCGGCGACTTCGTGATCCTCAACTGGCGTGCGGTGTGCGGTCATTGCCGGGCATGTCGGCGCGGCCGCCCGCAGTACTGCTTCGACACCCACAACGCACGGCAGAAGATGACACTGGCCGATGGCACCGAACTGACGCCGGCCCTCGGTATCGGGGCCTTCGCCGAGAAGACGCTCGTCGCCGCCGGGCAGTGCACCAAGGTCGACGCCGCCACCTCCCCGGCCGCGGCCGGCCTGCTCGGCTGCGGCGTGATGGCGGGCATCGGTGCCGCCATCAACACCGGGGGAGTGGGGCGCGGCGACTCCGTGGCCGTGATCGGCTGCGGCGGAGTGGGTGACGCCGCTGTGGTCGGCGCGCGCCTGGCGGGCGCGGCGCGGATCATCGCTGTCGACATCGACGACCGCAAGCTGCGCACCGCCCGTGAGCTGGGGGCGACCCATGCCGTCAACTCCCGCGTGAGCGACCCGGTCGAGGCGATCCGTGAACTGACCGGCGGCGTCGGCGCCGACGTCGTCATCGAGGCCGTCGGCCGGCCGGAGACCTATCGGCAGGCGTTCTACGCCCGCGACCTGGCCGGCACGGTGGTCCTCGTCGGTGTGCCCACGCCGGAGATGACGCTCGAACTGCCTCTCCTGGACGTGTTCGGCCGCGGCGGATCCCTCAAGTCCTCCTGGTACGGGGACTGCCTCCCCTCCCGCGACTTCCCCGTGCTCATCGATCTCCATCTCCAGGGCCGCCTGGACCTGAACGCCTTCGTCAGCGAGACCATCGCCCTGGACGAGGTCGAGGACGCCTTCGCCCGCATGCACCAGGGCGATGTCCTGCGCTCGGTGGTCATTCTTTGATGGCCGGCGTACGCGTCGAGGGCATCGTCAGCGAGTCTGCGGCGCGGCGGTGCTGGCGCGCAGGACCAGGCGCGGTGTCATGGTGGAGCGCATCGCCCGGTCCCGGCGGCCTTCCACCCGCTCGATCAGCATCCGTGCGGCGGCCGCGCCCATCTCCTGCCCGGCCTGGTCGACGCTGGACAACTGCACCGGTGCCAGGGCCGCCAGGGCGGTGTTGTTGTAGCCGACGAGGGAGAGGTCCTCGGGGATGCGCAGCCCGAGCTCATGGACGGCGCGGTAGATGCCAAGGGCCGCCACGTCCGCGCCGGCCATGATGGCGGTCGGCGGGTGTTCGGCCGTCAGGAGGGTGAGACCGGCCTTGAAGCCGCCTTCGTCGGAGTAGGCGGCCTGGTGGACGTGCAGGTGCTCTTCGAGGCCGTGGCGCCGCATCGCCTGCGTATAGCCCTCGGCGAGCACGATCTCCGGGGTGCGTCTCCACTGGGCGGCCTTGCTGCCGGGCGCCGAGACCAGGGTGACGTGCCGGTGCCCGAGGGCGACGAGGTGGTCCACCACGAGGCCGGCGCCGATGTCGTCGGCGTCCGCCACTGAGTCGTGGGTGTCCGCGCTGTCGTGGTGGCCGATGACGACCGTGGGTGTCGAGGCGGCCGTGGCGAGGACTTCCGGGCGGGGCGTGGCGGGTGCGATGAGGATCAGTCCGTCCATCTGACGGTCGGTCATGGAGCTGATGACGCGGGCCTGTTGGTCGGGTTCGAACCCGGCCGCGCCGATCAGAACGGTGTACTCGGTGCTGCTCAGCTCCTCGCGGATCCCGTCGAGGATGTCGGCGAAGAAGGCGTTGCGGACGTTGTCGAGGAGTACGCCGATGGTGTACGTCCGGCCGCGCATGCCGCGGGCCGCCGCGTGCGGACGGTAGCCGAGCTCCGTGATCGCCGAGCGCACCTTCTCCTGCATGCCCGGGCTCACGCCGTAGGCGTTGTTGAGCACCTTGGACACGGCTGTGGTGGACACGCCGGCGTGCCGGGCGACGTCGTTGATCGTCACGCGCTTGTTCTGCCTGGGTGTTGCGGCCCCGCCCATGGTCGGCACTCCGGATCTCGTGGCGTCAAGGGAAACGGTTTACAGAATGACATACACGCGCCACGGCGTCTGCTCGTAGGTACGTCAAGAATGCCGCCGGATGCCTTGACTGGCAGGGGAGTTGAGTGCAGGGTGTTGCCCACTCGCCATGGGGAACGTTTCACAAAACCCCGCTGCGGCTGGTCGGCTCTCCGTCCTGCGTGCCGCTCTCGACCCGGCCTGGATCCTTCCTGCTGCTCCTGGCCGGCCTTCCCTTCACCGCACCTTTCTTTCACCGACTTCTGGGAGTGAACCCGTGTCTTCCCGTACCCCGGGCGCCCGTCGCCCGCGCCTGATCCTGCTCACGACCGGTGTCGCCTCGATGTCGCTGCTCGCGACCGCCTGTGGTGGCAGCGGCGGCGGCTCCTCGGCCGCGCCCAAGGAGTTCAGCTACCTGAGCGTCACCGAGAACACCACCGTCAAGACCGCTCTGACGTCCCTGTCGAAGGGGGCGTGCAAGTCCGCCCAGCAGGCGCTGCCACTGAAGGTGGAGACGGTTCCGCAGAGCAGCCTCGACCAGAAGCTGCAGCTGCTGGCCGGGCAGAACGCCCTGCCGGTCCAGTTCGCGGCGGGCAACGCCCCGGCGCTCACCCAGCAGCTCTCCAAGTCGGGCAAGGTCGCCGACCTGGAGAGCGAGCTCAAGAAGCTCGGCGTGTACGACCGCCTCGAGCCGGCCGCCGTCTCCACCATCAAGGCGCTGTACGGCGACAAGCTGGACGTGCTCCCGTACGAGTACAACATCGAGGGAATCTTCTACAACAAGAAGGTCTTCCGGGACAACGGCATCAAGGCCCCCGGCACCTGGACCGAACTGAACGCCGCCGCGGCCAAGTTGGAGGCCAAGGGCATACGGCCGTTCGCCGCCTCCGGTCAGCAGGGCTGGCCGCTGACCCGGCTCATCAGCGGCTACCTCTACCGCAGCCTCGGCCCCGATGCCTTGCAGAAGGTGGCCGACGGCACGGCAAAGCTGACCGATCCCGCGTATGTGAAGGCCGCCCAGGAGGTAGCCCTCCTCGGCAAGAAGGGCTACTTCGGCAAGGGTGTCGGCTCCATCGACTACGACACCGCGATGAACCAGTTCCTCAGCGGCAAGGCCGCCATGTTCTACATGGGCAGTTGGGCCCTGGCGAACATCTCTGACGCCGAGCAGAACAAGGTCGGCGCCGAGAACGTCGGCTTCATACCGTTCCCCGCCGTCTCCGGCGGCAAGGGGTCGGTCGACCAGTACCCCTCCAACGTCGGCCTCGGCATCGCCCTCGGAGCCAAGTCCTTCGACAAGAAGACCGGCGCGTGGGTCTCCTGCATCGCCGAGAACTACGGCAGCACCGCGCTGAAGGACCACGGCACCATCTCGGGCTTCAAGGTGAACACCGAGGTGAAGGACGCGAACAAGGTGACCACCCAGGTCCGCGACACCGTCAGCTCATCGAAGCAGAACGTGCTGTGGTTCGAGGCACTGTTCAGCACCAAGGCCACCACTGTCAGCCAGACCAACGCGGCGAGCCTCGTCAACGGAAGCATGAGCCCGAAGCAGTTCATGCAGACCGTCCAGGACGCCCTGGCCGCCAAGTGAACCCCAGTTCGTCGTAGGTCGTCGCCGGTCTTCAACGGAAACGAAGTGGACTTCACCCATGCACCGCGTACTCGGTGACCGCAGGGCCATCGCGATCCTGCTCGGTCCCGCCCTGCTCGTGTACTCCCTGATCATGCTGGTCCCGATGGCGTGGTCGCTCGGGTACTCCTTCACCCAGGGCAACACCATCGACGGCTTCACCGGCAACGGTGTCGCCAACTTCTCCCGTCTCTTCTCCGACCCGGCCGTCCACGACGCCCTGTGGTTCACGCTCAAGTACGCCGTCGTCGTCACCGTCGGCCAGGTGGTGGCGGGCTACCTGCTGGCCCTGCTCTACGTCTTCTTCCTCAAGCGTGCCTCGGCCCTGGTCCGCACGCTCGTGTTCTTCCCCGTGGTGCTGCCCACCGTCGCCGTCGGTCTGCTGTTCCAGAAGTTCTTCCAGGTCGCCCCGCAGACCGGCCCGGTCAACTCCCTCCTCAACGCCGTGGGAATCGAGTCGATCGACTTCTTCGGCAGCGCCGGGAGTGCCTTCTGGGTCCTGATCGTCATGGACATCTGGCGCTCCATGGGCTTCTACGCCGTCCTGCTCTTCGCCGGTCTGGTCGACATCCCCGAGGAGACGCTGGAGTCGGCCCGCCTGGACGGCGCCACGGGGCTGCGACTGGTACGCCACATCGTGCTGCCGCTGTCGCTGCCGGTCCTGATGTCATCGCTGATCTTCAGCATCAACGGCACCCTCAAGGTCTTCGACTCGATCGTCGCCCTCACCAACGGAGGGCCGGGCGCCGGCACCACCCCCCTGACCTTGTACATGTTCCAGACGTCGTTCACCTACAGCGACTACGGCTATGGCAGCACCATCGCCCTGCTGCTCACCGTGGTGTGCCTGCTGGTGAGCCTGGCCGTCTACCGCCTCTCGCGGCGCGACCTCACGGAGGGCTGAGAGTCATGGCCATCGACACACCTGTCACCACCTCCGCGGGTCACGGCGTCGGCCGGACAGCCGCACGGGCCCGAAGGCCCCGGACCGCACGCCGTTTGTGGGTGAAGATCGTCATCGGCCTGCTCCTGGTCGTGGAGATCTACCCCCTGATCTGGATGTTTCTGACCTCGCTGAAGTCCAACAGCGACTACCTGAACAACTCCGCGTGGAGCCTGCCCACCACCTGGGAGTGGGGCAACTACATCGAGGCGTGGACCACCGGCAACATCGGCCTGTACGTCAAGAACAGCCTGCTCGCCGTCCTCCCGGCGCTGGCCCTGATCCTGCTCCTGGGCACGGCCGCCGGATTCGCCCTGCAGGTCATGGTGTGGAAGGGACGCAGTCTGACCCTGCTCGTCTTCCTCACCGGGATGATGGTGCCTCCGCAGATGATCCTGCTGCCCCTGTTCACCGTGTACTTCCAGACGGGTCTGTCCGGCACGCTGTGGCCGCTGATCCTCACCTACACCGGCACCGGACTGCCGCTCACCGTCTTCATGATGGCCACGTACTACCGCACCGTTCCCCGCGAGATGTTCGAGGCGGCCACCATCGACGGCGCCGGCATCCTGCGCGCCTTCTGGACCATCAGCGTGCCCATGGTGCGCAACGCCCTCCTCACTGTCGGCCTGGTGCAGTTCTTCTTCATCTGGAACGACCTGCTGATCGCCCTGACGTTCACCAACAACCAGGATCTGCGCACCATCCAGGTCGGCCTGCTCAACTTCACCGGCGATTTCGGCGCCACCCAATACGGCCCGCTCTTCGCCGCCATCTGCATCAACGTCTTCGGCACCCTCCTGATCTACCTCTTCCTCAACCAGAAGGTCATGAAGGGCCTCACCTCGGGAGCCGTCAAGGGCTGACGCCCCACGCCCTCCGCTCCCGCGCACGTGAACGAAAGGTTTCCCGTTGTTGCCCTCCCCGCCCTCGCCGGTGTCCTTCGAGCACCTCCCGGACGGCCTTGGCATCGGCACGGCCACCCCACGCCTGTCGTGGACCCTGCCGCCCGGCTCCGGCCGGCAGATCGCCTACGAACTCGAACTCGACCGGGAGGGCGTCCCCTCGCGCACCGGACGCGTAGACAGCGATCAGCAGATCCTCGTGCCCTGGCCCGTAGCGCCGCTGCTCTCGCGTGAACGCGTCCAGGTACGGGTCCGAGTCTGGATCCCCGGCGGTAAGAGCCCATCCGCCTGGAGCGATGCCCGCCCCGTGGAAGCCGGTCTGCTCGACCCCGCGGACTGGCAAGCCGTGCCGGTCGCCGCCGCATGGAATGAGGACCCGGACGGCGACCGGCGCCCGGCCCGCGTCCGCAGGGACTTCACCCTCGACCGGACCGTCACCCGTGCCCGCCTCTACGTGACCGCCCACGGCCTGTACGAAGCCGAAATCAACGGCCGGCGCGTCGGCCACGAGACACTCGCCCCCGGCTGGACGGTCTACCCGCAGCGCCTGCGCTACCGCACCCATGACGTCACCGACCACCTCACCCAGGGCGCCAACACCATCGGCGCCTGGCTCGGCGACGGCTGGTACCGCGGCAAGTACGGCTTCGACGGCGGCACCCGCAACCTCTACGGCACCGACCAGTCGTTCATCGCCCAACTGGAAGTGACGTACACGGACGGGACCAGGACGGTCATCGCCACCGACTGCACCTGGCACGCCGCACCCGGCCCGATACTCTCCAGCGGCCTGTACGAGGGTGAGACCTTCGACGCCCGGCTGCACGAGCCGAGTTGGGCCACCCCGACCGGCGCGGACACCGGCAACTGGTCTGCCGTCCGTACGCACGAGCGCGATCCCCGCACCCTCGTCGCCCCGCTCGGGCCCCCGGTCGCCTGCACCGACGAGATCGCCCCGGCCACCATCACCGCGACCCCCGACGGCCGCCACCTCCTCGACTTCGGCCAGAACCTCGTCGGCCGGCTCCGCGTCACCGCCGACGGACCCGCCGGGACGACGATCACCCTGCGGCACGCCGAGATCCTGCAGGACGGTGAACTGGCCACGCGTCCGCTGCGCGAGGCGTACTCCACCGACACCCTGATCCTGTCCGGTCGCGGCCCCCTCACCTGGGAGCCCCGCTTCACCCTGCACGGCTTCAGATACGCCGAAATCACCAATTGGCCGGGCGAGTTGAACCCCGAAATGGTGACGGCTCGCGTCCACCACACCGACATGCGCCGCAGCGGCTGGTTCGAGTGCAGCGACCCGATGGTCAACCGGCTCCACGAGAACATCGTATGGAGCATGCGCGGCAACTTCGTCGATCTGCCCACCGACTGCCCCCAGCGCGACGAACGCCTCGGCTGGACCGGCGACATCCAGATCTTCGCCCCCACCGCGAGCTACCTCTACGACTGCGTCGGCATGCTCGACTCCTGGCTCACCGACGTGGGCCTCGAGCAGCTGCCCGACGGCACCGTCCCCTGGTACGTGCCCGTCATCCCCGGAGGCCCCCTCTGGACCCCCATCCGGCCCGGCGCAGCCTGGGGCGACGTCGCCGCCCTCACACCGCAAGTGCTGCACCAGCGCTTCGGCGACCGTGAACTGCTGCGCCGCCACTACCCGACGGGCAAGGCGTGGGTCGACCTCATGGAACGCCTCGCCGGGCCCGACCGGCTGTGGGACAGCGGCTTCCAACTGGGGGACTGGCTCGACCCGGCAGCGCCCCCGGACGACCCGGGCGCCTCCCGCACGGACCGATACCTGGTCGCCACCGCCTACTTCGCCCACTCCGCACGCCAACTTGCCCGCTCGGCAGCCGAGTTGGGACTCGACGCGGATGCCGCCCGGTATGCGGCGCTCGCCGACGAAGTGACCGCCGCCTTCCGGCGCCGCTACCTCCTGCCCACCGGCCGCATGACCAGCCACACCCCCACCGCCTACTCCCTCGCCCTGACCTTCGACCTGCTGGACCAGGAGCAACGCCGTTCCGCGGGCGACCGCCTCGCCGAGCTCGTCATCGCCGACGACGCACGCATCGCCACCGGCTTCGTCGGTACCCCGCTGATCTGCGACGCCCTCACCGACACCGGGCATGTCGACGTCGCCTACCGGCTGCTCACCCAGACCGCATGCCCCAGCTGGCTCTACCCCGTCACCATGGGGGCCACCACGATCTGGGAACGCTGGGACAGCCTTCGCCCCGACGGCACGCTCAACCCAGGGGGCATGACCTCCTTCAACCACTACGCCCTGGGCGCGGTCGCCGACTGGCTGCACCGGGTCGTCGGAGGTATCACCGCCGCGGCCCCCGGCTACCGGGAACTGGCCTTCCGGCCGCGCCCCGGCGGCGGCATCACCTGGGCCCGTACCCGCCACGAGACGCCGTACGGAACAGCCCGTCTGGACTGGGAGCTGACCGCGGACGGCATGACGGCACGCATCACCGTGCCCGCAGGCTGCACCGCCACCGCCGAACTACCCGGATGCCGCCCTCTCGAACTGAAGGCGGGCGAGCACACCCTCGACACGACGGAACTCGCATCGCACGCGGCATGACGTCGGCGATGCGGCCGTACTGACAGACCGGAGAACTGCGCGAGACCACGCACATCCGAAGGCTTCGATCGCATGCTCAAATCGATGCCTCACCAGGCCGGGGCCGGTCATGAACCCGACGCCATGACCGGCCCCTCTTCCCCCCGGCGGCCCACGTACCGGGCCGCCCCGTTCCTGGAGAGCCGCTTGTGAACAGACGCATGTTTCTTGCCGCCGCAACACTGACCGCGCTGGGCGCGAGCATGGCTCCGGTTCTGACCGGCCAGGCCGTCGCCGGGCAAAGCACCCCCCAGGAGCGGGCCGACGCCCTGCTCGCACGCATGACGGCGGCCCAGAAGGAGTCGCTCGTACGATGCGACTTCGCCTCCGTCGCGGATCTGGGCATACCGGCGCTGACGATGGCGGACGCCTCCGCCGGACTGCGCGGCGAGCAAGGAGTGACCGCCTTTCCCGTACCACTGGCCCAGGCCGCTACGTTCGACGCGGATCTGGCCGGGCGGATCGGCTGCGCCATCGGCACCGAAGGCCGCGCGAAGGGCTACAACAATCTGCTGGGCCCGACCGTGGACGTGAGCCGGACCTGGCACTTCGGCCGACAGGCCGAAAGCATGGGGGAGGACCCGCTGCTCGCCGGCACACTGGCGGCCGCCCTCACCGTCGGCATGCAAAGCCGCCACGTGGCGGCCACCGTGAAGCACTTCGCCGGCTACACGCAGGAGGTCAATCGCTTCTTCACCGACACCAAGGTCTCCGACCGTGCGCGGCACGAGGTCTACCAGGCGCCCTTCCGGCACGTCGTCGCGGCTGCCCCGATCACGTCGGTCATGATGGCCTACCCCAAGATCAACGGTGTCTACGCGGCACAGAACCCAGGGCTCTTCGCCGACTTGAAGAAGGGCATCGGCCTCCAGGGCTACACCGTCCCGGACTTCTGGGCGGGAGACGACCAGGTCGGCGCCGCCCGGGCCGGAATGGACCTGGCCGGGCTGGGACCCGGCGGCGTAAAGCTCAAGGCAGGCGACCTCATCGGCGGAGCGATCCCGGAGGACCGGCTGAACGACGCGGCACGCCGCATCCTGATCACGATGTACGCGACGGGTCTGTTCGAGCACCCGCTGCCCACACCCGCGGCCGACGTGAGCACCGAGAAGCACCAGGATCTCGCCCACGAAGCGGCGCTCAGCTCCACCGTGCTGCTGGCCAACCGCTCCGCCACTCTGCCACTGCCCGCGACAGTGAAGTCTCTGGCGGTCATCGGCCCGGCGGGTGACGACGCCTTCACCGGCGTGTCCGGCTCCACCTACGTCGACCCCGGCAACTGGACGACCCCGCTGAAGGCCGTCCGCGCCCGGGGCGGGAGCACGGTCAAGGTGACCCATGCCCAGGGCACCAAGGGAGACGTGCCCCTGGACACCGTGCCCTCATCCGTCCTGCGGACCCGTTCGGGTGCGACAGGCCTGAGCGGGACCTATTACGCGGGCGCCGACGCCTCCGGCACCCCCCTCGCCACCAGAACCGACGCGACCGTGGACTTCACGGCCGCGCCCCTGGACGCTCTGCCCGATGTGTGGTCGGCGACCTGGACCGGCACCCTCGTACCGACCACCACGGGCCTGCACCGGTTTTCGCTCTTGGCCGCCGGATCAACCACCCTGAAGATCAACGGCGTCACCGTCGTCTCGGGCACCCGACACAGCCGCCGCTTCTTCCTCGGCCCCTACGACTATCCGCTGCACGGCTGCGTGGAGCTGACGGCGGGCCGGGCCGTTTCGGTGGAACTGCGCTACACCAACGCCGGTGCCGACACCGGCACATGCGGCCTCACCTTCGGCTGGCAGCCCGACTCGCTGATCCCAGCGGCAGTGGAGGCAGCCCGCGCCGCGGACGCCGCGATCGTCTTCGTCAACCGCGTGGCAGGTGAGGACATGGACCACCCGCACCTGGGGCTGCCCGGCGACCAGGACCAGCTCGTCCGCGCCGTCGCCGCGGCGAATCCCCGTACCGTCGTCGTCCTCAACACCGACGGCCCCGTCGCCATGCCCTGGCAGCACGATGTCGGGGCCGTCGTCCAAGCCTGGTACGGCGGCCGCGGCATGGGCACCGCCCTCGCCGCGATCCTCTTCGGCGACAGCGACCCGGCCGGCCGCCTCCCAGTCACCTTCCCGGCCGATGCCACCCAGGGGCCGGGTACCACCACCGCCACCTACCCCGGGACGAACGGCACGGTCACTTACGACGAAGGCATCCACGTCGGCTACCGCTACTACGACCGCAACGGGCAGCGCCCCCGCTTCCCCTTCGGCCATGGCCTGTCGTACACGACCTTCAGTCACGGCTCCCTCGAGGCGTCCTACGACGCCGCTGCGAAGAAGGTGACCGTCGCCGTCACCGTCACGAATACCGGCACCCGCACGGGCACCGAGGTCGTCCAGCTCTACGCGGCGCTGCCGGACGCGGCGGCGGCCGAGCCACGTCGACTGGTCGCATTCCGCAAGGTGTCGCTCAAGGCGAAGTCCTCCGCACGCATCGAGATGGCCCTACCAGCAAGGGAGTTGATGACTTGGAAGGCGGGGGAGTGGGGGCTCGTCGCGGGCTCCTACACGATGTGCGTGGCTCGCTCGGCACATGACATCACCGCCCGGAGGGCCGTAGCCATCAACTGATCGGTGCGCACGGTATTGGCTGCGCCCGAAGGCTTGCGGTCATCCCGACGGCGGGTCGCGGCCTGTGCTCCGCCGCTACACACCGGAGCACAGGCCGCGCCGCCACCATCGCAGAGCTGACTTCGTCGCCACTCCCACCCACGTAGCTCCGGTGGTGACCTGATCGGTAGAGGGCGGCCCTGCCCCCCTCGTACGTGCGGGTATCACCCGGCGCGTGCGGCAGACTCCCGAATGCGCCCTGGCTGGGAGTGCCGGATGGGAGGAGACTGGATGACGGCGGAGGGCCGCTCCCCTGTGCAAGAGTGTCCCTAGATCACTCGGAGGTGAGCGGGGCATGCCCGATTTGGGTCGTGAGGAACAGGTGTCTGCCGCGTTCGTCGAACTGGCCGACACGCTGGTGCAGGATTTCGATGTGATCGCGTTTCTGCACCTGCTCACCGATCACTGCGTGGCCCTGCTGGATGTGGCGGCCGCAGGGGTCCTGCTGGCCACGCCGGAGGGGCACCTCGTGGATGCGGCAGCCTCCGATGAGCGCACCCGCCTGCTGGAGCTGGCAAGCATCGAGTGGGATGAGGGCCCCTGCCGCGACTGCTACCTGAGCAGGAAGGGGGTCGCCGACGTGCCGTTCGCCACGGACGAGGCCCTGGCCAGATGGCCGCGATTCGCGCCGCGTGCCCTTCAAGCGGGCTTCACGTCGGTGGTCGCCGCCCCGCTGCGACTGCACGATCAAGTGATCGGGGCCCTGAACCTCTTCCGTGACCGGCCGGGCCCGCTGGAGGAGCCCCAGGTACGCCTGGGGCAGGCGCTGGCCGACACCGCGACCATCGGTGTCCTGCAACAGCGGGCGGTGACGGAACAGATGGTGGTAAGTGCGCAACTGCAGACCGCTCTGGACAGCCGCATCATCATCGAGCAGGCCAAGGGCTATCTGGCGCACCGGCGCGGAACCGGCGTGGAGGAAGCCTTCAATGCGATGCGTGGTTACGCGCGCGCTCACCGTGTTCGCCTGACCGAGGTCGCGCGCCAGGTCCTGCGGGGCAAGGCCCACGCCTCGCTGCTCAACCCGCCGCCCCGGTGATGCGCAAGCCCATCGTCACCACGTGGTGGGCTGACGGCCCGTTCATCCGCACGACGCCCGGAAGGGGGCTACGGTGCCCCATCCGGTGATGATCGAATACCTGCGCGCCCTCAGCTCGCACACCGGGACGGGCGCGGCTCCCCTGCCGCTCGACGAGTGCGCCGAGATGCTCGGTCTTGAGGGCCTGGCCCTGCTGCTGAGCTCCGGCGGCAGGCGAGCGGAACTGGTGCAGTCCTGCGGTGAGCGCACCAGCGCCCTGGAGGATCTGCAGCAGGTCCAGGGCCAGGGGCCCAGCCTGGACGCCGCACAGTTCGGGAATCTGCTGCTGCTGCCCGATGTGTCCGACTCCCTCAGCTTCAGTGCGGAACGCTGGCCCGGTTTGCCCGGCGCCATCGAAGCACTCGGCATCCGCGCGGTGTTCTCCTTCCCCTTGCGTATCGGAGTCATCGCCCTCGGCGCCCTCACCGGCCACCGCGCCACTCCCGGCCCGATGAGCACCGCCCAGCTCACCGACGCGTTCGGCCTGGCCGACACCATCTCGCAGATCACCATCGCCACAGCCGCCCAGACCGACCTGCCGCACACTCCGCTGCTGGACGAGCCCGGCCTCCACTTCGCCGAGGTCCACCAGGCCACCGGCATGGTCGCCGCCCAGCTGGGCATCGGCGTCGATCACGCACTGATCCGCCTGCGGGGCTATGCCTTCAGCCACGACCTGCCCCTGCTGGAGGTGGCACGCGAGGTGCTTGCCCTGCGCCTGCGCCTGGACGCGAACGGAAACACCACCAGCCACTGAGCGCCGGTGGTGATCATCGCCGCCGCCCGGGTCCTCAGCACGGCGTTCCACGTCGGCTCCCGTACACCTCGTGCGTAGCCGCGTCGAAGAGCAGCGCCGTCTCGCTGATGCCCGGCATTGGAGGACTGCGGGGAACATCGCGGACCACCCTTGAACGGTCGGGCACGACACCGCGCAGCGGAACGAGCCCTGCGCGTGGGAACACCGATACACAGCCGGGCGCGGCCACGCCCCGGAGCCGGAGTGGGTCCTGGCGCACGGTGCGGAGCATGGCCTGTATGCCGGAGCCCGTCACAGGTCCAGCGTGAGCCGTCCCTCCTTGGCCCGCGACACGCACACCATGAGGGTGTCGTTACAGGCCCGCTCCTGTGCCGTGAGGACGCTGTCGCGGTGGTCGACCGCTCCGGCAAGGACCTCCGTCTCGCACGTTCCGCAGGTGCCCTCTGTGCAGGAGTAGAGAACCTCCACCCCGGCCCGCTGCAACGTGGCGAGGATGGTCTGGTCGGCCGGGACCGTCAACGTACGCCCGGACCGCGCCAGTTCGACCTCGAACGGCGCGTCCCCGCCTACGTCGGCCTGCGTCGGGGTGAAGCGTTCGGTGCGCAGGGCCTCGGGCGGCACCAGCGCCTCGACGGCGGCGAGCAGGGATTCCGGGCCGCAGGCGTAGACGAGTTCACCTGGCCGCAGAGAGGCCACGTACTCCGGCAGGTCGAGCGGCCCCTCGCACAGCCGGATCCGGTCGGCGGGATGCCTGGCTGTCAACTCGTCGGTGAAGGCCATCGATCGGCGTGCGCGGCCGCCGTAGTACAACGTCCACGCACCGGCGGCGGCGTCCAGCATCGGCAGGATCGGGGTGATGCCGATGCCGCCCGCCACGAACCGGTACGAGGGCGCCGGCTCGAGACGGAAGTGGTTGCGCGGCCCCCGGGCGAGCACCCGGCTTCCGGGCGCCAGCTGACCGTGTACATGGGCGGACCCGCCGCGGCTCTCCGGCTCCCGCAGCACGGCGATCCGCCAGACGCGGGCGTCGCCACCGCACAGCGAGTACTGCCGCTCGAGGTTGTCGGCCAGGACGAGGTCGACATGGGCTCCCGGCTCCCACGCGGGCAGCGGCGCGCTGTCGGGGCGGCTCAGGAACAGGGATACGACGTCGGCGGTTTCCTGGCGGCGTTCGGTCACGACGAGGTCGAGCAAATCGCTCACGGGGTGCGGTTCTCCTCGATGGCGGCGGGGCGGCTGGAGTGGTCGGGGTGGTCGGCGGGGTGGTCGGGGTGGGCGAGCATCCACTCCCACATGGCGACGGGATCCTGGCACGTGTGGCGCGCGCCGCAGTGGCAGGAGCCGTTGAGCAGGTCGGTGCCGGGCAGCCAGTCGACGCGGAAGACGTCGCCGCTCATCCCGCGGCCAGCTTGGCGAGGATGCGGCGGGCGGCCAGGCCCCCGGTGTCGATGTTGATGCTGAGCTCCTGGTAGCCGGCGGGCTCGGTGTTCAGGGAGCGCTGCAGCAGGTTGAGCGCGTCCACGTCCTGCATGACGACCGTGTGGTTGAAGTCCCGCAAGAAGGAGGTCACTTCGCGGTCGTCGACGGCGAAGTCGCGGGAGACCGCCCAGAAGTCGTAGACCTTGCCGGGCGCCGACGGCGTGATGGCGTATGTGATCTCTGTGCGGAACTGCGGTGCGTGGGCTCCGGCCGGGCTGATGCGACTGTGCAGCAGATACAGACAGGGTGCGTGGTACTCGATGTCCTGCAACCGCTGGATGCGGCCTTCGATCCCGGTGGAGCGGGCGTAGAAGGGCGGGCACTCGGCGTCGCTCATGTGTCGCGAGACCCGTACGATCCCGGCGGCCTCGTCGACTTCGGTGGTGATCGGCGTCTCGGCGACCTCGGGGGTGCCGATGTAGCCGCCGTGCAGGTATGTCTCGTGGGAGAGGTCCATCAGGTTGTCGACCAGGAGGCCATAGTCGGCGTCGATCGGTTCCATGCCCTGCACGGTCACCCAGCCGTCTTCGGCCAGGTGCGGGGCCCGCGGAATGGTGTCGGCGTCGGCGAGTTCCGGGTCACCGATCCACACCCATACCATCCCGTCGACCTCGGCGACCGGGTACGAACTCACCCTGGCCGTACGCGGAACGCGTTTCTGCCCCGGCACGTACACGCACGTCCCGGTCGTGTCGTAGGTGAACCCGTGGTACCCGCAGACCACCCGGTCGCCGTCAAGACCGCTTGCCGAGAGCGGGTAGCGGCGGTGCACGCAGCGGTCGGCGAGGACGACCGGTTCGCCCGCCTGCGTGCGGTAGAGGGCGAGTGGTTCGCCGAGGACGGTACGGCCGAGGAGTTCGCGGCCGACCTCGGAGGACCAAGCGGCGACGTACCACTGATCGCGGGCGAAAGCGGTGCGGTCGACACTGGTGGCAGACACACCGGAAGCAGCAGTTACTGCAGGCACAGTAGACATGGCAGGCGCCCTCCCGTCACTGCGCGGAGCACCGTTGCCCCGCGTCGTGGAACACAGTGGTGACCTGGGGCACACCGCCACAACGCGACTTCTGTCAGGCGGAAGTCGGGGGGCCGGGGGAGACGGGTTGCCAGCCCAGGGCACGCGAGATGCCGCGGCCGGCCAGTTGGACCGCCGGAATCAGCGCGGTTGTCCTTGCCGCCGCCACCGGTACGACGACCGAGACCGCGGCGACCACGTCTCCGCGCGGTCCGCGCACCGGTGCGGCCACCGACAGCGCGTCGTCAGTGATCTGGCGGTCGCTCACCGCGACCCCGCCGCGCCGCACGTCGGCCAGCATCCGGCGCAGCTGGAGCGAGTCGGTCACCGTGTACGGCGTGAACGAGGCCAAGGCATCGGTGGGGTATCGGTCCTGGAGGTCGAGGCCCCCGTGGGCGAGCAGGACGAGTCCGACGCCGGTGGCGTGCAGGGGCCAGCGCGCACCGACCTGCGAGTGCACGCCCACCGCGGAACGCCCGGAAAGCCGCTCGATGTAGACGACCTCAAGGCCGTCGCGCACAGCGAGATGGACGTTCTCGTGCGTCGCCTCGTACAGATCCTCCAGAAAGGGCAGTGCCGCTTGCCGCAGCCCGAGGCCGCGCGGGGCGAGCGCGGCGATCTCCCACAGGCGCAGTCCTACGTGATAGAGCCCGGCGTCGTCCCGTTCCAGGGCGCCCCACCGCGTCAGCGCGCCGACGAGCCGGTGCGCGGTGGCCAGCGGCAGGTCGGCGCGCTGCGCGAGCCGAGTGAGGGTCAGTGCGGGATGCGCCTGGTCGAAGGCGCCCAGGACGTCGAGGAGGCGGTCGGCGGCGGAACGGTTCATCGGACTGTCCTACCGCACCGGGTGGGACTCTCGCAGAACTCGCGTAGGTGGACATTGATGAGAGTCCATGGTTTCCTGAATTCAGGCTTCTGTGTACTGTCATGGGGTGCTGACTCTCGCCCATGACATCGAGGTGCTGGCCCGGTTCGGCCGCGCGCTCGCCGATCCGATCCGCTGCCGCATCCTGCTCGCCCTGCGTGACGCCCCCGCCTACCCGGCCGATCTCGCCGACGCTCTCGGCGTCTCCCGCACCCGGCTGTCGAACCACCTGGCGTGCCTGCGTGACTGCGGTCTGGTCGTTACGGTGCCCGATGGACGGCGGACCCTCTACGAACTGGCCGACGAACGTCTGGCTCACGCGCTGGACGATCTGCGCACCGCCGTGGTCGCCGTCGAGGCGGACAAGACCTGCCCGGACGCGGAGTCGAAGGGCTGCTGCTGAGATGACCGCGATATCCCTCGCGTCCAGCCCGGCCCGCCGTGACGCGCTCGCCAAGCGCATACGGCTGCTGGTCGCCGCGACGATCAGCTACAACGTCATCGAGGCGATCGTCGCCCTCGCCGCGGGGACCATCGCCTCCTCCACCGCGCTGATTGGCTTCGGCCTGGACTCGGTCATCGAGGTCTCATCGGCCGCGGCGGTCGCCTGGCAGTTCTCCGTCCCCGACCACGCCGTACGGGACGCCCGGGAGAAGACCGCGCTGCGGATCATCGCCGTCTCCTTCTTCGCACTCGCCGTGTACGTCGGCATCGACGCCGTCCGCGCGTTGACCGGCGCCGGGGAAGCCGACCGCTCGATCCCCGGCATCGTCATCGCCACCCTCTCGCTGGCGATCATGCCGTTCCTGTCTGCCGCCCAGCGCAGGGCCGGGCGGGAACTCGGTTCTGCCAGCGCGGTCGCGGACTCCAAGCAAACCCTGCTGTGCACCTACCTCTCCGCCGTGCTTCTGGTCGGCCTGGTCCTCAACGCGACCCTGGGCTGGTCGTGGGCCGACCCGATCGCCGCCCTGGTGATCGCCGTCATCGCGGTGAAGGAAGGCCGCGACGCCTGGCAGGGCAAGGGCTGCTGCGCGACCCCGGCCGCAATCGCCTCGGCGCCGTCCTCCGCCGGCGCCGAGGCGGACACGTGCGGCTGCCGCCCCGGCTGCGACTGCTGCAACTGACCGGCCTGTTGTGTGTGGAGCCGGGTCCCGACGGTCGTTGGGAGGTCCGGACGAACAGGGAGTGAGCGACCGGTGCCTTTGCCCGAAGACGGGCCCGTGCCATGGCGGACAGGTTCCGCGACCAGCGAGGATGCCCGTCATGGCCACCGACCAGAACATCGTTCTCGTGCCTTCCACGCACCCCGTGTCCCTGGTGTTCGGTGCCGGAGCAGCGATTGGCGTGCTGGGCGGGATGATCGGCCTGGGCGGCGCGGAGTTCCGTCTGCCGCTGCTCATCGGCCTGTTCGGGTTCGCCGCGCTCTCCGCGGTCATCCTGAACAAGGCGACGAGCCTGGTCGTGGTCCTGGTCGCGCTGCCTGCACGGCTAGCCGCGGTCCCCGCCTCCGCACTGGCCACGCACGGGGCGATCGCGGTCAACCTGCTGGCCGGGAGCCTGATTGGCGCCTGGGCCGGAGCGACGTGGGCGGTGCGGATGCGCAGCTCCACCCTCTACAAGGTGCTGGCCGCCCTGATGGTGCTCATGGCCGCGGCCCTGCTGGTCACCCACGTCACCACCGTGGGGACGCTGTCGCTGCCGTTGTGGGCGCAAGTGCCCCTGGGGGTGGTCGCCGGGTTCGGCATCGGGGTGGTCGCCGCGATCATGGGAGTGGCCGGCGGCGAGCTGCTGATCCCGACGATCGTGCTGCTGTTCGCCGTGGACATCAAAACAGCAGGGAGCCTGTCACTGCTGGTGTCGTTGCCGACCATGCTGGTCGCCTTCGCCCGCTACAGCCGGGACGGCAGCTTCGCGGTCCTGGGCGCCAACCGCCGCTTCACCCTGGTCATGGCCGCAGGCTCGAGCGCCGGCGCGGTGCTGGGCGGACTGCTGGTCGGCGTGTTCCCAGACCTGGTGCTCATCCCCGCGCTGGCCGTGATCCTGCTCATCTCCTCGGTCAAGCTCACCCGTCACGGCTGACGGGGCTTATGTCCGTCTTCGTCCTCGACGTTCTTGACGTTCTCGACAGAGTCCGCATCCCGGCGTGCCAGGACAGCCAGAACGGCTGTGAGGCGATCCCCGCCACGGCGGGATCGAAGTCCATGAACACGAGCCGGTACCGCTCCAGTCGGAATGGCGGCTACAACACCCCAGTGCGCTCACCACGCACGACTAGGTTCGCTGACCAGCACCGATTCCTACCGCCTGGCCGCCCATCCAACGCCCAGGCCGAAGCCGGCTGAGCCGCCCGACAGGCCCCGCTTCCGATCAACCCGGCTCTTCTTCTACCCTCAGACCAGGTGACGTTGGGCTCGGGCCCACACCACAGGCTCCCAGCCCTCGAGCCGTGACAGACGCGCACGCTTCACGAGACCGGCTGGAGCCGCATCGCCGACGGCGCAGCTCCAGCCGCCGCCCTCCCCGGCGGCCGGCAGGGCTTCCCGCAGCCCGGGCCGCCCGGAGGGCGCTCGGCGCGAGGACCCGATCGAAGGGGAGCCTCGGTCCCTCGCGCCGCGGCCGCCGCCGCAGTCCGCGCGGCGGCGGCCGCACACTCTCAGCCTCCCACCCCAGGCACGCCCTGTCCGCAAACCGGCGCACTCCCTTCCGGTCCACCCTCTCGAACCGGCCCCGGCATGCCTGCAACAGCCGCAGGCGCTCACCTCCACCAGATCGACGTCACCGCCACCACGACCGTTGCGACGGCCACTCCCGTCATCACAGCCCGCACCCGGCGATGGCCTGCCGTCAGTCGGCTCACCTGTCCTGCGGTCCAGGGACCGCACCGGCAGTGGTCCCACGACTTGTGCACCGAACTCTCCAGCCAGTACGGGCCCGCCAACTCAGCGAGCACCACACCGGGTTGACCCCTCCGGTGTGGGACGCGGGGGCATAAGGCGGTTGAAACCGACTGCCAGCCCCTCCAAGGTGTCAGCGAAGTCCCGGCTCGTCGCATACACCTTGCCCTCGTGGAGCCATTCTGTGCGGCTGACCGGCCTGCTGAGCACAGTCTCGAACCAGGCCGCGGACCGCTCGGCGAGCTCCTCCACCGGCCCGGTCGCATGGAAGTAGCCGCGCTCGGATGTCTCGTGCAGGTTGAAGAGCTGATCGCTGACCTTGCCGGCCCGGACGTGGGTGCCGTAGAAGTGGACGGCCCATTCGCCGAGCACAACGGGCCACTCATGGTCGATCAGAGAGACGTAGACCAGCAGCGACGAGTCGTCTTCGGGACGACAGACGTTGCTGTGGGCCGACAGGACGCGCCAGGAACTGGCCCGGGCCTGCAGGGCCGCGACGAAAGCGAATTCGTCTGCGTCGAAGTCCCAGGGCTCTTCGTCGTACTCGTGCGGGTCCTCGGCCACGAACCACCGGTTGTCGTCCACGGGGCGACTCTAGAGCCCCACCACACAAGTTGTGCCGGAGCCCGTTCAGACCTCCATAACCAGGCCGGGGCGACGGTTGCCTGAACTCAAGCGAACCCGGTGCATTGAGCGGCAACTGATAGTCGAACCGAGGAGCCGCACCTGGAGGGGCGGGCCTTTTCTACCGTTTCGGCCGGGCGGTTGTCCGGTTTCCGGGCGGTGGAATGCCCCGCTCCCATGGGTGAGGCAGGGGGCATGTTCTGGGGGCGGCGACTTTTTCAAGTGTGGACAGTCTCAGGCCCGGTTCGAAAGGGCGCCGGGCATGGGCGGGAGGCATGTGCCGTAGCTGGTCCTCTGGTGTCCGGGGCGTCTGGTGCGGGCGTCCGCTGACCGGCACATGACCGGGGGTGGGTTGGCCGGTAGCGGACCTGGGGGAAGGGGGGCCTCGGTGCTGAGGTGAGGGCCTGGCGTCGTGTGCTTGAAGCCGCGACCTTTTCAGAGAGGGGTCGCTCATGGCGTTCCTCAGGCACAAGTCCACGGGGTTCCGCTGCGCGGTGGCGTGCCCGACCGCCGAGGGGTGGTCCGCGATGTTCCTGCGGCCGGGCAGTGCCGCCGCTATCAGCGAGACGGCTCTGCTCTTCGACAACACGCCGACGCACGAGGTGTACGGGAGCCAGTTCGCCGCCCTGGCGCAGTACGAGTACCAGGACTTCAAGCTGTATCCGGAGGCCGTGCTGCAGCTGCCCGCGCACACGGACGGCTCGGCGCAGTATCTGTTCATCACCGGCTCTGACAGCCTGCGCTACCGCGTGGGCACCGGCGTGCTGGAGCGCAAAGCGCTGGCGATGCGCTCCTGGCTGCCCGCCGAGTGGCAGAACAACGTCGATGCTCTGCTGCAGGCGCCCAACTCCGCGGCCAATGAGTGGCGTACGTATGTGTTCAAGGGCAGCCGTGTCCTCACCTACAACTGGGGCAAGGATTCCGTCGCGGTGGAGCGCAACGCGCTGATCACCGAGGGCCCCGACGCGGACGCTGCGGGGTGGGCCCAGCTCCCGGCCGACTTCCGCTACGACCTCGATCACGTGCTCGCGCTGCCGCCCGCCGCCGGCGTACGGCGCTCGCTGCTGGTCAAGAAGGACAAGGGGGTCATCCTCAACTGGCGTACCGGCGTGGAGAAGTCGGGCGTGCTCACGTCGCTGAGCGCGGGCCTGGGCAAGCTTCCCGCGCGCTGCGCACAGCAGTACCTCCCGGTGTCGGGGACCTACCGGGTCACCAGCGCCGGCCAGACCATCGAAGCACGCATCGACGTCGACGGGGTCGGCACGCTGTCCACCATCAGCGGCGACCTGTTCACAGTGGCGGGCCAGAGCACGACCTACGCCCACTCCTTCCGCTCCACCAGTGTGGAGGTGAAGTGGACCCCGGACTACATGGTGATCACGGGCAAGGGGCTCACCTGGGGGAGCACGCCGCCCTACAACGCAACCATCGTCCAGCTCCTGATCGACCTGACTGCGGCGGGTCAGGCACTGCGGCCGATCTCATGGCTGTACCTGGAGGACGAGGCAGGCTACTACGCCAACTGGTACACCCTGCCCAAGACGTCCACGTACTTCCGCACGGTGGACTACGAGGTCGACGTCGCGACCGGTGAGAGTGAGATAGTCAGCTACGACACCACCAAGGCCACCACCCCGCCCGGGTTCGTCGACCGGGTACTGACCGTGCCCTCCGCCTACGCCGAGGCGGGCGTGGAACTGCGCACCACCGGCGGCCGCAACGTCATCTCCACCCCCGCGACCGCAACCGACCTGCAGTGGTCCAAAGCCGAACTGCACGCCGCGATGGTGGCCAACTTCAGCGGCTACCGCGACGTCCCGCAGTGGAAGGTATGGACGCTGGTCGCAAACGACTACGCAGACAAACCGGGCATCGCCGGAACCATGTTCGACAGCATCGGCCTGCAACGCCAGGGTATGGCGGTCTTCACGAAGGCCGCCAGCGTCGGCACCAATGACGATCTGCACACCTACGTGCACGAACTCGGGCACGCCTTCAACCTGCTGCACTCCTTCGGCAAGGACGGCGCGGACCCGCCCCAGCCGCTGGGCCCGCGCGCCGGGTACGGCGACCTGTCGTGGATGTCCTACCCGCACCTGTACCAGGGCGATCCCAGCGTCGCCGGAGACAAGGGCACCGCCGCGTTCTGGCGCGCCTTCCCGTTCCGCTTCACCGACGACGAGGTCCGCCACCTGCGCCACGGCTTCTACCGCGACGTCATCCTGGGCGGCAGCAACTTCACGGCCGGCGCCGCCAAGGACCACTCGGCCCTGGAACTGGTCGCTCAGCCGCTCATCGACAACTCCGGCCTCGCCCTGGAGGTGGAAGGGCAGGCCGCCTTCGCCTACGGCGAGCCGGTCGTCGCCCAGCTCAAGCTCTCGCGCACCGGCAGCCACGGCGACGTCGCCGTCCTGCCAGACCTGGGTCCTGCGGCGGGCCACGTGACCGTGGCGATCACCGACTCCTACGGCCACAGCCGCCTGTTCCAACCCCTCACCCGCGAATGCGGCAGCCACGACACCACCACCCTCACCGCCGACGCACCCGCCCTCTACACCAGCCTTTACCTCGGCTACGGCGCCGACGGGCTCTACTTCAGCGAACCCGGCCTGTACAAGGTGAGCGCCGTCTACCAGGGGCCCGACGGCTCCCGTGTGGCCTCCGCCCCGCGCACGATCCGGGTCCGCGCGCCGCTGGCCGCTGCCGACCAGCACATCGGCGAACTTCTGCTCGGCGACGACCAGGGGCATCTGCTCGCCTTCCTCGGCTCCGACGCCCCCCAGCTGCAGGCCGGCAACGACGCCCTGCAAGAGGTCATCGAACGCTACAGCGACCACCCGCTGGCCGCCCACGCCCGCCTGGCCCGCGGTGCCAACGCCGGCCGCCACTTCCAGCACATCCAAGACGGCCGCCTCACCGTCCGCGAACCCGACATCAAGGAAAGCGTCCAGCAGCTCAGCGCCGCCATCAACGCCTCCACCGGAGATGAGGGACTGGACAACATCACCCTCAACGGTGCGATGCGCCGCCTCGCCAAGGTCCACGCCAAGGACGGCAACCTCGCCGAAGCCGACGCCGTCCTGGACAAGATGGTCACCACCTTCCGCGGCAAGCACCTGCCCGCCGCCGTCCAGAAGACCATCCAGGCCCAGGCCGAAGAAACCCGCACCACCCTCCACCACGGCAAGCCCAAGACCGCCGGACGCAAGAAGAAGTAGCCCCGTACCGTGCCGGTCGTCCGGGGCTGGGCCCGGATGACCGGCACAGCCGTGCCCGGGACATCCGAGGCGCAGTCCTCGTTGTCCGCGTAGCACCTCGTCAACCAGAGCCCGCTGATCGTGACCTACCACGCTCTCTTATCGGGACCTACAGGGCATCGACGGCTGGTTCGTACCGTCTGGGCGGAACACTCCTGGCCGATGCCCTGATGCCCTGATGCCCTGCGCCGGGCGCTCACCGCAGTGCCAGGGATTTACGGGTTGGCTGTGGCCGAACCGTAGCGGTACTCGGAAGCGATGTTGCCGTTCGTGTCACGCAGCTTGGCGGCGTCACCGCGGTCGTTCCAGATCGGCCGTCCGCTGCCGTAGGTGTAGCCGCCCCACTCGGCGTGGATCTGGTTGGTGTAGATCCGTATGCGTTGGCCGGGCAGGAGGACGGTCCCCGGCGGGAAGGTGAAGTCCTGCCCCGCGTCGTCGGCGCCGAGAACCCAGCCGGAGATGTCGGCCGGGGCGGTTCCCCGGTTGACGACCTCCACGAACTCGTCGGCCTGTGTGCGCTTGACGTCACCTTTGAAACGCACCGTGGTGATGTGCACATCAGGCTGACCGGTGCGCGCGAGGACCGCGACCAGGTCGGCGTTGTTGGCGGCGTTCTCCGGGCTGAGGAAGCGGGTGACGATCTGGCCGCCCTGCTTGAACCCGGTGATCACCACGGCGTATTCGGTGTTGTCGATCGTGACCGTCTCGGGGGAGACCCGTGTGGGCAGATCGACGATGTCCTCGGGGTTCGGCCCGACGTTCGGTGTCTCGTTGTGCTGGAAGCGGAAGCTGAAGTCGTGCGTCACCTGGTCTTCGAACACGACGTGGGCCGTGAGGTCGACCCAGAACTGGCTCTGCGGCATGGCCTGGATCGGGAAGTTCTGGTGAGTGATCGTCCCGAGCGTGAACTCGGTGCCGTCGAGCAGCACGTCGACCGTGCCCCCGGAGAACATGTACCCGCTCTTGCCCGACCCCGCAGGGACGCCCCACTTGACGTTGTCGGTGGTGAGACCTTCGAGTCCGGGCGGGCTGACGCTGATGGCGGTCCAGATGCCTGATGTGTCGACTTTGGACATGCTCCCATCCCCTCTTCTCCGTCTGCTTGGGCCCGACCGGGGGTCGGGCAGCATGAAGCTAGCCGCCACAACAACCCGATGTAAGAGAGATTCCATGCCTATCTGAGGAGTTATCGGAAATGGCCAAATTGTGCACGGGCGGGGAGGAGACGAACGGATGCGGGAGAGCAGCGGAGTCCGGCCGTCGCGGCTTGGGCAACCAAGAACATCCTGGGTGACCGCTTCCACCAGTTCCTGCGACGGAGAGACGGGGGACGACAGCGCCTGAGTACGCGTACTCACGCCGGCTGGGTTGCCCGGCCCTGTCGCGGCCGATCCCCGGTCCCCATGATGCAACGGTCCCCACTCTGCGTCGAAAGAGGTGCTCATGGGCCGTGACCTGCAGCTGCGCGCTGCTACTCCGGAGGATCTTGAGTGGATCCACGAATTGCGTCACCGGGTCTACGCACAGGAGTTGGGCCAACATGTGCCGGATCCGACCGGCTCGCTGCGCGACAGTCTTGACGGCGACAACATCTACCTGGTCGCGGCGCGTGGAACGGCCCGAATCGGCTTTGTCAGCCTGACTCCGCCCTGGTTGGGCCGGTACGCGCTGGAGAAGTACCTGACCCGTGACGAGCTGCCGCTGCTGACCGAGGACGATCTGTTCGAGGTACGCATCCTCACCGTTGAACCGCGCTGGCGGACCACCGCGGCGGCACCGCTGCTGATGTACGGGGCGTTGCGCTGGATCGCCGCCCGTGGAGGTCGCAGGGTGGTGGCGATGGGGCGCACCGAGCTGCTCCACATGTACCTGGCCGTCGGTCTGCGGCCCGTCGGCCGGACCGTCCGTAGCGGTGCGTTGACGTTCGAGGTCCTGACGGGCAGCGTGAGCGAGCTGACGAAGGTCACGATGGACCGTCACCGCACCACGTTGGCGCGTCTGGGGGCCGAAGTGGACTGGCGGCTGGACGCCGCCTTCGCGCCCCGGCCGGACGGTTGCGAACACGGCGGTGCCTCGTTCAGTGCCATTGGTGCGGACTTCCGTAGCCTGCACCGCCGCCATCAGGTGGTCGCAGCCGACGTGTTGGACGCCTGGTTTCCGCCGGCCCCCGGGGTGCGGGCAGCGCTCACGGAGGATCCGGCGTGGGCCGCCCGAACCTCGCCGCCCACCGGCGCAGAGGGGCTGCTGGCGGAAATCGCCACGGCCCGGGCGCTGCCGGAAAAGACACTCGCCGTCGGCGCCGGTTCATCCGACTTGATTTTCAGAGCGTTTGGCCAGTGGCTGACCCCGGCGAGCAGGGTGCTTCTGGCTGACCCGGGATACGGCGAGTATGCGCACGTCACGGAGAAGGTGATCGGATGTCAGGTGGACCGGTTCCGGTTGCGTCGTGAAGACGGCTGGCGGATCGATCCGGCCCGGCTGTCCGCTGCCGTCGGGTCCGGCCGCTACGACCTCGTGGTCGTGGTCAACCCGAACAACCCGACCGGACGCCACATGCCGGCCGCCGAGTTGCGCTCGGTGATCGCTGCCGCGCCGGCCCGAACCCGCTGGTGGATCGACGAGGCGTACCTGGGCTATGTCGATCTGACCGAGTCGCTCGCCGGCCTCGCCGCGACGGACCCACGGGTGGTGGTCTGCAGCTCATTGTCCAAGATGTACGGCCTGTCCGGCCTGCGGGCGGCGTACATGGTGGCCGAGCCGACTACCGCTGCGCAGCTACGGCGGTGGACACCACCCTGGCCGGTCAGTCTTCCGGCACAGCTGGCCGCGGTGGCGGCGCTGCGCGATCCGGCGTACTACAGCGACTGCTGGCATCAAACCCACGCGCTGCGCGGGCAACTGGCCGCCGACCTGGCCGCTCTGCACGAGTCCGTGGTGGTCGAGGAGGCGGTGGCGAACTTCCTCACTCTGACCCTGCCGTCGGGCGGGCCGAGTGCCGCACAACTGGTGGACGAATGCCGTCGCCGTGACGTATACCTGCGCGACTTGTCGCCCTTGTCGTCGGAGTACCAGGGGCGCACCGTGCGCATAGCGGTCAAGGGCATGGCCGAGAATGCGCGCATCGTGGCAGCCTGTCAGGCCGCCCTGCACGCACTGCGGCCGCGTTCGGCCTCGCTCGTGTCCATGGCCGAGAGCGTTCCCGCCACCGGATCCGCTCGGTGATCACCGTGGCCTCCCTGGCGCCCCACCTTGGCGGGGCGTTGGCACTGGGCGGCCTTGTGGTGGCGGTGTCCCGGCGTCGTGAGCTGCTGATCAGGTGGTGTGCGTGGGCGGTCGGGGTGCCCCTGGTCACCGGGGCCTTCTGGTTGGGCCGCCCGGGCGCCGCGGCTCTGGCCATCGTGGTCGGGGTGATCGCGGTGCTGGAGTTCGGCGGGCTGATGAAGCTGGGTCGGGTGGACCGGGCGGTGCTGGCCGCGGCCGTGGCAGGTGTGGTGCTTGTGGCCTGGCTGGCGCCCGGTCAGGAGCTCCGCGCGTTCGCGCTCGGGGCGCTCGGGGTGGCCGCGGTGCCGCTTCTGGCCGGCGACGCGGAACATGGCCTGCGTCGGCTCGGCGCCGGCCTGCTGGGGCTGTCCTGGCTGAGTGTGCTGGCCGCGCTGGTACTGCTCGGGGCGAGCGCGCTCGCGTTGTTCGTGGCGGTCTCGATCGCCGACATCGTGGCGTACTTCGCCGGCCAACGGCTTGGCGGGCCGCGGTTGTCACCACTGTCGCCGGCCAAGCGGTGGAGCGGAACCCTGGCAGGGGCCGCCGCCGGCCTTGGTGTGCTTGCCGTCCTTTCAGCCCTGAGTTGGCCGATGGCGGTGGCGGTGGCTGTCGGGGGCCCGGTCGGCGACCTTCTCGAGTCCATGATCAAAAGAGGTGCGGAGGCCAAGGACGCAGGCCGCTGGCTGCCCGGTTCCGGCGGCCTGTTGGATCGGATCGATTCCCTGCTCATCGCGCTGGCCGTCCTGCTTGTCCTGCGCTGGCCCGAGGAACCTCTGGAGAGATCGTTCCGTATCTGTCGGCATGAGGCAGGGAAGCAGCGCGTGCATGGGCGGCCGGAAGCAGGGCACTCGGAAGAGGCAGCAGGACAGAGTCCACCCGACATGGACCACGCGATATGCCGGGCCTTCACCGGAGCCGGGTTACGCAGAGGGTGTTGCGAACCTGACGAGGTGAGGACTGCACGCCCTGAAGAGACTTGCAGATCGGAACCCAAATGATTGTTCTCGGTGTCATTCTGCTCCTCATCGGCCTGCTGGTCGGCATCTCCTTGCTGACGACCGTCGGGGGTGTACTCATCGTGGTCGGCGCGGTCCTGTGGGTGCTCGGCACGACCGGGCGCAAGGTCGGCGGGCGCAAGCACTACTTCTGAGGAGCTTCCTCCCACGCCAGGGTCGGGGGGGGGGGCCCCCCGCGCCCGCCCCCGCCCCCCCCCCCCCCC
>NZ_JBSGYY010000004.1:0-339468 GCF_053610705.1 Streptomyces sp. NPDC054872 | reverse complement strand
AAGCCTCCATGTCCTCCCCCTCCTCCCTCCTGCACTGGACCCGCAGGATGATCGAAATCCGCAAACAAAACCCCGCCTTCGGACTCGGCTCCTACACGGAACTGCCGTCGTCGAATCCGGCGGTGATCGCGTTCCTGCGGGAGTACAAGGACGATCTCGTGCTGTGCGTGCACAACTTCTCGCGGTTCGCGCAGCCCACGGAACTGGATCTGCAGACCTTCAACGGCCGGCATCCGGTGGAGCTGATCGGCGGTGTGCGCTTCCCGGCCATCGGTGAGCTGCCCTACCTGCTGACTCTGGCCGGACATGGCTTCTACTGGTTCCGGCTGCGCAGGGACCAGGCGTAGGCTCCACCCCTGCCACTCCTGGGCGGGGCGGTTTCCACCGCCCCGCTCTGGGAACTCTCCCCGCACAACCGGCACTCCCGCACTTCTCCCTTGTCCGCACCGCGGAAAGGACGCGACGCCATGTCGGAAGCCGTCACCCGCCCGGGGATCACCGCGGACGCGCTGCTCGCCTCGCTCGATCCGCTGTTGCGCACGTGGCTGCCACGGCAGCGCTGGTTCGCGGGCAAAGGGCGTCCCATCACCGACTTCTCCGTCGTCACGGCGACCGAACTGCTGCCGCCCACCTCAGAGTCGGGGCTCCTGCACCTGATCGTGCAGGTCCGGCAGCCCCAGGTGCCGGGGCAGGCGGGCGGCACGCCCCCGCTGCCCGCCGACTGCTACCAACTCCTGCTCGGTGTACGGCGCGAGCTACCACCGCGGCTCGCTCCCGCGCTGATCGGCCATGTGACGCGCGGCCCGCTCAGCGGGTTCACGGTCTACGAGGCGCTGCACGACTCCCGGATGTCCGGATTCCTCCTTGAGGCGCTGCGCATGCAGGCACGCGTCGGCAAGCTGCGTTTCGAGCGCGACCGGCGCAAGGACATAGCCGCGGACCTCGCGCCGCGCGTCCTCGCCACCGAACAGTCCAACTCCTCGCTGGTCTACGGCGACACGTACATCCTGAAGCTGTTCCGCCGCATCGTGCCCGGGTCCCACCCGGACCTGGAGCTGCCGCTGGTGCTGTCCCGCGACGGCTGTGCGCAAGTGCCCCCTCCCGCCGCCTGGTTCCTCGCGGACACGGGCGACGACGCGAGCGTCCTGGGCGTGCTCCAGCCCTACCTGAAGGGCACGGTCGACGGCTGGGAGCTGGCACTCGGCGAGCTCGCGGCGGGGCGCGACTTCAGCGGCGAGGCGCGGCAGCTCGGCCGGGCGACCGCCGAGGTGCACATGGCGCTGGCCCGCGCACTGCCCACCGTCACGCTGGGCCGCGCCCAGGTGGAGCTGATCGCCAACGGCATGGCCGACCGCCTGACCACGGCGGCCGGGGCGGTGCCCGCGCTGGAGCCGTACGCCCCCGCGCTGCACACCACCTACGAGGCGCTCGCCGACCTGGGGCGGGGCGAGGAGACCTGGACCGCCCAGCGCGTCCACGGGGACCTGCACCTGGGGCAGTGCCTGCGCTCGCCCGCCGGGGAGTGGTCACTGATCGACTTCGAGGGTGAGCCGTCGCGCCCGCTCGCCGAACGCCGGATGCCGCAGCCGCCGGTGCGCGACGTGGCGGGCATGCTGCGGTCCTTCGACTACGCGGCGCGCTCCCGTCCCCAAGCTCTCAACTCCGTTCGAGCAGGGGATACCCCAACTCCCTGGGCCCCCGAGTGGGCGGGCGACTGCCGGGCGGCGTACTGCGCGGGGTACGCGGACGTCTCCGGCCGCGATCCGCGCATGGACCCGGTTCTGCTGCGCGCCTACGAAACGGACAAGGCGGTCTACGAGGTGCTCTACGAGGCCCGCCACCGCCCCGACTGGCTCCCCGTCCCCCTTGCCGCGATCAAACGCCTCGCCACGAACGGCCCCGCCACCGAACCCCACTGACCCGCCATCGCCGAGGAGGCTCCCCCGTGACCCCCCGCCCGCAGCCGCGCAAACCGTCCGACGAGGCCAGCAAGAAGGGCAAGCGGAAGCCGGAGCCCTCCAGCAGGAAGCCCGAGCCGCCCCGGCACAAGCAGCCCGAGCAGGCGAAGGAGCCGCAGGCCGCACGCCCCGAGTCGCCCGTCGCCCAGGAGGACCGTGCCCGTCTCCTGGGCGGCACCCACCACGACCCGCACGGGGTGCTCGGCGCCCACGTGGTGCGCGAGGGCATCGCCTTCCGCGCGCTGCGGCCGTACGCCCGTTCCGTCGCCGTCGTCGCCAAGGATCTGCGGGCGGAGCTGCGGGACGACGGGGACGGGTTCTTCTCCGGGGTGCTTCCGCTGCGCGAGGTCCCCGAGGACTACCGGCTGCACATCACGTACGAGGACGCCGAACTGGAGATCCACGACGCGTACCGCTTCCTGCCCGCGCTCGGCGAGTTCGATCTGCACCTGATCGGCGAGGGCCGGCACGAGCAGCTGTGGCACGCTCTCGGGTCACGCCCGATGGTGCACGAGGGGGCGACGGGAACCCGCTTCACGGTGTGGGCGCCCAATGCCCTGGGCGTGCGCGTGGTGGGGAGCTTCAACTTCTGGGACGGGACGGGGTTCCCGATGCGCTCGCTCGGCGGCAGCGGCGTCTGGGAGCTGTTCGTGCCCTCCGTGGGCGAGGGCGAGCTCTACAAGTACGAGATCACCCGGCCCGACGGCACGAAGACGCACCGCGCCGACCCGCTCGCGCGCCGCACGGAAGCGCCGCCCGCGAACTCCTCGGTGGTGCACGAGTCGCACCACGAGTGGCGTGACGCGGAGTGGCTGGTGCGCCGGGCGGAGGTGCCGGTCCACCAGGCCCCCTTCTCCGTGTACGAGGTTCATCTGGCGTCCTGGCGCCCCGGTCTGACGTACCGCCAGCTCGCCGAGCAGTTGCCCGCGTACGTGGCCGACCTGGGGTTCACGCACGTCGAGCTGATGCCGGTCGCCGAGCATCCCTTCGGTGGTTCGTGGGGCTATCAGGTCACCGGCTTCTACGCCCCCACGGCACGCCTCGGCACGCCCGACGACTTCAAGTACCTCGTCGACGCCCTGCACAGGGCGGGCATCGGCGTCCTGATGGACTGGGTGCCGGCGCACTTCCCGCGCGACGACTGGGCGCTCGCCGAGTTCGACGGTCGGACGCTGTACGAGCACGAGGACCCGAACCGGGCCGCGCACCCCGACTGGGGCACCCTGGAGTTCGACTACGGCCGCAAGGAGGTCCGCAACTTCCTCGTCGCCAACGCCAGTTACTGGTGCGAGGAGTTCCACATCGACGGCCTGCGCGTCGATGCCGTCGCCTCGATGCTGTACCTGGACTACTCGCGCGAGGAAGGCGAGTGGACACCGAACGCGCACGGCGGACGCGAGAACCTGGACGCCGTGGCCTTCCTCCAGGAGATGAACGCCACCGTCTACCGCCGCGCGCCCGGCGTCGTCACCATCGCCGAGGAGTCCACGGCATGGGACGGCGTGACCCGCTCGACGCACCACCAGGGGCCCGGTGCCCCCAACAGTCCAGCACGCGGTGGGCTCGGCTTCGGCCTGAAGTGGAACATGGGGTGGATGCACGACTCCCTCGACTATGTGTCGAAGGAGCCCGTGCACCGCAAGTTCCACCACAACGAGATGACGTTCTCGATGGTGTACGCCTACAGCGAGAACTACGTCCTGCCGATCTCGCACGACGAGGTCGTGCACGGCAAGCGGTCCCTGGTGTCGAAGATGCCGGGCGACTGGTGGCAGCAGCGCGCCAACCACCGCGCCTACCTGGGCTTCATGTGGGCCCACCCCGGCAAGCAACTCATCTTCATGGGGCAGGAGTTCGCCCAGGGCGCCGAATGGGCGGAGGGCCACGGTCCCGACTGGTGGCTGCTCGATCCCGCGTACGGGGCGGAGGCCGACCACCGGGGCGTACGCGATCTCGTGCGCGACCTCAACACCGTCTACCGCGGCGAACCGTCGCTGTGGCAGCGCGACACCGACCCCGGCGGCTTCGCCTGGGTCGAGGGCGACGCCGCCGAGGACAACGTCTTCGCGTTCCTGCGGTACGCCGAACAGGAGACGGACGAGACGCCGCTCCTGGCCGTCTCGAACTTCTCGCCGGTGGTGCGGCACGAGTACCGCCTGGGCGTCCCCGGCGAGTACACCGCCTGGCACGAGGTCCTGAACACGGACGCGGGACGCTACGGCGGCGGCGACGTCACCAACCCGGACCCGGTCAAGACCGAGCCGGTGGCGTCGCACGGCCGCCCGGCGTCCCTGCGTCTGACCCTGCCGCCGCTGGCCACGGTGTGGCTGCGACCCGTGTGAATCAGTCGGCTGTGAACTGGTCGAACTGCTTGAGCGCCACCGGCAGCTCCTCGGCGTGCAGGATGCCGAGGCGCTGCGTGGCCCGGGTCAGGGCCACGTACAGGTCGCTCGTGCCGTAGCGGCCCGGCTCCACGACCAGGACCGTGTCGAACTCCAGGCCCTTCGCCTGACGCGGGTCGATCAGGACGACCGTCCGCGTCAGGTCCGGGGCCTCCCCGGCCGTCACACCGGGGAGCTTTCCGGCGAGCTCCTCATGCAGCTCGCGCGGGGCGATCACCGCGAGGCGGCCCTCGTCCCGTGCCTCGGTCGCCACCGCATCGGCCACGGCCGCGGCGAGGTCGACCGTGCGGCGCGCCCACGGGAGCACCCCGGTGGACCGCACGGAACTCGGCGGCTCGAAGTCGGGGTACGCGACGCGGGGCACCTCGGCTGCCACGTCCATGATCTCCACCGGTGTGCGGTAGTTGACGCCGAGCCGTGTGTACTCCCAGCGGTCGTCGACGTACGGCGACAGGATCGTCTCCCAGGAGCCGCAGCCGCCGGCCTCGGCCGTCTGCGCGGGGTCGCCGACCAGTGTCATGGACCGGGTCGGGCAGCGCCGCATCAGCAACCGCCAGGCCATGGCGGAGAGTTCCTGCGCCTCGTCCACGATGATGTGCCCGAACGTCCAGGTCCGGTCGGCCGCCGCGCGCTCGGCGGCGCTGCGGTGGTCCTCCTCTTCCTGGCGCTCGGCCATGCGCTCGGCGTCGATGATGTCGTGCGCGAGCAGGACCTCTGATTCCTCGTCGTCCTTGTCCTCGAACTCGTAGGTCCGGGAGGCGTACGAGACGTCGAGCACGCCCTGGGCGTAGGCGATCTGCCTGGCCCGTTCGGCTTCCGCCCTCGCCCGCGCCGCGCTGTCGTCGTTGCCGAGCAGCTCCGCGGCCTCGTCGAGCAGCGGAACGTCGGCCGCCGTCCACGCGGCACCGTGCGGGCGCCGCACCAGCCGGGCGTCCTCCTCCGACAGATGCGGGGTCGGCTCCTCCAGGAAGTCGGCGAGGAAGCCCTCCGGGGTGAGCTGGGGCCACAACTCGTCGATGGCCGCGTGCACTTCGGGGCTCGCGGCGATCGCCTTGCCGAGCTGGGCGATGTCGTCGGGGCCGAGGAAGTTCGGGCCGCCGTACGGGTCGGCGCCGAGTCGCTCGGCGAGCTGCTCGGTGAGCATGTCGATGACGCGGAAGGCGAAGTGCGGCCGGCCGAGGTTGTGCGGGACGTCCGCCTCGCGGGCCGCATCCCGGGCTTCGGTGGCGATCGTCCAGTCCAGGACGAGGTCGCCGTCGTCGTGCTCGATGATGATGGGGGCGCCGGGCTCCGGGGTCCGCTGCCGGTCGCGCACGGCGGCGGCGAGCACGTCCGCCATCTCGGCGCGGCCCTTGACCTCGGTCGCCTCGGGGGTGTCGGTGCCGGTGGCGCTCACCCCGGGGAACAGCTCACCGACCGTCGACAGGAGCACGCCCGTCTCGCCGAGCGCGGGCAGGACCTCGCTGATGTAGCCGAGGAAGGCGGGGTTCGGGCCGACGATCAGGACGGCACGCTTGGCGAGCAGCCGGCGGTGGGCGTAGAGGAGGAACGCGGCACGGTGCAGCGCCACGACCGTCTTGCCGGTGCCGGGGCCGCCCTCGACGACGAGGACGCCGTGGTGCGGGGCCCGGATGATGCGGTCCTGCTCGGCCTGGATGGTCTGCACGATGTCGTGCATGCGCCCGGTGCGTACCGAGTCGAGCGCGGCGAGCAGCACCTCGTCGGCGTCCGCGCCCTCGTGTCCGGTGCGTGTGGTGTCGCCGAGATCGAGGATCTCGTCGTGCAGGGCCGTCACGTCGCGGCCCTCCGTGGTGATGTGCCGACGCCTGCGGAGCCCCATCGGCGTATGCCCGGTGGCGAGATAGAAGGGGCGTGCGACTTCCGCGCGCCAATCGATCACCAGTGGGGTGCGTTCGACGTCGGGCGCGCGGATTCCGATGCGTCCGATGTGGTGATCCCGGCCGTCGCGGAATTCGAGCCTGCCGAAGCAGAGGCCGTTCTCTCCCGCATGGAAGGCGGCCAGCAGTCCGGACCGCTCGGCCACCAGGACGTCACGCTCAAGCCTGGCCTGCAGACCGTTGCCGACCTGCGTCAACGACGCCTGCACGGCGGCTTGTGCCTCCTCCCGCAGCGCGTCGAGGCGCGCGTACAGCCCGGAGACGAATTGCTGCTCTTCCCGCAATTCCTCGGTTGACAATTCAGCCCCTCGCCAGTTACAGTGCTCTTATACAGATTCTCGCGATACCGGTATGCCCGGATGGGTATGAGGTCGCGAAAGGATCTAATATACGCCAGGAAATGCCCCGGACGCCAATTCGTCCGGGGCATTTCTCTTTTCTGTTCGCGTGCCGCGCGGGTCTGAGCGCCTCGACCTAGAGCACCTCGGCCTCCGCGAGCTCGGCGAGGAGCTTGCGCTTGGGGCGCGCGCCCACCATCGACTTCACCGGCTCGCCGCCGCGGAATACCAGGAGTGACGGCACCGAGAGAATCCCGTACGCCATCGCCGTCTCCGGGTTGTGGTCCACGTCCAGCTGCACGATCTTCAGCCGGTCCGCCTCCTCGCGCGAGATCTCGCTCAGCACCGGCGCGAGCTGCCGGCACGGGCCGCACCACTCAGCACCGAACTCCACGAGCACCGGCAGTTCCGCCTTGAGCACCTCCCCCTCGAAGTCCGCGTCCGTCACCTCGGCCACGCCGTCCGCCTTGACCATCGCCATGCCGTGCTCCTCCCTCTCCCTCAACCCGTCAGTCCGCACCGGGGCTCCGGGCCCCCCGGGACCGCCGCCTCGGCGCGCACCAGCTGCGCCCCGACCTGTTCGCGCACCGCCGTCAACTCCCCTATCAGGGCGTCGAGTTCACCGAGCTTGCGGCGGTAGACGTCGAGTGACGCGGGGCAGGAGTCGCCCGCCGGATGCCCCGACCGCAGACACTCCACGAAGGGCCGCGTCTCCTCCAGCTCGAACCCGAAGTCCTGCAGGGTCCTGATCTGCTCCAGGAGACGCACGTCGTCCTCGTCATAGGTGCGGTAGCCGTTGCTCCCGCGACGGGCGGGCAACAGCCCCCGTGACTCGTAGTACCGAAGCGTCCGCGTGGTGGTGCCGGCCCGCTCCGCAAGTTCGCCGATGCGCATGCGTACGACGGTAATCCTTGACGCGGGCGTCAAGGCCAGCGTGCCGGGCGCCTCTTTCAGCGGGCTAGGGGCTAGCGGGCTTTCGGCGACTGGTGCAGGCCGAAGGGTGAGCCCTGGTCGTCCCTGCAGAGGCGGAAGCGGCCGAAGGCGGCGTCGGAGTCGTCGCTCTCCGCGCCGATGGGTGCCTCGACCGTGCCGCCCAGTTCGATGACCCTGGCCAGGGCCGTCTCCAGGTCGTCCACCTGGAAGAAGAGGTACGGCGCGGCCCCCGCGTCACCGCCGTGCAGGCCGCCGGAGACACCCGGGGTCCCGATCACATACCCCTCGCCCGAGGGCCCCGGCTCGAAGGACCAGCCGAGCAGTCCCCCGTAGAAGGCCCGCCCCCGCTCCGGATCCTCGACGCCGATCTCGAAGAAGCTCGGTTCACCGGTCATCGCACTGCTCCTGGTCCGGGACAGCGGTCACTTTCACCGTACGCCGCTTCAGCGCGTGCCGCGTACGGCCTCGATCGTCGCCGTCCAGCCGTCCGCGCCGTGCCCCTTGGCGATGGCTCGGTCCAGAACGGCCTTCATGCCGGTCAAGGTGCCCACGTCCAGGCCCCGGTGCTCGGAGGCGTGGATGATGTGGTCGACGTTGGCGGCCTCCGTGACCAGCGGGGCCTGCTCGCCCGGGTACGCGCCGGAGTCGACCTCGACCGCCGTCGACTCGATGGCCTCCGGGAAGATGGAGAGCAGGGCGCTCAGATACGGGGCCAGCTCCGCGCCCTTCACGCCGTCCGCCCCGGCCAGCGCGAAGGCGTGCACCAGGCCGGACATGCTGGTCCAGAAGAAGTCGAGCAGGGCGTTGTCGTAGAGGGCCGCGAGTCCGTGGTCCTCACCGAGGTACACGGTGTTGCCGCCGAGGACCTCGAGCGTGCTCTCGTGCCGCTCGTACACCGGCCTCGGTCCGCTGTGGAAGAGCAGCGCGTCAGCGGTGCCGATCACTGTCACCGGCACGAGGATGGCGCCGTCCAGGTACTCGATGCCGTGCCCGGCGGCCCAGGCCGCCGCCTCGCGCGAGCGCTCCGGGGTGTCCGAGGTGAGGTTGACCAGAACGCGGCCGCGCAGTTCCGCGGCGAGCGGTTCGAGCACGGTGTGCGAGGCGGCGTAGTCGTAGAGGCAGACGATCACCACATCCGAGGCGCGGACGGCCTCGGCCGCGGTCGTGGTGCGCGTGGCCCCGTCGGCCACCAGGTCTTCGCCCTTGCCGGGCGTGCGGTTCCAGATGGTGGTGGGGTGCCCGGCCCGGAGGAAGGCGGCGGCGAGGGCCTGGCCCATGGCGCCGAGGCCGAGGACGGTCACAGAGGTCTTGTGCTGCTGGTTCGTCATGTCGACCATGCTTGGCGAGCGCCCGCTGCCCCACAAGTACGGACTAATTAGTCAGGTACTGAGGAAAAGGTAAGCATGCGGGGGGACTTGGGGCTCCGCGGTCGGTTCGGGGTCGGCTCGGGAGTCAGCCGAAGTCGAGGTCGCCGTAGGCCCGCTTCAGCTCGCAGAAGCTCTCGACGCCCGCCATCAGCAGCACCCCGTCCCACAGCCGTCCCGCCGCCTCCCCCTTCGGCGCCGGGGAGACGACCGGGCCGAAGACGGCGCCGACGCCGTGGACGGACAGGACCGGCGTCCCGACGTCGGGGCCGGCCAGCGCGATGCCCCGCTCGTGCGAGGCCCGCACGGCTTCGTCGTACTCCCGCGTCCAGGCCACCGCCGCGAGTTCCGTGGGCAGGCCGGCATCGGCGAGCGCGCGCTCGGCCCCGTCCCACTCGTCCCGTTCGTGCAGCCGCACCCCGAGCGCGTCGAGATACCTGCCCAGCGCCTCGCTCCCGTGCCGCGCGGCCACCGCCGCGCAGACCCGGCCCGGGCCCCGCATGTAGTCGCCCCACTGCCCGTCGGGGTCCTCGGGGTCGACGTCGAGGTGTTCGTTCAGCGCCGAGAGGCTCATCACCCGCCACCGCACGCGGACGTCCCGCACCCGCTCGACCTCTCGGATCCACCGGGAGGTCAGCCAGGTGTAGGGGCACACGGGGTCGAACCAGAAGTCGACGTCTCGCGGCGCGCTCATTCAACTACCCTACTCTTGCGGGCAGTTGGCGCGCCGCGGTCAGTCGATGGCGGAGGACTGCGTGGCGGGGTGGACGGAGCGGCCCCGAGCCCGCGGGATCAGCCCAGCTTCAGTACGCCGATGGCCTGGTCGGCCATCCTCGACTCGCCGAGCGCGTTCGGGTGCACCGGCACGAAGTTGGTGCCGAACAGCACCGGCTCGATCCAGCGCGTACCCACCGGCTTGCAGGCGTCGTGCCCGTCCGACGCGGCGGCCATGTCGACGAACGTGGCCCCCGTCTCGGACGCGGCGCGCTGCACGGCCTTGTTCAGGTGGGCCTGGAGATCACGCAGGTAGGGGACGTCCCCGGTGGCGATCGGCATCTTGGCGAAGCAGTTGGGGTCGGCCTTCTCCGGCACGATCCACGGGTAGCCGAGTACGCCGACGCGCGCGTTCGGGGCCTTGGCCTTGACCGCCTGCAGGGCGGTCTTCAGCGCCGGGTACGTGCTCGCGTCGATCTGCCGGGTGAACTTGTCGCCGTTGGCGTCCTTGCAGGGGCTGCCCTTGCCACCGGAGAGCACTCCGGCGGAGCCGCAGGCGAGGATCGCGCTGATGAACGTGTTGTTGTCGTTGCCGCCGATGGTCAGCGTCACGACATCGGTGTCGGCCTTGACGGCGTCGAGCTGCGGCGCGACACCCGGGTACTGCGACCCGGCGAAGTCCTTGGTCTGAGCTCCGCCGCAAGTCACGTCGGTGAGCCGGGCACCGGTCCGGTTGGCCACGACGTGCGGGTAGTTGGCGGTCGAGCGCGCACAGAGCAGGGGCGCGGTCACGTCGAGGGGCAGGACGCCGGAACCTGCGCTGAAGCTGTCGCCGAGGGCGACGTAGTCGAGCGGGTCGCCGCCGGTCGCCTGGGCGGGTGCGGCGAGGCCGAGGGTGGCGGTTCCCGCGGCGGCGAGCGCGGCCGCCAGGCGCAGGGTGCGGGGGCGAGGGTGAGGGCTGGAGCCTGCGTGGGCGCGTGCGCGGATCACCATCTGGAGTCTCCTTTGAATCCGATGGGGGGCAGTCCCGGAGAGGAGCAAACAAGCCGCGGGCGCCAACAGCCGTACTGTGGAGGCGTTTTGAGCAGGCTTCAGCGGCTTTCGGCGGTTCTCAGTGGTGCAACGCTGAAGTTACTGGCAGGTTTGAACAAGAGTCAACAGTTTGCGCACGCGCCCACCTGGATGGCGGAATCCCCGTCCGGCGCGGCGGAATCCTCGCCCACCGAGAACCCCTCAGCCCAGCACGCGCCGCAAGCCCGCGCAGAACTCCTCCACCTCGCCCGGCTCCGGCGTCACGCCCCCGGCGAACATCGCCGTCTGGAGGGCGGGCCCGTACGCCTCGCCGTGCCGCTCGATGTCCGAGGTACGGGCGGGGTGCACCACGAAGTGGATGTGTCCGGGCACGCGCCCGGCGTGCGACCAGAGGCAGACGTAGACCTGCTCGCACTCGTCGCCGACCGCCGTGCGCAGGGCGGAGGTCACGCGCCCCAGCAACGGCCCGAGTTCCGCGCTCTCCGCCGCGCTCATCTCGTGTACGCCGGTGATGTGCCGCAGCGGCTTGACGACGAGGGTGCCGACCCCGAGGGGGCCGACACAGTGCTCGACGGTCCAGCGGTCGGTGCGCAGCAGGGTGCCGCCGGGCAGTGGGCGGGTGCCGTCGGCGAGCGCGCAGGCGACGCAGTCACGAGTCTTCTCCGGCAAGTCGGCTCCCCGTGACTCAGAACGGGACGCCGCCTTCACCGGCCCGCCGCTTCGCGGCGGATCTATCCCGCCCACCCACCTGTCTACCCCGGGTGGGCGGGTAAGCATTCGCCGCGAAGCGGCGGCTCAGACCGGAACGGTGCCCCACCCGCCCCCGGAACCGGGGCACCGCCCCACGACTACCGCCGCCCCGCACCTTCGGGGATCTCCGCAGCCTCCGGAACCTCTGCGGTCTCCTCGGCCTCGGCCGTAGCCGTAGCCCCCTTCCGCCGCCCCGGCAACAGCACCGCCACGACAACGGTCCCCACGCCCAGGATCACCGCGCCGACGAGGCTGGTGTGCGCCACCGCGTCGGAGAACGCCGAGCCCACTGCGTCGGCCATCTGGTGCGCGCCACCGGCGAGTTCCTGCGCCTGCGACTTCAGCTGCGCCGCCTCCTTGGGCGACGAGGCTCCCGCCGCCTTCTCCGAGAGCGCACGCGCCTGCTCGGCGATGCCCTGCGCCACGCCGTTGCCCGCGCCCACGGAGTCCTGGGCCGTGTCGAGCGCGGAGGCGGGAAGCTTGCTGCCCGAGGTCTCGTCGGCCAACTTCGAGGAGTACGCGTTCGCGAGGACCGAACCGAGCACCGCGATCCCGAGCGAGCCGCCGAGTTCGAGCGAGGTGTCGTTGACCGCGCCGCCCACGCCGAGCTCCGACTCGGGGAACGCGCCCATGATGACGTCCGTGCACGGCGAGACCGCGAAGCCGAGCGACAGGCCGAGGATGACCAGCGGCGCCACGAAGTCCCCGTACGTGGAGCCCGCCTCGATCTGCGTCAGGAGCGCCAGCGCGACCGTGCCGCCGACCATGCCAGCGACCACCATGATCTTGCCGCCGATGCGCGGCGCGAGGATCCCGGTGACCGCCGAGCCGACGAACACCGCGCCGGCCAGCGGCAGCATGCGTACGCCGGTCTCCAGCGGGTCGTAGGCGAGGACGAACTGGAGGTGCTGGGTCAGGTAGTAGAAGGCGCCGAACACCGCGAGGAAGAAGAGGGCCACGGCGAGGTTCGAGCCCGCGAAGCCGCGCTGCGTGAACTTGCGTACGTCCAGGACGGGGCGCGGGTGCTTCAGCTCCCAGGCGATGAAGGCGATCAGGCCGAGACCGGCCACCACCGCCGCGGAGACGGCACGCACGCCCCAGCCGAAGTGCGGACCGTCGATGATCATGAAGATCAGGCAGCCCACCCAGACGACCGAGAGCAGTCCGCCCACGTAGTCGATCCGGCCGTGCCGCGCCGCCTTGGACGGCGGTACGAGGACGAACGCGCCGACGATCGCGAGCACCGCCACCGGGATGTTGATCAGGAACGTCGAGTGCCAACCGTTGTCACGGAGCAGCGCCCCCGCGATCAGCGGGCCGGCGGCGATGGCGATGCCGGACGTGGCCGCCCAGATGGTGATCGCCTTGGCCCGTTCCGCGCGCGGGAAGGTCGCCGCGAGCAGTGAGAGCGTGGCCGGCATGATCAGCGCCGCGCCCACGCCCATCACCGCGCGGACCACGATGACCGCCGTCGAGCTGTCGACCACGGAGCCCGCGGCGGCGCCGACGGACATGATCAGCAGGCCGAGCACCAGCGCGCCCCGGCGGCTGTACTTGTCGCCGATCGCGCCGAGCAGCAGCATCAGCGCGGCGTAGGGAACGGTGTAGGCGTCGATGACCCATTGCAGGTCCGAGCTGGACAGGCCGAGGTCCATGGTCATGTCGGGCGCGGCCACCGTCAGCGCGGTGTTGGCCATCACCGCGATCAGCAGACTCAGGCAGAGCACGCCGAGGGCCCACCAGCGGCGGGCGTACGGACGGTCCATCCGTTCGACCGGTTCCTTGATCAGCAGAGGCATCGGATTCCACCCATCCCGTTTTCTTGCACAGACATTGCACAACCCTGTGCAACTACACACTGCTGTGCAAGATACTCCATGTTGCACAGCAGTGTGCAAGTGGGGGGAGCGTGGGCGCGGCCGAGTGGGCAGAATGGGGCCATGAATCCCCGCCCCGCGAGCAGCGTCAGAGCCGACGCCAACCGCCGCCGTATCCTCGACGTCGCCGTCGCCGAGCTGCTGCGCGACCCCGACGCCTCCATGGACCAGATCGCGCGGGCCGCGGGCGTCGTGCGGCGGACGGTCTACGGTCACTTCCCCAGCCGTGACGCGCTGATCGAGGCGATCGTGGAGCGGGCCATCGCGGCGGTGGAGACCGCGCACGCGGCGGGCCGCGCGGGCGTCGAGGACCCCGCGGAGGCGGTGGCCAGTTCGTTGCTCGCCGTGTGGGAGGTCGCCGACCGCTACCGCCTGCTGCTCTCCCTCGGCGAGCGGAGCGTGACGATGGGCGGCATCCGTGAACGGCTCGGCCGCGTCCACGAGGAGGGCCTCGAGACGTTCCAGCGCGGCCTGGACGACGGCACGTTCGTGTCGCCGCTGCCCACGCGGGCGCTCGGCTACGTGCTCGAAGGGATCCTGTTCGCCGTGATGGAGGCCGTCAACGACGGCGTCGTACCAGCGGAAAAGGCGGGCAGGTCCACCGCGATCACGTTTCTGACCGCGGCGGGCCTGCCCGCCTCACAAGCCACCGAGCTGGTGACGAAGGTCGCCGACAGAAGGGCGGCGACCGTCGAGGGCTAGGCCGACACCGACTTCTTCTCGCTGCCGCCCGGCTGCGTCGGGACGGCGTCCACCGTCTCCTGGTCCGCCTCGACGGGCTCGGCAGCACTGTCGTCGAGCAGCGTCTTCTCGTCGAACGGCACGCGTCCGGCGAGGACGTCGTCGACCCGCTGCCGGTCGACCTCCTTGGTCCACGTACCGATCAGGAGCGTGGCCACCGCGTTGCCCGCGAAGTTGGTCAGGGCGCGGGCCTCGCTCATGAAGCGGTCGACGCCGATGATCAGGCCGACACCGTCCACCAGGGCCGGCTTGTGCGACTGCAGGCCACTGGCCAGGACCGCGATGCCGGACCCTGAGACACCCGCCGCACCCTTGGACGCGATCATCATGAACAGGAGCAGGGAGATCTGCTCACCGATGCCGAGCGGCTGGTCCATCGCCTCGGCGATGAAGAGCGACGACATGGTCAGGTAGATCATCGTGCCGTCGAGGTTGAACGAGTAGCCCGTCGGGACGGTGATGCCGACGACCGGGCGGCTGACGCCCAGGTGCTCCATCTTCGCGATGAGCCGCGGAAGCGCGGACTCGGACGAGGAGGTGGAGAGGATCAGCAGGAACTCGCGGCCCAGGTACTTCAGGAGCTTGAAGAGGTTGACGCCGGTCACCAGGCGAAGCAGCGTGCCGAGCACGATGAGGATGAACAGCGCGCAGGTGACGTAGAACCCGATCATGATCGTGGCAAGCGCCTTCAGGGCGTCCGTGCCGGTCTCGCCGACCACCGCCGCCATCGCGCCGAACGCGCCGATCGGGGCGGCCCACATGATCATGGCGAGCACGCGGAAGACCAGCTTCTGGATGTGCCCGATGCCGCGCAGGATCGGCTCACCGGAGCGGCCCATGGCCTGCAGCGCGAAGCCCACGAGCAGCGCGACGAGCAGCGTCTGCAGCACCTCGCCCTCGGTGAAGGCGGAGACGAGCGTCTTCGGGACGATGCCGAGCGCGAAGTCGACGAGCCCCTTGTTCGCCTCTTCGGCCGCGTCGTGGCCCGCGCCCTTCTCGGAGTCCGTGATGTCCATGCCGGAGCCCGGGTGCAGGATGTTGCCGACGATCAGGCCGATGGCGAGCGCGACGACGGACATCGCGACGAAGTACGCGAGGGCGAGGCCGCCGACCTTGCCGACCTTGGCGGCCTTACGGACCGAGCCGACGCCGAGGACGATCGTGCAGAAGATGATGGGCGAGATCATCATCTTGATCAGGTTCACGAAGCCGGTGCCGAGCGGCTTGAGCTCCGTGGCGAAGTCGGGGAAGAGCAGGCCGACACCGATACCGAGGACCACGGCGATGATGACGGCTATGTACAGATAGTGGGTGCGGTCCCGCTTGGCTGCGGGAGCCTTGGCCACCTGGCTGTCGGTGGTGTCGGCCACGAGGGCCCTCCTTGAACGACTACGTCGGCGTTTTCGGCCAGTGCGTGCGGCTCACGTCCTGGGCAGGCGAATCTCGGGTGACTATCTCTCGCCCTGTGAGGGCGGTCACCCTTGCGTTCATTTAGTTCGTACTTATACGGCGAGGCAGACTGGCACCATGTCCCTCGCCCGTCCGCCCCGGCCACGCAGCCTCGCCGGACAGCTCTTCGCGATGCAGATCGTGCTCGTCACCGTCGTGGTGGCCGGATGTGCGCTCTTCACGTTCCTGAGCGACCGGCAGCAGGCCGAGGAGGGCGCGCGCCGCCAGGCGACGGCCGCGGCACGGGCGGTCGCGGACTCCCCCTCGGTGCGTGAGGCGGCGCTCGCCGAGGACCCGACGAGGACCCTCCAGCCGTACGCCACCGCCGTACGCCTGCACACCGGCGTCGACTTCGTCACGATCATGGACCCGGACGGCATCCGCTGGACGCACCCCGACGAGGAGCAGATCGGCGAGCGCTTCCTCGGCCACCGGGCGGAGGCGCTGCGGGGCCAGACCTTCACCGAGACGTACACGGGGACGCTCGGCCCCTCGGTGCGCGTGGTCACGCCGATCCGGGCGGCCGACGGCACGGACCGCATCATCGGCCTGGTCAGCGCGGGCATCACCATCGAGGAGATCAGCCAGAAGGCGCGCGGCCAGCTGGCCGCCCTGCTCGGCGTCGCGGCCGGCGCGCTCGCCCTCGGCGGACTCGGCACGTACGTCATCAACGCCCGTCTGCGCCGCCACACCCACGGCATGAACGCCACCGAACTGAGCCGCATGCACGACTACCACGAGGCCGCGCTGCACGCCGTGCGCGAGGGCCTCCTGATGCTGGACGGACAGCGGCGCATCGCCCTCATCAACGACGGGGGACGCGAGCTGCTCGGCGTCTCGGGCGACCTGGTCGGCCGGAACGTCGCCGAGCTCGGCCTGCCCGCGCCGCTGACGGGCGCGCTGCTCGCGGCCGAGCCGCGGGTCGACGAGCTGCACCTGACGGCGGACCGGGTGGTCGTGGTGAACACCTCGCCCGTGTCGAGCGGCGAGCGACGGGGCACGGTCGTGACGTTGCGCGACCACACCGAGCTGCAGGCACTGACCGGCGAGCTCGACTCGGAACGCGGCTTCACGCAAGCACTGCGCTCGCAGGCCCACGAGGCCGCGAACCGCCTCCACACGGTGGTCTCGCTCATCGAGCTGGGCCGCGCGGACGAGGCCGTCGACTTCGCCACGGCCGAGCTGGAGCTGGCCCAGACGCTGACGGACCAGGTGGTCGCGGCCGTGAGTGAGCCGGTGCTCGCCGCCCTGCTCCTGGGCAAGGCGGCCCAGGCGAACGAACACGGCGTGGAGCTCGTCGTGTCTCCCGACAGCAGCATCGACGACGGGATGCTGCCCGCCGGTCTGCCCGCACGCGACCTGGTGACGGTCCTCGGCAACCTGATCGACAACGCGGTGGACGCGGCCCAGGGCTCCCCCGCGGCCCGCGTCACGGTGACGGCACGCGCGGACGAGGCAGGACTCACGCTGCGGGTGTCCGACACGGGCCCCGGCGTCGCCCCGGCCCACGCGGAGGCGGTCTTCCGGCGCGGCTGGTCGACGAAGGCCACGGCGGGCCGCGGCCTGGGCCTCGCCCTGGTCCACCAGACGGTGACGAAGCACGAGGGGACGCTTAGGGTGCGGGAGGCGCCCGGTGGCGGCGCGGAGTTCGAGGTCCTCCTCCGGACGGCCGCCGCACTTGTGCCCACGACGCCGGGTGCCGATGAAGAGGCGTCCGGTCCACCGGACGCGGCAGACGGAGGCACCACGTGACAGAGCCCATCCGCGTCCTGGTCGTGGAGGACGACCCGGTGGCCGCCGACGCCCACGTCCTCTACGTGAACCGCATCCCCGGCTTCCACGCCGTGGGCAAGGCGCACAGCGCAGCCGAGGCGAAACGCGCCCTGGACCGTACGGAGGTCGATCTCCTCCTCCTGGACCTGCACCTCCCCGACGGCCACGGCCTCCAGCTGGCCCGCACCCTGCGCGCCGCGGGCCACCGCACGGACGTCATCGCCGTCACGTCGGCCCGGGATCTCGCCGTCGTACGCGAGGGCGTCTCCCTCGGCGTGATCCAGTACGTGCTGAAGCCCTTCACCTTCGCCACCCTCCGCGACCGCCTCACCCGTTACGCCGAGTTCCGCACCGCCGCGGGCGAGGCCACCGGCCAGGACGAGGTGGACCGCGCCCTGGCCACCCTGCGCGCGCCCGGCCCCGCCGCCCTGCCGAAAGGGCTCAGCGGCCCCACCCTGGAGCGGGTGACCCGCACGCTGCGCGACGCACCCGCCGAGGGCGTCACCGCCGCGGCCGCCGCCGAGGCCGTGGGGATCTCCCGCATCACCGCGCGCCGCTACCTGGAGCACCTGGTCACCACGGGCCGCGCCGCCCGCACCCCGCAGTACGGCCACGTCGGCCGCCCCGAGTACGCCTACCGCTGGCTGACGTCGAACACCTGACGCCTCAAGTCCCCGCCCGTGTACGCCGGTTGCCGCCCCTCCGAAACCCCGGAAGCGTCCGTGCGCCGCCTCCAATAACAACGTTGTCACGTTGATGACAAGGGGCGACGCACGGGCATTGACCTTGCTCCGAACCCGCCCTTACGTTCACCGGGCAGCCCCGCGTTGCGCCCCGCGTGATAACCCGGCCGCGTCGGCCAGTAGGAGGTCGTGCCCGTGCGTCCCACCACCCCTCTGCTCCTCGCCACCGCCCTGGTCGCCGCCGGCACCCTCACCGCGTGCGGCGGGGACTCCGGCGACGATCCGGACACCGTGAAGGTCTCCTTCAAGCAGTCCACGGACAACCAGGTCAAGGTCATGGACACCTTCCTGGCGGACATCAAGAAGCAGTTCGAGAAGGAGAACCCCGGCAAGAAGGTGAAGCTGGTGCCGATCAAGGCGCCGGACTCCGAGTACTACACGAAGCTCCAGCAGATGATGCGCTCCCCGAAGACCGCGCCCGACCTGGTCTACGAGGACACCTTCCTCATCAACTCGGACATCACCAGCGGGTATCTGAAGCCGCTCGACCCGTACCTGGACAAGTGGAAGGACTGGGACCAGTTCATCGACACGTCCAAGTCGGCGGCGAAGGCCGCGGACGGAAAGACGTACGGCGTGCCGGACGGCACCGACACCCGCGGCCTCTGGTTCAGCAAGAGCATCTTCAAGAAGGCCGGTCTTCCCGCCGACTGGCAGCCGAAGTCGTGGGACGAGATCCTGGAGGCGGCGCGGACCATCAAGAAGAAGGTCCCGGGCGTCACCCCCATGAACGTCTACACGGGCAAGCCCGCGGGCGAGGCAGCGACCATGCAGGGCATGGAGATGCTCCTGTACGGCACGGGCAAGGACCCGATGTACGACCCGAAATCGAAGAAGTGGGTGACGGGAAGCCAGGGCTTCAAGGACTCCCTCGAATTCGTCGAGACGGTCTACAAGGAGAAGCTCGGCCCTGACGTCTCCGACGCCCTCGACCCGAACTTCGCCACCCGGGTGCGCGGCGAGCTGCTCCCCGAGGACAAGCTCGGCATCAACCTCGACGGCTCCTGGCTGCCGCAGGACTGGGGCAAGGGCGCGGGTCACGAGTGGCCTCAGTGGTCCCAGAAGCTGGGCCTGGCCCACATGCCGACCCAGAACGGCGAGGCGCCCGGCAAGGTGAGCATGTCCGGCGGCTGGACCTGGGCCATCCCGTCCAAGGCGTCCAACCCGGACCTGGCGTTCAAGTTCATCGAGCAGATGCAGACCAAGGCCAACGCGCAGAAGTGGTACGTGGCGAACTCGGGCATCGCGGTCCGCGAGGACGTCGCCGCCGACCCCGACTACCTCAAGGCGCAGCCCGGCCTGAAGTTCTTCACCGACCTGGTGGCATCGACGCACTACCGGCCCGCTTACCCCGCCTACCCGAAGGTCTCCACCGCGGTGCAGGAAGCCATGGAGAAGGTCACGACGGGAGACGGGTCCGTGGCCGACGCGGCGAGCGGATACGACGACGAGGTCAAGGCGGCGACCGACGGCGAGGTCGTCGAGAAGTAGCCGGCACCCGTACGCGGAGCGGTGCGTGGCCATCCGCACGCGCCGCCCCGCGCCCGTCCGTACGCAAGGGAAGTGAGTGCCCGAGGTGACCACCGCACCCCCCGCCGGGCCCGGCGACATCGCCAAGACCGCGCCGGGCCCGAGCGCGCCGCGCCCGTCGCGCCCCCCGTCCCGCGGCAAGCTGACGGGCCGTGCCCTGTCCCGCGCGCTGCCCGTCTCCCCCGCCGTGATCCTGCTGCTGCTGTTCCTGGCGGGACCGATCGGCTACTGCGCCTACATCGCCTTCACCGACCTGCAGCTCACCGGCCAGGCGGAGTCGAGCTTCGTCGGGTTCGACAACTTCCGTAAGGCCTTCGGGGACGAGGCGTTCCTCAACGCGGTCTGGCTGACCCTGGTCTTCACCCTGGTGTCGTCGATCCTCGGGCAGAACACCATCGGCCTCGCGCTCGCGTCCCTGATGCAGCGGGCGTCCAAGCCGGTCCGCACCGTCACCGGCGCGATCGTGATCACGGCGTGGGTGCTGCCCGAGGTGGTGGCTGCCTTCCTCCTGTACGCGTTCTTCCGCCGCGAGGGCACCCTCAACGCGGTCCTGGACTTCCTCCATCTGCCGTCCCAGAACTGGCTGTACACGCTGCCGATCCTGGCGGTGTCGTTCGCCAACGTGTGGCGCGGCACCGCGTTCTCGATGCTGGTCTACTCGGCGGCCCTGAACGAGATCCCCAAGGAGATCACCGAGGCGGCCGAGGTGGACGGCGCGGGCGGCTGGCGCCGCATGTGGCACATCACGCTCCCGATGATCCGCCGCTCCATCGGCACGAACCTGATGCTGAACACCCTGCAGACCCTCTCCGTCTTCGGTCTGATCTGGGTGATGACGCGAGGCGGCCCGGGAAACCGCAGCCAGACACTCCCCCTGTTCATGTACGAACAGGCCTTCCAGAAGAGCATGATCGGTTACGGCACGGCGGTGGCGCTGCTGCTCCTGGTCGTCGGCTCACTCTTCTCCCTCGTCTACATGCGCCTGCTCCGCACGGAGGTCTGAGTGTCCGCCAACACCGTCAAGTCGCCCGCCCGCAGCATGGGTTCACGCCGTACGACACGGCGGCTCGCAGCGGACGCGGGGCTGCTCGTGGTCGCGGCGGCGTTCGTCCTGCCGCTGGCCTGGGTGATCCTGTCCTCGCTCGACACCGAGGCCGACCTCAAGGTGAAGGTCCCCGACGGCATCACCCTGGACAACTACGACGCGGTCCTGACCCCCGAGATCACCTTCACTCCCCTCCTCAACAGCCTGCTGCTGTGCGGCGGGGGCACGCTCCTGACGGTGGTCTGCGCGGCGCTCGCCGCGTACCCCTTGTCCCGCTTCACGTCCCGCCTGAACCGCCCCTTCATGCTGACGATCCTCTTCGCCACGAGCCTGCCGATCACGGCGATCATGGTCCCGGTGTACGCGCTGTTCGTGCAGGTCGACCTGATCGACACGATGCAGGGCACGATCTTCTTCTTTGCCGCGTCCCAACTCCCGTTCGCCATCTGGCTGATGAAGAACTTCATGGACGGAGTACCGAAAGAGCTCGAGGAGGCGGCGTGGACGGACGGCGCGTCGTCGTTCCAGTCGCTGATCCGTATCGTGCTGCCGCTGATGGGCCCGGGAGTGGCCGTGGTCACGGTCTTCTCGTTCGTCATGATGTGGGGCAATTTCTTCGTCCCGTTCATGCTGCTCCTGACCCCGGAGCAGATGCCGGCGTCGGTCAGCATCAACGACTTCTTCGGCAACAAGGGGACAGTGATCTACGGCCAGTTGGCGGCCTTCTCGATCATCTACTCCACGCCGGTGATCCTCCTGTACGTGCTGATCTCACGGCGGCTCGGCGGAGGGTTCGCGCTGGGAGGTGCGGTGAAGGGGTGACCCGGGCCCTCCTCGGCCACCCGCTCCCCTGGCTAGGATCGCCGCATCCGAGGGAGGGCACATGCGGGGGCGTTCGCTGAACGGCCGGTACGAGCTGCTTGAGCGGCTCGGCGCGGGCGGCATGGGAGAGGTGTGGCGGGCGCGGGACGCGAGCCTGGGCCGCGACGTGGCGGTGAAACTCTTCGCGGCGGCGGAGTCGGCCGACGCCGACGAGCTGGACCAGCTCCTGGCCCGCTTCCGGCAGGAGGCCCGGGCCGCGGCCTCACTGGACAGCCCGTACATCGTCGCCGTGCACGACCACGGCACGGACGACAGCACGGACGACGGCACCCCGCATCCGACCCCGTACCTGGTGATGGCCCTGGTGCAGGGACGTTCCCTCGACCACGTGCTGCGCGAGAACGTCCGCGTGCCCGTGGCGGACGCGCTGCGCTGGGCGGCGGACATCTGCCGCGCCCTGGACGCGGCGCACTCGGCGGGTGTCGTGCACCGTGACATCAAGCCCGGCAACATCATGATCACGCGGGACGGCACGGCCAAGGTCGTCGACTTCGGCATCGCGACGTTCATGGAGCGGGCGGCGGGCGACTCGCGTCTGACACGGACCGGAGAGCTGCCGTTCGGCAGCGTGCCCTATCTGGCGCCGGAGCGGTTCCGGCAGGAGCCGGGCGACGGCCGCACCGACCTCTACGCACTCGGCTGCGTCCTCTACGAACTCCTGGTCGGCAGGCCGCCGTTCACCGGCACAGCGGCCGGCGTCATGTACAACCACGTCAACGACGCCCCCCTGCGGCCCTCACGCGCGCGGCCCGAGGTGCCGGCGCCGGTCGAACGCCTCGTGCTCGACCTCCTGGCCAAGGACCCCGCCGACCGGCCCGCGGACGCGGCGACGACCCTGGAGCGGATCCTGGCGGCGGCGGACCAGGGCGTGGGTGACAGTGCGGGCGGGGCCGACGGTGCGGTGCGGGACGCCGTCGTGGCCGAGCGGGAGCGGCAGGTGGCTGACGACGTGGAGGACGCTCGCCCCCAGCCCGAGCCCCAGCCCCAGCCCCGGCCGGTCAGCAAGGTGTCCACGCCGCCGGGCGCGCGAGGCTCGCGGCAGAGCCCGCGCAAGAAGCGGCGGCTGCTGATCTCCGCGGCCTTGCTGCTCGCGGTCGGCATCCCCACGGGCCTCGGCGTACGTTCCCTCGCCGCGTCCGAGGGGGGATCAGGGGCCCCGGCCGTGTACGAGATAGGCGTCGCCCACAGCTATACGCACGTCGGCACGGCACGCTCCGGCGGCGGAGCCGACGAAACCTCGGAGTTCAAGCAGTTCACGACGCAGCAGCTGCGTACCGTCGAGTCCGCCTTCGCCGAGACGCTCGGCGAGAAGAGCGGCAGCCGCTTCCGTCTCGTCCCCGTGGCCGCGGACCCGGACACGACATCCCGCGAACTGCTCGCCGAGCACCCGGACATGCTCGCCGTCATCGGTGACACCGTCGACTTCTCCTGGGTGCACGACACGGACGAGGCGTTCCTGCCGGAGATCAGCACGTGCTACGACGTCGCCCACGCCGGGGGCGCGTTCGCGATCCCGGCCGACGACGAGCGGCAGGGCGAGGCGATGGCCGAGTACCTCCTGACCCGGACCGACGCGCGCCGGGTGCTGGTGGCGGAGGACAAGGTCTGGGCGGACCGGCACGACGGCATCGGGACCGGGCTGCGCGACGCGGGCGTGACCGCCGAGGCGCTGGAGGTGCGGCCTGACGAGGTGAAGACGGACCAGATCCCGGCGCTGGCCGACGAGGCGAGGGCGGACGCGGTGGTGGTGCCGATAGGGACGGACGTCGCCGTGTGGGCGAAGAAGCTCAGGGCCGACGGCTTCACCGGACCGGTCCTCGCCCAGAGCGCACCCGAGGGGGTCTGCGAGGACTCGGCGGAGCGGGCGCGGGCCGAGGAGACGGCGGCGGGTGTCCCGGAGGGGGTCCTGCGCACGCGCAACTACTCCGGTGAGCCGGGCGACAACCTCCCCGCACGCGGCAACCAGGAGCTGTACGACGGCGCCCTGGCACTGGCGACGGCGCTCGAAAAGCTTCCCGCGGACGCCTCGCCGACTTCACTCCGCCACACCTTGGACCGCGAGATCCAGGACGTCTCGGTCAACGGCGTCCTGGACGAGGTCTCCTTCGAGAAGCGCCGCTCGGCACGTGAACGCCCGGTGTGGTTCGACCGCCGGGGCAAGGGCACCTGGACCGAGATCGGCAAGGTGGACAAGGGGTACGAGCCGACGAAGCAGTAGCGGTGACGACGGTGGCTACGGGCCGACGGCGGCCCGCAGCCGCGCGGCGAGGTCGGCCATCTCCCCCGGCGGCACGTCCAGCACCCCGTTCTCGGTCATCAACACGTGGAACTGCTGCTCCTCGTAAGGGATTCCGGGCGGCAGGGCGGCGATGTGCCAGTGGAGGTGGCTGTTCCCTTCCTGACTTCCGAGGGAGTAGAGGTAGGTGCGCTCGGAGTCGAAGACCCGCTCGACGGCGCGGGTGACCTCGCGCACGAAGAGCATGATCCGTACGTACGCCGCCTCGTCCAGGTCGCGAACGGCGTGCTCCACGTGGGCTTTCGGCGCGACGAGGACCTTCCCGGGAAGGGTGGGCCACCGATCGAGAAAGGCGACGTGCGCGTCGTCCTCGTGGACGACGTGATGGGCGTAGCCGTCCTCTCCGGCAAGAAACGCACAGACGAAGCAGGGCCCGCTACGAGCCCGCTCCATGTACCCCGCGAGATCCATGGCCTTCCGCTCCATCACCACGTGCACTCCCTCTTCTCCACCGGTCAGTAGGCCGCCCGATTCACCGGGATGAACCCCTCACGCCCCATTGCTCATCAGATTTCTCTCTGGTGCCGCTGATCAGCTCCCGCTAGCGTGCTTAGCTCGCGCCAACTCTCACCCTCACCAGGAGCCGTCAGTGAACCGCCCTCTCCGTCTCGCGACGGTCGCCCTCACCGCGTCCGCGGCTCTGCTGCTCACAGCCTGCGGCAGCGGCGACGACGAGTCCAAGGACAACGACAAGATTGCCGGGGCGGACAAGGGGGGCGCGAAGGAGTCGGCTTCGCCTAGCACATCGGAACCGGCTGGGGCTGAGCGGCCCAAGATCAAACTCCCTTCCGACGTCAAGCTGTCCTTCAAGCCGGAGCAGACCGGCGAGACGGCCAAGGACGCGATCCTCCGAGACAACTCGGACTTCATCCGCGCGCTCAACGCGGCGATCGTCGCCGGCGACCCACGGCTCCCGGCACTGGAGTTCTATACCGAAGGCGAGGCGGCCGCGTCGTCGCAGAACTGGGTGAAGGCGTTCAAGGACGCGGGCTGGACGGTCACAGGGACGGTGAAGTACTTCAACCGCCAAGTGACCGTGAAGTCCAAGACAGCCGCGTCACTCACGTACTGCGGCGACGAGAGCAAGGGCTACAGCAAGGTCATCAAGACCGGTCAGGTCAAGCGCACCAAGGTGACCAAGAAGAGCTACATCCTGTACGGCGCTCAGGTCGAGAAGAACCAAGAGGGGGTCTGGGAACTCGTGAAGATCACATCCACCCGGGGTGCTGCGGTATGCCAGCCATGAGCCGACCAAGCCGGATCCTCACCGTCACAGCCCTGGCAGCCATGGCATGGACCCTTGTTCCGCCTGCCGCCTTTGCCGACCAGACGCCGCCAGGGGGCGGCGGGCTCGGGGGCGGCAACGGCTCCGACAGCGACGCCTCCGGCAACGCCGACGGAGACCAGCTGTCCGCCACCGCGTCCGGCATCGTCTACGACCGTTCCAAGAACGGCACCGGGGCCAAGACCGGGGCAGTCACCCCCGCCACGAACTGGACCCCGCCCGCCTGCTGGTACGCCCCCAAGTTCTCTCCCGCTCAGTTCAAGAAGTACGTCGAGCCGATCTGGCAGGCCGAGTCGACGGGCCATGAGTGGGACTTGACGCAGAAGAAGCGGTACGTGGACGGCGAGCCCTACAAGGACTTCAACCAGGACAAGACCGGCAAGGGCTACTGGTGGACGTCCTTCTCCAACGACAGCTACCCGCCCGGCTGGGACGCCTGCAACAAGCCCGTCTTCTGGGTCGACAAGGGCGATCCACCCCCGGCGGACATCCCCGAGGCCATCACCCCCGAGATCCTCGCGAAGCTCGCGTACGCCGAAGTCCGCGTACCCGGCACCGAGGTGACCCTCGCCCCGGAGGGCCCGACGAAGGTCAACCTGCCGACCTGGGCCTGGCTGGACGGCGCGGAGTTCAAGCCGGTGTCGGTGACGGCCTCCGTACCCGACATCGGCATCGAGGCGACCACGACCGCCGAACCCGTCTCCCTCAAGATCGACCCCGGCACCAAGGACGCCGAGACCTACCCCGCATCCGGCGTCTGCCCGATCAACGGCGACGGCAAGATCGGCGAACCGTACGCCAAGGGCAAGTCCGAGCAGGACCCACCCTGCGGCGTGAAGTACCTCCGCTCGTCCGGCGACGGCTCGTACCCGCTCAAGGCGACCGTCACCTGGAAGATCCACTGGACGGGCACCGGCCAGAACACACCAAAGAATCTGCCCGAGGGCGAGTTCGGCGCGGACCAGGACGTCGTGGTCGAGGAGATCCAGTCGATCAACCGGTAGAAGGGGTCCGCCCAGCGGCCCGTAGCTTCGCACCAATCCGCAACCTCGTATGAACGCACCGTAGTCGCCAGCCCCTCGCGCCCATACCGTGTGCCCGTGCAATCGAGCCAGCCCAACCAGCCGACACCCCCGTTCAACTTTCCCGCCGCCCGGCGTCTACGTGAGGCGCTGGGGATGGCGCACGGGCATGTCGCCTATGGGATGCGGGCGAGTTACGGGCTCACCTACATCACCCCCGAGACCATCGCCGCCTGGGAGCGCGGTCTCGCCGCGCCCACCTCCGCCGAGCTCACCGCGCTGGCGGGGACCTTGTGGTGCTCCCCCGGTGAGCTCATGGGCGCCGCCACCACTCTGCGCGAGCACCGGCTCGCCCGTGGGCTCGCGCCCGAGGACGTGGCGCGGGGGTCCGGTGTCGAGATCCAGGCCTATCTGCACATGGAGGAGACCAACACCTGGCGCGGCAACGAACGGCAGTCCGCCGCCCTCGCCGACGTGCTGCAGCTCCCGTTGCCCGACTTCATCAACGTCATCGGACGCTCCGACGAGCTGGCCGACCTGCTGCGCAGGGCCGTCACCACCCGCTGGCAGGGGTATGTGCGGCCCGTCAGCAAGATGCTGCCCGTGCAGAAGCGACACGTCGAGGACGTGCTGCAGCAGCTGCACGCCGACTACCAGTCGCGCATGGTCCGCACGCTGAGCTGGGGCGGCGGGGCCGGGGCCGACGCCTCGGGGAGCGCCGGCCAGGACTTCCTGGACAAGGTCCTGGAGCACTTCTGGACCCAGGTGCGGGGGACGGGGGCCGGGGGCTGAGCACCCCCGGCGGGCGGACCGATCCCTAGAAGACCGACTCCGCCTCGTCCATCCGGTCCTTCGGCACCGTCTTCAGCTCGGTGACCGCCTCCGCGAGCGGCACCATCGTGATGTCGGTGCCCCGCAGCGCCGTCATGCGGCCGAAGTCGCCGCGGTGCACCGCCTCCACCGCGTGCCAGCCGAAGCGGGTCGCGAGGACACGGTCGTACGCCGTCGGGGTGCCGCCGCGCTGGACGTGGCCGAGGATGACCGGCTTGGCCTCCTTGCCGAGGCGGGTCTCCAGCTCGAACGCGAGCGCCGTACCGATGCCCTGGAAGCGCTCGTGGCCGAACTGGTCGATCGCGCCCACGCCGTAATTCATGGTGCCCTCCTGCGGGTGGGCGCCCTCGGCGACGCAGATCACCGCGAACTTCTTGCCGCGCGAGAACCGCTCCTCGACCAGTTTGACCAGGTCAGCGGGGTCGAAGGGGCGCTCGGGGAGGCAGATGCCATGCGCGCCGCCCGCCATGCCGGACTCCAGGGCGATCCAGCCCGCGTGCCGGCCCATGACCTCGACGACCATGACGCGCTGGTGGGACTCGGCGGTCGTCTTGAGGCGGTCCATCGCCTCCGTGGCGACGCCCACCGCGGTGTCGAAGCCGAAGGTGCGGTCGGTGGAGGAGATGTCGTTGTCGATCGTCTTCGGCACACCCACCACCGGCAGGCCCGCGTCCGACAGCATCTTCGCGGCCGTGAGGGTGCCCTCGCCGCCGATGGGGATCAGGGCGTCGAAGCCGATCTCCTCGGCGAGCGCGGGCGCGTCCTCGCAGGCCGCGCGGAAGCGGTCCCGCTCCAGCCGCGAGGAGCCGAGAATCGTTCCGCCACGGGCCAGGATGCCGCTGACCTCGTTGAGGCCCAGCGAGCGGTAGCGGCCGTCGAGCAGGCCCGCGTAACCGTCCTCGAAGCCGATGACCTCGTCGCCGTAGTGCGTGACGGCTCGGTGCACGACCGACCGGATCACTGCGTTGAGGCCAGGGCAGTCGCCGCCTGCGGTGAGAATTCCGATGCGCATCGTGCTGTGTCTCCTGCTCGCTGTTGATGCGTGTGAGCCGGTCCGATTGTTCCATGGCCGCGAACCCGGTGCCGCTCACACACAGAGCGACCCGTTCACGGCTGGCCCGGCCGATCCTGGGGAGAAGGCCCTTGGGCCCGCTCCACCGGGCCTTTCGTCCGGCGGGCGACCTAGCCAGCCGCAGAGGTATTGTCAAGAGGGCACGGCAACCATATCGGGTCATTTGTCCGGCCCTGACGGAAGCTGCCCGGTCTCGCCGGGCGGCCAGGGAAACCCGCGGCGGAGCAGCGGAGAAGGGGAGAGCACGCGTGACGCGCAGCGTGTACGTGACCGGGATCGACCGGGGCGACGGCCGCCAGGTCATCGAGCTGGGAGTCATGGAACTCCTGACCCGCCAGGTCGACCGGGTGGGGGTCTTCCGGCCGCTGGTCCACGACGGACCCGATCGTCTCTTCGATCTTCTGCGGGCCCGCTATCGGCTCGCGCAGGATGCCGCGTCCGGGTACGGCATGGATTACCACGAGGCCTCCGCGATCCAGGCCGAGCAGGGTACCGACGAGCTGGTCAGCCGGCTCGTCGACCGTTTTCACCGGGTGGCCAGGGACTACGAGATCGTCCTGGTGCTCGGCACGGACTTCGCCGATACCCAGCTCCCGGACGAGCTGTCCCTCAACGCCCGCCTCGCCAACGAGTTCGGCGCCTCGGTGATAGCCGTCGTCGGCGGCAAGAACCAGACCGCCGAGTCCGTCCGGGCCGAGACGCGCAACGCCTACCGGGCCTACGAGAGCCTGGGCTGCGACGTCCTGGCGATGGTCACCAACCGGGTGGCGCCCGCCGACCGCGACGAGATCTACGACAGCCTCGCGGCCGGGCTCCCCGTACCCAGCTACGTCCTGCCCGACGAGCCCGCGCTCGCCGCCCCCACGGTCGCCCAGATCACCCACGCGCTCGGCGGCCGCGTCGTGCTCGGTGACGACGCGGGCCTGGCCCGTGACGCGCTCGACTTCGTCTTCGGCGGCGCGATGCTGCCGAACTTCCTGAACGCCCTGACCCCGGGCTGCCTCGTGGTCACCCCCGGGGACCGCGCCGACCTCGTCGTGGGCTCGCTCGCCGCGCACAGCGCCGGTACGCCGCCCATCGCGGGCGTCCTGCTGACCCTCAACGAGCAGCCCGGCGAGGCGATCCTGAAGCTCGCCGACCGCCTCGCGCCCGGCACCCCGGTCATCGCCGTCTCCGGCGGCTCCTTCCCCACCGCGGGCGAACTCTTCGCCCTGGAGGGGAAGTTGAACGCCGCCACGCCCCGCAAGGCAGAGACCGCCCTCGGGCTCTTCGAGCGGTACGTCGACACGGCCGGTCTGCTCAGCCGCGTACAGGCCCCCAGCAGCGACCGCGTCACGCCGATGATGTTCGAGCACAAGCTCCTGGAGCAGGCGCGCTCCGACAAGCGGCGCGTCGTCCTGCCCGAGGGCACCGAGGAGCGCGTCCTGCGCGCCGCCGACGTGCTGCTTCGCCGCGGCGTCTGCGACCTGACGCTCCTCGGCCCGGTCGAGCAGATCCGCAAGAAGGCCGCGGACCTCGGCGTCGACCTCGCCGCGTCGCAGCTCATCGACCCGCAGACCTCCGAGCTGCGGGACGCGTTCGCCGCCAAGTACGCCGAGCTGCGCGCCCACAAGGGCGTCACCGTCGAGCTGGCATACGACGTCGTCGCGGACGTGAACTACTTCGGCACCCTGATGGTGCAGGAGGGGTTCGCCGACGGCATGGTGTCGGGTTCCGTGCACTCCACGGCCGCCACGATCCGGCCCGCGTTCGAGATCATCAAGACGAAGCCGGACGCCTCGATCGTCAGCTCGGTCTTCTTCATGTGCCTCGCCGACAAGGTGCTGGTCTACGGCGACTGCGCGGTCAATCCGGATCCGAACGCCGTGCAGCTCGCCGACATCGCGGTCCAGGCGGCGGCCACCGCCGAGCAGTTCGGCGTGGAGCCGCGGATCGCGATGCTCTCGTACTCGACGGGTACGTCGGGTTCGGGCGCCGACGTCGACAAGGTGCGCGAGGCGACGGAGCTGGTGCGGGAGAGCCGCAGCGACCTGAAGATCGAGGGTCCGATCCAGTACGACGCCGCCGTGGAGCCCTCGGTCGCGGCGACGAAGCTGCCGGACTCGGAGGTGGCGGGGCAGGCGAGCGTGCTGATCTTCCCGGACCTGAACACCGGCAACAACACGTACAAGGCCGTGCAGCGCTCGGCGGGCGCGATCGCCGTCGGCCCGGTCCTCCAGGGCCTGCGCAAGCCGGTCAACGACCTGTCCCGCGGTGCCCTCGTGCAGGACATCGTCAACACCGTGGTCATCACCGCGATCCAGGCCCAGGGCCGGCCTGCCACCTCCGTATGACATCTACAGAAAGCGCCGCACCTGTGACCGCCACCCGTGTCCTCGTCCTCAACTCCGGCTCGTCGTCGGTGAAGTACCAGTTGCTCGACATGCGGGACAACGCACGTCTCGCCGTCGGCCTGGTCGAGCGCATCGGCGAGGAGACCTCACGGATCAAGCACACCCCGCTGACGGGCGGCGACGAGCGTGAGCGCGAGGAGCCGATCGCCGATCACGAGTCCGCCCTGAAGGCGGTCGCCGCCGAGCTGACCGCCGACGGGCTCGGCCTGGACTCCCCCGAGCTTGCCGCGATCGGCCACCGCGTGGTGCACGGCGGCCTGAAGTTCACCGCGCCGACGGTCGTCACGGACGAGGTGCTCGCGGAGATCCAGCGGCTCGTGCCGGTGGCGCCGCTGCACAACCCGGCCAACATCACCGGCATCCGCACGGCCCAGGCCCTGCGTCCCGACCTCCCCCAGGTCGCCGTCTTCGACACGGCGTTCCACACGACGATGCCGGAGTCGGCGGCGCGCTACGCGATCGACGTGGCCACCGCCGACCAGCACCGCGTGCGGCGCTACGGCTTCCACGGGACGTCGCACGCGTACGTGTCCCGGGAGACGGCCAAGCTGCTCGGCAAGACGCCCGGCGAGGTGAACGTCATCGTGCTACACCTGGGCAACGGCGCGTCCGCGAGTGCCGTGCGGGGCGGCAGGTGCGTGGAGACATCGATGGGGCTCACGCCGCTTGAGGGGCTCGTGATGGGTACCCGTTCCGGTGACGTGGACCCGGCGGTCGTCTTCCACCTGGCCCGCGTCGGCGGGATGTCGATCGACGAGGTCGACACCCTGCTCAACAAGAAGAGCGGTCTGGTCGGTCTCTGCGGCGACAACGACATGCGGGAGATCCGGCGCCGGATCGACGGGGGCGACGAGGCCGCCTCGCTCGCCTTCGACATCTACATCCACCGTCTGAAGAAGTACATCGGCGCCTACTACGCGGTGCTCGGCCGGGTGGACGCCATCGCGTTCACGGCGGGGGTCGGTGAGAACGCGGCGCCGGTGCGGGAGGCTGCCGTCGCGGGCCTGGAGGAACTGGGGCTCGCGGTCGACGGAGAACTCAACGCTGTACGTTCCGACGAGGCCCGGCTGATCTCACCGGAGTACGCCCGGGTCGCGGTCGCCGTCGTCCCCACCGACGAGGAACTGGAGATCGCGCGGCAGACCTACGCATTGGTCGGAAACCCGGCATGAACACCGTGCGTCAACGCCACGCCTGAGCGCAGTTCCGCCCATTTGTAGATTCCACCAGACGGAATATTCCGAAGCGAAACAAACCGATAGGATCGCCCCCATGCGCCGTTCCAAAATCGTCTGCACGCTGGGCCCCGCCGTCGACTCCGAAGAGCAGCTCGTCTCGCTGATCGAGGCCGGCATGAACGTGGCCCGCTTCAACTTCAGCCACGGCACGCACGCCGAGCACCAGGGGCGGTACGACCGCGTCCGTGCCGCTGCCGACAAGACCGGCCGTGCCATCGGCGTCCTCGCCGACCTGCAGGGTCCGAAGATCCGTCTGGAGACCTTCGCCGAGGGACCCGTCGAGCTGGTGCGCGGTGACGAGTTCACCATCACCACCGAGGACGTCCCCGGCGACAAGTCCATCTGCGGCACCACCTACAAGGGCCTGCCCGGTGACGTCTCCAAGGGCGACCAGGTCCTGATCAACGACGGCAACGTCGAGCTGCGGGTCGTCGAGGTGAGCGGGCCGCAGGTGAAGACGATCGTCGTCGAGGGCGGCGTCATCTCCGACCACAAGGGCATCAACCTGCCCGGCGCGGCCGTGAACGTGCCCGCGCTCTCCGAGAAGGACATCGAGGACCTGCGCTTCGCGCTGAAGATGGGCTGCGACATGGTCGCCCTCTCCTTCGTGCGCGACGCGAGCGACGTCAAGGACGTCCACAAGGTGATGGACGAGGAGGGCCGCCGGGTCCCCGTCATCGCCAAGGTGGAGAAGCCGCAGGCCGTCGCCAACATGGAGGGCGTCGTCGCGGCCTTCGACGCCGTCATGGTCGCCCGTGGTGACCTGGCCGTCGAGTATCCGCTCGAGAAGGTCCCGATGGTGCAGAAGCGCCTCGTGGAGATGTGCCGCCGCAACGCCAAGCCGGTGATCGTCGCGACCCAGATGATGGAGTCGATGATCACCAACTCGCGCCCCACGCGCGCCGAGGCGTCCGATGTCGCCAACGCGATCCTGGACGGCGCGGACGCGGTCATGCTGTCCGCCGAGTCGTCCGTGGGCGCCTACCCGATCGAGACCGTCAAGACGATGTCGAAGATCGTCGCGGCGGCCGAGGAGGAGCTGCTCGCCAAGGGTCTGCAGCCGCTCGTGCCCGGCAAGAAGCCGCGTACGCAGGGTGGTTCGGTGGCCCGTGCCGCGTGCGAGATCGCGGACTTCCTCGGCGGCGAGGCGCTGATCGCCTTCACGCAGTCCGGTGACACGGCCCGCCGTCTGTCCCGCTACCGCGCGGCCCAGCCGATCCTGGCCTTCACCACCGACGAGGCCACCCGCAACCAGCTCTCCCTGAGCTGGGGCGTCGACTCGTACGTCGTGCCGCACGTCGACAACACCGATGCGATGGTCGACCTCGTCGACGCCGAGCTGGTCAAGCTGAACCGCTTCAACGACGGCGACACCGTGATCATCACGGCCGGCTCGCCCCCCGGTGTCCCCGGTACCACCAACATGGTCCGGGTGCACCACCTCGGTGGCTGACACACCCTGATACGACACTGAGGGCGCCCCCTGACGCAGGGGGCGCCCTCAGCGCTTCGCGGCTCCCGGTGAAGATCAGTCGGTGATCGTCTGGCTCAGGCCGGGGACGTGCAGGTTGCCGCCGAACTGGCCCGCCTGCTGCACCTTCACGTCCGTGAAGTAGATCAGCGGGATGTTCAGGGGCGGCGGGTGCTCCGGGTCGAACGTGATCGGGATCAGGCCGAAGAGCTTGCCGGAGATCGACTCGGTGTACATCGTCGTCTCGCCGCCACGGATCGTGGACGTGGAGCCCTTCTCGGCCTGGACGTGGTACTTCTTGCCGGCCGGGCCCTCGACGATCTGGTGCAGGTCGCCGATGTCCGTGTTCTGGACGACGTACTTCAGGGCCTGCTTGGTCTTGCCGTTGGGCATCGTCAGGTTCACGACGCCCTGGTAGTCCGCACCCTTGAGGGTGAGCGAGCTGGCTTCCAGGTTCCACGGCTGGTTCGGGATCGGCGCGGGCGTCTGCTCGCCCTTTCCGTCGACCTTCTTCTCGACCACGCACGGGAACGGCTTCTTGCCGTCCTCGTCCGGTGCCATCGGGTCCTCGGCCTCGTCCTTGGCCTTGTCGGCAGCTTCCTCAGCCGCCTTCTCGGCCTCGTCCTTGGCCTTGTCGACCGTGTCCCCGGCCTTGCCGGCACCGTCCTTGACGCCGTCCGTGACGTCGTCGACGGTGTCCTCGACGGGCTTGGTGACGCCGTCGACGGTGTCCTTCGCCGTGTCCTCGGCCTTCTCCTCGGAGGACTTGCTCTCCTCGGAGGCGGAGGGGGTCGGCGTGGGGCTCTCGGACTCCTTCTCGTCGGGCGTGAAGAGGTCCTTGAGCGCGGGACCGACACCCAGCGGATCCAGCGGGTTCTTGGTCTCGGAGGGCTCCGGAGCGGGCTCCTCGGCCTTGTCCTCCGAGGGCGACGGGGTCGGCTCGGTCTTGTCGTCGCTGTCGGAGCCGTCGGAGTCCGAGCCCGCCTTGTCACCGGCGGAGGGCGACGGAGTGGGCTCGGCGGCCTCGTCCTTCTTGGCCGCGTCCTTCTCCGCCTGCTCGGCCTTCTCCTGCTCCGCCTTCTCCGCGGCAGCCTTGTCGGCCTCCTTCTCGGCGTCCTCGGTGGCCTTGGTGGCCTCGGACGCGTCGTCCGGCGCCGTGACACACGGGCCGTCCTGGAAGGGGTTCTTCGGCAGCGGCTTGGCCTGCGCGAGCTGGGGGGTCAGACCCATGCCCATGAGGACGGCGGTCGGCATGGCCGCGATGGCTATCGCCTTGCCCGCCGGGACGTGCAGGCGGGTGAGGAGCGGCTTTCTGGGTGCCGCGTGGCGCGGCCCGGATCTCGCGCGGGGCTCACCCGCGGAGTCCACATGGTGCACCTCGTCAGCCGGCACGGTGCCTCCCGTTCGTCCCGTTGTCCGGGCTCGTTCCTGACAGATCGTCCGTAGTGCCGCTCACCCCGTTCGCGGCCCCCGCGGCCGCGGGCTCCGGCGCCCCGTCGTCAGAGCCTTCGGTCCGCTTCCTCGCGGAACCCTTCACCGGCTTGGCCGCGGCCCAGGAGATGCCGAGGGCACCGCCGAGCAGAGCGAGCAGGAAGCCGACGACGAAGCCGCCGAAGTTGGAGACCACCAGAGACACCAGGGCGAGCAGAATCGCCGCGACACCCGCGAAGATCCGGGAATGCGGCTGGAACCACATGGTCAGGCCGAGCACGACAAGCAGGACGCCGATGATCAGCGAACCGGCACCGGCGGTCGTCGCCATCCGGATCGTCATCGTGCCGATCGTGAGGTTCGCGTACGGGAAGTACATGATCGGGATGCCGCCGAGCAACGTCAGCAGACCACCCCAGAACGGGCGCTGACCGCGCCACCCTCGGAACGATCGGCGCATCCGGCCGAGCTTGTCGCCCAGTCCCACTTGCGCTTCGGCGCTCATGTCGTACAGCTCCTCGGGGAATGGCGTTGGTTCTGTGTCCTGCGGATTCGGGCACGGGGACGGTCGAGGTCAAGATCCGTGCGCCCCCGCGCCCGGCCGTTTCTTCGCAACAAGTGCCGCTGCTAAGGCATCAGGCGCCTCAGTAGCACTCGTGCTTGCCCTTCTTGACCGACATGGCCAGACCAGAGAGCTTGAAGGTGCCGGCCGTGGTCGCCCACGCACGCTGCTTGACGTCGGTGAACCGCACCTTGTCAGCCTGCTGCGCGAACGAGTCGGGGACGTACTTGTCACCCTTCGACGGACCCGGGCCCTTGGTGGTCCGGTCGATCGAGACGCCGATGTCCACGTTGGTGAACGTGGCGTCGGCCTTCAGGTCATCGGCGTCGATGTAGAGCTTCTTCGCCTCGACCCTGGGGCCGCCCTTGCCGCCGGCCTTGAGGGTCATCGACACATCGCCGAAGACGGGGACCGGAACGACGACGGACTGACACAGGTTGGTGATCTTGGCCGAGTCGAGGCCGACGACGGCGACCGGGTGGTTACCCGACTTGCCGCTGTCGAGCGCCCCGTACTGGACGAATCCCGTACCGTCGAGCTGGTCGGCAGTCACCTTGAACTGCTGACCGGACACACTGAACGATGCCGCAAGCGCACCCTGCGAGAGGGCCACGCCTATCGCGGCAGTCGCCGCGACGCTCGGCACCATGACTACGGCGAACCGCTTCCATCTGGTTCCGCCACGAGCCACGGACTCCATGACTTTCCTCCTTCTCGGACGTACATCTCCGGCCCTGGCTGCTGCCGTTCGGGCGGCTCAGCCGGGCAGGGATGGGAGAAGCGCTACGTCCTCGGGAGATCACCCCCGAGCGACAACCACTGGTCGCACGCGACACGCACAACCTGCCGGACAGGCTCTGCCGGACGGCAGAGACCCCCCTGTCCTAGACCGGCGACGGGGTGTCTCCGGCCTGCTCGGTGGGGACCCAGAAAGCCCGCTCCCGACTGGCTTTCGGGCTGCGGGTTATTGGACCGAGCGTCGCCGATCGTGGTGCATTCTCGGCCCCCGCACAAGGGGGTTCGTTACTGGCTAGTAACGGCGCGATAACCGAACCACGACCGCCCGGTATCGGTCGGCCACAGACGGTGCACCCATGGGCAGGAACAGAACGGGATGTCGAAGGGCACATCAGGACAGATGACTGACCTGGACTTACTCCAAGTAACAGTGGCCGCGTTTACCAAGTTTTGGTAAAGCGCGGCCACTGTGACGCCTGTGCGACGAATTTTCACTCGGGCATCACAAGCCCCGGCGTTTAAGGACTGGTCAGCGAACGGCACCCGAGGCGCCGGACGGCCAGGTCCAGGTCGAACGTCCGAACAGGGTCGGAAACGGGTCAGAAAAGTACCCGCGCGAGCTGCGTGCGCGCCGCGGTCACCCGCGGGTCGTCCGAGCCGACCACCTCGAGGAGTTCGAGCAGCCGCACGCGCGCGGCGTCCCGGTCATCGCCCGCCGTGCGCCGCACCGCGTCGATGAGCCGCCCGAAGGCGTCCTCGACATGTCCGCCCACCAGATCCAGGTCGGCGGCGGCGATCTGCGCGGCCACGTCCGCGGGCCGGTCGGCGGCGTCCTTGCGGACCTGCTGCGGGTCCAGACCCTGGACGCGCTGCAGCAGTTCGGCCTGGCCGAGGCCGAGCTTGGCCTCGATGTTGCCCGGGTCGTCGTTCAAAACGTTGCGGTACGCCTGCACCGCGCCGCCCAAGTCGCCCGCGTCCAGCGCCTGGACGGCGGCTTCGAGCAGGGCGTCGTACGGTCCCGCGGGCACCTCGGCGGGGGCCTCCTGCTGCTCCGCGCCCTGCGCGTCCGGGTCGACGGCGAGGCCGGTCAGACCGAAGCGCTCCTCGCCGACCTGGATCAACTGGTCCAGGGTCTGCCGGATCTGCTCCACCGGAGCCGCGCCCTGGAAGAGCGGCAGGGCCTGTCCGGCCACCACCGCGAAGACGGCCGGAATCCCCTGGACCCCGAACTGCTGCATCAGCATCTGATTGGCGTCGACGTCGATCTTGGCGAGGACGAAGCGGCCGTTGTACTCCCGCGCCAGGCCTTCGAGCAGCGGGCTCAGCTGCTTGCACGGCTCGCACCACTCGGCCCAGAAGTCGATGACGACGGGTACTTCGGTGGAGCGCTGCAGGACCTCGCGCTCAAAACCGGCCTCGTCTACGTCGATGACGAGGCTCGACGGCGAGACGCCGGCTACGGCGCCCCCGCCCTGCCTGGCGGCTTCGGCGCGCGCCTGCTCCGCCTTCGCCTTGGCCTCCTGGGCCGCCTTCACGGCGGCGAGGTCGACGACTCCGCTCATGGACATGTTCCGTGGCTGCATGAGTACATCCTCCCCCAAGCCGTGCGGGAACCGCGCCCGTCCGAGGCCCCCCGCCGGATTGCGGGGCCGTGGACGGTCGTGGCGCCAAGGTCCCGAGGAGGACCGATGGTTGTGGCGCAGGGTCCCCACCCTGCACCGGTGCGTGCCGCTCTGGTTGTCGCTGTGGTTTGTCGCCGTTCATTCGCCGCGAAAGAAAGTGGGCGCCGAGGAGTTGCCGTTCATCTCGCCCACTTCTCTTTCGCTACGAGTCGTAGCGTAACTGCCATGCGGCGTCGTGTGGACGGCGGACCTGCGAGAACTTCGGTGATCTGGCTCACTCGCCCACGCTCCGACCGATTCCGTACTGGCCGGTATGGTCGCGGGATGCAGAGCCGCGTCCCCTCACCCGCCCGCACCGGTGGCCGACCCCGCAACGCCGCGGCGGACACCGCGATCCTGGAGTCGACCCGCCAGGCCCTGGTCGAGCTCGGCTGGTCCAAGCTGACCCTGGGAGACGTCGCCACGCGTGCGGGCGTCGCCAAGACGACGCTGTACCGGCGCTGGGCGGGCAAGAGCGAGCTGGTCGTGGACGCGGTGGCGGAGCTGTTCGACGAGCTGGAACTGCCGGACCGCGGCAGCCTGGCCGCGGACATCGAGGGCGTGGTGCTCCAGTTCGCGGCGCTGCTCGGCCGCCCCGAGACGAAGACCGCGCTGATGGCGGTGGTGGCCGAGTCGACGTCGGACGAGCCGCTGCGGGAGCGCATCCGCACGTCGATCGTGGACCGCCAGAAGCGCTTGGTCCTCGCGGGACGCAAGCGGGCGCAGGAGCGCGGTGAGCTCCCCCCGGAACCCGACCCCGCCGAGGCGGGCCGGACCGCCGACCTCATCTTCGACGTGATCGCGGGCGCGGTGGTGCACCGGGCCCTGGTCAGCGCGGAGCCCGTCGACGAGGCCTGGGCCCGCCGCTTCACCCTGCTCCTGCTCGGCGGGCTCGCGGCGGCCACGGGTCAGACCTGGTAGCGGTCCGGGGCGAAGAGGCGGAGGTTCTCGGCGACCCACTCCGAGGTCCGCTTCAGGCCCTCCTGCAGGGAGACCTCCGGGGTCCAGCCCGCCCACCGCATCGCCCGTGAGTTGTCCGACAGGAGCCGCTGGACCTCGCTGCCCGACGGGCGCAGCCGGGACGGGTCCACGACCACCTCCGCATCGCGCCCGGACGCCTCGATCAGCGCATGGGCCAGGTCCCCGACGGAGATCTCCCGGCCCACGCCGAGGTTCACCGCGTGCCCCAGGGCCGCATCGCACCGCGCCAGGGCCATGAAGCCCCGCGCGGTGTCCGTCACGTACGTGAAGTCGCGGGTGGGCGTGAGCGAGCCGAGCTTGATCTCCCGGGCGCCGGCGTGCAGTTGGGCGAGGATCGTGGGGATCACCGCGCGGGCCGACTGCCGCGGGCCGTAGGTGTTGAAGGGGCGCACGACCGTCACCGGCAGTTCGAACGCGTGCCAGTGCGAGAGCGCCATCATGTCGGCGCCGATCTTCGAGGCGGAGTACGGGGACTGGGGCTGGAGGGGGTGGTCCTCGCTGATGGGCGCCGTCAGCGCCGTCCCGTACACCTCGCTCGTGGAGGTGTGGACCAGCCGCCGCACGGCGTGGCGCCTGCACGCCTCGGCCACGTTCTCCGTGCCGACGACGTTCGTCTGGACGTACGCCCCCGGTGAGTCGTACGAGTACGGGATCCCGATCAGCGCGGCCAGGTGGAAGACCGTGTCGCAGCCCTCGACGGCGTCCATCACACGGCCCGCGTCCCGGACGTCTCCGGCGAGCATCTCGACCCGGGGGTCCCCGAGGAGATGCGCGAGGTGGCCCTTCTCCGCGTACGGCTTGTAGTGCACGAAGGCGCGGACCCGCGCGCCCTGTTCCAGGAGCAGGTCGACGAGCGTCGAGCCGATGAAGCCCTCGGCGCCGGTGACGAGGACCGTGCGGCCGGTCCAGCTGAAGGGGGCGTCGATGCTGCTCATGCGTACTCCAAGTGGGATGTGTGGTGGGTGAGTTGAATGACGCGTTCGGCCAGCAGCTCCGCGGCCCGCGCGTGCGGGCCCGGATCGGCCGCCCCGCTCATCGCGGCGAGCCGCGCCGGATCGGCGAGCAGCGGCCCGACGAGCTCCGCGAGCCGCTCGGCCGTCGTCTCGCCGTCGGGCAGCAGCAGCCCCGCGCCCGCGTCGGACAGGACGCGCGCGTTGTGGGTCTGGTGGTCGCCGGGCGCGTGCGGATAGGGGACGAGGACGGCGGGCACCCCGGTGGCGGCGAGCTCGGCGACGGTCGCCGAACCGGCGCGGCAGACCACCAGATCGGCCGCCGCGTACGCGAGGTCCATCCGGTCGAGGTAGGGCACGGCGCGGGCGGTCGCCTCCACGCCCGCCTCCGTCAGACGCCGCCGGGTCTCGTCGAGCGCGGCGGGCCCCGTCTTGATCAGGAGCTGTACGTCGGCGCGGTGCCGCCAGCGCGCCGCGAGCCCGACGGCCGCCTCGGTCAGCCGGGCGGCGCCGAGACTGCCGCCGTTGAAGAGCAGCAGGCGGGCCGTGTCCGGCACCCCGTACTCCTTGCGGGCCTCGGCCCGCAGCGCCTGCCGGTCGAGCGTGGCGAGCGGCCCCGCGATGGGCATCCCGGTGGTGTACGCGCGCTCGCCGCCCGGCAGATGCTCCCGGCTGCGGTCGAAGGCGACGGCGATGTTCGGGGTGAGGCGGGCCGCGAAACGGTTGGCGCGGCCGGGGACGGCGTTGGACTCGTGGATGAGGCTCGGAAGGCCCGCCATCCTGGCGCCGACGATGACGGGGGCGCTCGGGTAGCCGCCCATCCCGACGGCCACCTGCGCGCCCTGCTCCCGCAGGATCGCCCGGCACTGTGCGCCGGACTTCACCAGGGCGGCGGGCAGCAGGAACCGCTTGGCGCCGAGCGAGGGGTCGAACGGAATCATGTCGACGGTGTGGAGGCGGTATCCGGCCTCCGGTATCAGCCGGGTCTCCAGGCCCCGTTCGGTGCCGACGAAGGAGACGACCGCGCCCGGCACCGCACGGCGCAGGGCGTCGGCGAGGGCGAGCCCGGGATAGATGTGTCCACCGGTGCCGCCCGCGCCGATGACGACGGAGAGAGGGGCACGCCCGTCAGCACGGGCCCCTGCCTCGGAAGATCGCGCATCGGGAGATCGCATATCGGGTGTTCGCATGGCAATGGAGCATCACGAGCAGGTCTAAGAGGGTTTTAAGAGCCGCGTTTGGCACCTTGGGTCCATGAGCTTCACGAGCAGGCCGGGCCCACCCGTGACCGGCGGCGGCCCGCCGCCCGCCAAGATCCTCGTGGTCGACGACGACCCCGAGGTCCGTGCGGCGGTCGAGGACGGCCTCAGCGTCGAGGGCCACCTGGTGCGCGGCGCCGCGGACGGACAGCGCGCGCTGTCGGCGGTGGCCCGTTGGGAGCCGGACCTCGTGGTCCTGGACGTGCTGATGCCCGTCCTCGACGGCCTCGCCGTCTGCCGTCAGATGCGCGCCCTCGGCGACCGCACCCCCGTCCTGGTCCTCACCGCCCTCGGCTCCGTCAGCGAACGCGTGGACGGCCTCGACGCGGGCGCCGACGACTACTTGGTGAAGCCCTTCGCCCTGGACGAGCTGGTCGCCCGCGTGCGTGCCCTGCTGCGCCGCTCCGCCCCGGAGCCGCACGCGACCACCGATGCGGACGACCTCGCGTACGGCGATCTGGTGCTCGACCCGTCGACCCGCACCGGCCGCCGCGGTCACCGGACGGTCGAGTTCAGCCGCACCGAGGCCGCCCTGCTCGAACTGCTCCTGCGCAACGCCGGGCAGGTGCTCCCGCGTGAACTCATCCAGGAGTCGGTCTGGGGGCGCGACTTCGGCCCCGACTCCAACTCCCTTGCGGTGTACGTCGGTTACCTGCGCCGCAAGCTGGAGTCGGGCGGCGAACCGCGGCTCGTGCACACCGTGCACGGCGTCGGCTACCGGCTGGGCAGCCCATGAGCGCCCGGCGCAGGCTCGGCGCCCGGTGGCGGCGCAGGCGCCCGTTGCGCAACCGGCTCGCGCTCGCCGCGGCGGCGGCCGTCGCCCTTGTCGCGGTCGGGGTGTGCGTGGCCGCGTTCCTCGTCATCCGCTACAAGCTCTACCAGCAGCTAGACCAGAACCTCGCCCAGTCGGCGAGCCTCATCTCGCAGCAGCGGAACTTCGACAACGAGCCGGGCGTGGTCACGGGCGAGTGCCGCTATCTGGGCTCCCCCGCCTGCTCGCAGATCGTCCCCGCCGACCCCTCGGACGACCCGTCGAAGCCGTATCTGCTGCCGGTGGCCGAGTCCACCCGGAAGGTCGCGGCCGGCGAGGCGGGTCCGTACTACACGAGCCTCACCTTCCAGGGGAGGCCGACGCGGATGTTCACCACCACCTACGGCAAGGGCGACGCAGTCCAGGTCGCCCTGCGCGCCGACATCGCCGAGCGCGGGGTGCGGCAGGCCGCCGGGCTGCTCTCCGCGGTGGGCGGCGCCGGAGTGCTCCTGTCGGGGCTCGGCGGCTACTGGGTCTCGCGCACCGGCCTCGCCCCGGTCGCCCGCCTCACCGCCACGGCCGAGCGCATCGCGGCGACCCGTGACGCCCGCCACCGGATCGAGCTGCCGCCGGGGCCGCCGGGCCGCGAGGACGAGGTGACCCGGCTCGCGGCCTCGTTCAACGCGATGCTGGCCGAGCTGGAGAAGTCGGTCACCGCCCAACGGCGCCTGGTCGCCGACGCCTCGCACGAGCTGCGTACACCGCTGACAGCGCTGCGCACGAACGCCGAACTCCTCGCCCGCGCGGACCGGTTGACCGACGCCCAGCGCGACAGGGCGTCCGGCGCCCTTACCCGCCAGCTCCGTGAGGTCACCGGCATGGTCAACGACCTGATCGAACTGGCCCGCGACGAGGAGCCGCAGCCCCTCCTGGAGGAAGTGCGGCTCGCTCCCCTGGTCGCCCATGTCGTGGACGCGGCCCGCGGCCACTGGCCGCAGGTGCCGTTCACGCTCCAGGTGGCGCCCGACGCCGACGACGTGAGCATCCCCGGCGTTCCGGCGCGCCTCTCCCGCCTCGTCACCAACCTCCTGGACAACGCGGCCAAGTTCAGCCCGCCGGGCACGCCCGTGGAGATCTCCCTCTCCCCCGCCGCCCTGACGGTCCGCGACCACGGCCCCGGCATCGCGGAGGAGGACCTGCCGTACGTCTTCGACCGCTTCTACCGCGCCGAGAAGGCCCGCGCCCTGCCGGGCTCGGGCCTCGGTCTCGCGATGGCCCGCCAGATCGCCCACGCGCACGGAGCGGAACTCGTGGCGGAGAGGGCGCCGGGCGGGGGCGCCCTGTTCAGGCTGACGCTGCCGGGCTGATCACGCGCCGTCCGGCTAGTCGTTCTTCCAGGCGCAGCTGCCCAGCGTGGCCTTGCCCTTGGCGAGCAGCCGGTCGGCCTCGTCGGCGGGGATGACGCGGGTGCCCTTGCCGCGGCAGATGACCGTGCGGTCGCCGTGTCCCGCCAGGTCGACCAGGATCTGGTCCCAGTGGCGGTACTGCACGTCGTGCCCGGAGTCCGCGTACGTACGCACCTTCGCCTTGCCCGGCAGCTCGTCCTGCCAGGTCGTGAGGGTGGCCGGCGGCACGGTCGTGTCCTTCTTGCCGCCGTAGAGGTAGACGGGGGCGTCGAGCTTCGCGAGATCGGGGCCCGGCCGCCCGCAGTACAGCTTCTGCTCGTGCACCTGCGGCGCGGGGTCCGCCTGCTGGCCGCGCTGGTTGTAGGTGCGCGCGCCTTCCTCGTACGCCGTGTCGGCGAAGCCCGGTATCGACTTCACGGGGCTGTCGTCCGGGAAGGCCCACCACTTGCGCGGGTCCTTGATGGAGTCCTTCACGGTGCCGGCGAGCTCGTCGTCGGACATCGAGCAGTACGCGGGCTTCGTGCCGTAGGGCGGCAGGGCGGCCGCGAGGTGCAGGGCCGAGATCCGCTCGGGGGCGCGCCCGGCGAGCTCCGCGGCGTACGGGCCGCCGCCGGAGATGGCGATCACGCTCACGTCGTCCACACCGAGCTTGTCGAGCACTTCGAGGGTGTCGTCGGCGAAGTCGGCCTTGCCGAGCTTCTCGTCGTACTCCGTGTCGCCGAAGCCGTTGCGCTCGACGGAGATGAGGCGAAGCCCCAGGTCCTCGCGGGTCGTGCGGAAGAAGTCCGTCATGTGCGCCGCGCGGGCGCTCGTGCCGGTGCCGCCTATGAACAGGACGGGCTTGCCCTTCTTGTTCCCGGTGTCGGAGTAGTGAGCCGTCCGGCCGTTCGAGAGCTTCGCCGCGTGCACGTCGGGGCCCAGCGAGTCGAAGGTGTCCTGGACCTTCGGCTCGGCGGGCGGGCTCGCGCTCACCTCTCCGGAGCCGTACACCGTCAGCGCGCCGAGCAGCGTGAGCGTCGCCGCTCCGATGGCGATCACGGCGGTACGGGTGGGGCCGGGCAGGCTCACGGGTGACACAGGGTGACTCCAGGGGCAGGGCGGGTGGACGGGCGGCGCCTACCCAGCCGCGTGCAACTGACACCCACATTTTTCGGACGAGTTTCGAGGAGCGCCCGTAGGGGCGCGGGGAACTGCGCGACCAGCCACAACGGGCCCGCAGGTCCCCACGCACCACAGGTTCCGGAACTAGAACCCCGGCGGCTCGGTATAGATCCCCCACTCGTCCCGCAGGGCATTGCAGATTTCCCCGAGGGTGGCCTCCGCACGGACCGCCTCCAGCATGGGCCCGATCATGTTCGACCCGTCCCGCGCAGCCGCAACCATCGCGTCGAGCGAGGCCCGGACCCGCGCGTCGTCCCGCGCCGAGCGCCGCGCGCCGAGGACCTTGACCTGCTCCCGCTCGACCTCGTGAGAGACCCGCAGGATCTCCAGGTCGCCGGTGACGGAGCCGTGGTGGACGTTCACGCCCACGACGCGCTTGTCGCCCTTCTCCAGGGACTGCTGGTACTGGAACGCCGACTCGGCGATCTCACCGGTGAACCAGCCGTCCTCTATGCCCCGCAGGATGCCCGAGGTGATCGGCCCGATCGGGTGCTGTCCGTCCGGGTGGGCGCGGCGCCCCCGCTCCTTGATCTGCTCGAAGATCTTCTCGGCGTCGGCCTCGATGCGGTCGGTGAGCTGCTCCACGTACCAGGAGCCACCCAGCGGGTCCGCCACATTGGCGACCCCGGTCTCCTCCATGAGCACCTGCTGCGTGCGCAGCGCGATCTCGGCGGCCTGTTCGCTGGGCAGCGCGAGCGTCTCGTCGAGGGCGTTCGTGTGCAGGGAGTTCGTGCCGCCGAGGACCGCGGAGAGGGCCTCGACCGCGGTGCGCACGACGTTGTTGTAGGGCTGCTGGGCCGTCAGCGAGACACCCGCGGTCTGCGTGTGGAAACGCAGCCACTGGGCCTTGTCCGTCTGCGCGCCGTACACGTCCCGCATCCAGCGGGCCCAGATGCGGCGGGCGGCGCGGAACTTGGCGATCTCCTCGAAGAAGTCCAGGTGTGCGTCGAAGAAGAAGCTGAGCCCGGGCGCGAAGACGTCCACGTCCATGCCCCGGCTCAGGCCCAGCTCGACGTACCCGAAGCCGTCCGCGAGGGTGTACGCGAGCTCCTGCGCGGCCGTCGCCCCGGCCTCGCGGATGTGATAGCCGGAGACCGAGAGGGGCTTGTACGCGGGGATGTCGCGCGCGCAGTGCTCCATCAGGTCGCCGATGAGGCGCAGATGCGGCTCGGGCTGGAAGAGCCACTCCTTCTGCGCGATGTACTCCTTGAAGATGTCCGTCTGGAGCGTGCCGTTCAGGACGGCCGGGTCGATGCCCTGCCGTTCGGCGGCGACCAGGTACATGCAGAAGACGGGGACGGCGGGCCCGGAGATCGTCATCGACGTCGTGACGTCACCGAGCGGGATGTCCTGGAACAGGACCTCCATGTCGGCGGCCGAGTCGATGGCGACCCCGCAGTGCCCGACCTCGCCGAGGGACTGGGGCTCGTCGGAGTCGCGGCCCATCAGCGTCGGCATGTCGAAGGCCACGGAGAGACCGCCGCCGCCGTTGGCCAGGATCATCTTGTAGCGCTCGTTCGTCTGCTCGGCGTTGCCGAATCCTGCGAACTGGCGGATGGTCCAGGTCCGGCCGCGGTAGCCGGTGGCGTGCAGTCCGCGGGTGAAGGGGTATTCGCCGGGCCACCCGATCCGCTCGAATCCCTCATAGGCGTCCCCGGGCCGGGGCCCGTAGACCGGCTCGACCGGGTCACCGGAGAGCGTGGTGAAATCCGCGTCGCGCTTCTTCGCGGTGTCGTACCGGGCCTGCCAGCGACGGCGGCCCTCCTCGATGGCGTCAGCGTCCATACCCTCGAATTTACTTGGACGTCCTAGTAAATGTCGAGGCGCTACGGCATCGGCTGCTCCACTGCGGGGGCCACGGGCATGTCCGTGACCCCGTTCCGGGCTGTGGGGCTACGCCTTCGCGGTGGCCGGGGAACCGTCGACGATCAGCGGCTCGACCTCACGCGCGACCTTGCGCTCGACGAAGAACGCGGCCGTCGGGATGGTGCCGGAGACCAGCACCCACAGGAGCTTGCCGAACGGCCACTTCGCCTTGGAGCCCAGGTCGAAGGCGAAGATCAGGTAGATGATGTAGAGGACGCCGTGGACCTGCGAGACGACCAGCGTCAGGCCCTCGCCCTTGTCGAAGCCGTACTTGAAAATCATGCAGGCGCACAGCACGAGCAACATGACGGCGGTGACGTAGGCCATCACCCGGTATCGGGTCAGCACGGATCGCTTCATGCCCACGAGCGTATCGGCCCGTTTTGCGCGATCTTCGGGCGGCCCCGGCACGAACGGAACCCGGGGTTCTACTGCTCCTCGAAGTCCTCGGCGGCGACCCGCAGGGGCCGCAGCATCGCGAAGATCTCCGCGCACTCCTCGGCGTCGTACACCCCGAGCCCGAAGTCCATGGCCATCAGCTCGCGGGTGGCCGCCTCGACGACCTCGCGGCCCTTCTCCGTGATGGAGGCGAGGGTGCCGCGCCCGTCGTTCGGGTTGGGGCGCTTGTCGACGAGGCCGGACTTGACGAGCCGGTCGACGGTGTTGGTGACGGACGTCGGGTGGACCATGAGCCGCTCGCCGATCTTGGACATCGGCAACTCGCCCGCCTGCGAGAACGTGAGCAGAACCAGTGCCTCGTACCGCGCGAAGGTAAGTCCGTAGGGCTTGACGACCGCGTCGACCTCGCCGAGCAGGATCTGGTGCGCCCGCATGATCGAGGTGATCGCGCCCATGGCCGGAACGGATCCCCAGCGCTGCTTCCAGAGCTCGTCGGCGCGGGCGATGGGATCGAAGGGGAGGCTGAGCGGCTTCGGCACGCCAAAGACCTTACCCGCCGGTCACATGGTGGTCAGCCCCGTCTCGCGATTCGGTCGTCTGTTCCCGTAGGTTGGCGGGTTCGCCGTCGGCCGTACGACGCGTGGCGCGCACCTCGGCCGCCAGGGCGAGGCAGCAGACCGTGCCGAGCACGCCCGACGCCGCGACGACGGTGCTCACCGCGAAGAACTCCGCCGCGAGCCCGGCGAGCGCCATCCCGACGCCCTGGATCGTCATGAGCCCCGCCGTGTGCACGGTCATGGCCCGCCCGCGCAGCTCCTCGGGGACGGCGTCGACGAACCACCGGTCGACACCCAGCGTGTACGCCGACCCGGCGCCGGCGAGCACGAGGGCGAGCATCGCCCACAGGAGGCCCGGCGTGACCACGTACACCGTGAGCGGCAGTAGCGTGACGGACGCCAGCGGCAGGGCGACGCGGGCACGTGAGGTAGCGGAGAGCAGGGAGCCCGCGTACAGCTCCGCGGCGATCGTGCCGACCGGCAGCGCGCACATCAGGAGTCCGACGCCCGCGACCGTGACCCCGATCTGATCGGCGTACGGAGCGGCCAGCGCCTCGGGGGCGACCATGAACATCGGCGGCGCCCAGAGCAGGAGCAGCAGCGCCCTGATCCGCCGGTCGCCGAGCACCTGCCCGGCGCCGCTGAGCGAGTACTTCACCAGGGCCGAGCCGCCGCCCCCGCGCGCGGGCCTGCGCCTGGTCCCGCAGCGCAGGAGCAGCGCCGAGGCGGCGAACGTACAAACGGTGATGAGGAGCGCCCCGCGCGGCGACACGACGGTGAGCAGGACGCCGCCGAGTCCGAACCCGACGAGCACGGAGCTCTGCGAGACGATCCGGAGCAGGGAGCGCCCGAGGATGAACAGGTCACCGTCCCCGAGGATGTCGGTGAGGGTGGCCATCCGCGTCCCGTTGAACACCGGCGACACGAGGGCGATGACGCACCGCAGCGCGAGCAGGGCGTAGACGGGTGTGGCGGGCAGGGCCATGAGCGCCGCGCAACCGGCACACACCACGTCGCACAGCACGAGCACCCGGCGCGGCGGATACCGGTCGGCGATCCCGGACAGCAGCGTCCCGCCCACGAGGTAGGGCAGCATCCCGAGCGCGAAGGTGAGCGCACCGAGCAGCGGTGAGCCGGTGAGCCCGTACACGAGCACGGTCAGCGCGACCTCGCTGACGACCACGCCGAGCAGCGAGAGCGCGTGGGCGAGGAAGACGGCACGGAACTCGCGGATCGTGAAGAGGCGGAGGTAGCCGGTGGGTTCGGGGGCGGTGGGTTCGGGGGCGGTCGGGTTCTCTTCGGGCATGCCCGCACCCTGCACGCGCGCGTGCCCCGCGCCCTAGAGTTTCGGTTCCAGGCGAATCATGGTTCCAGGCGGAACAGGGTTCCAGGCGAAACATGGGGGTGAGCACGTGCCGAACCGGCTGCACTTCGGCCCCGACGACCTCCTGCGGTGCCGGTTCGCCGTGTCGCCGCTGTGGGAGACGCAGGAGGCCGTGCGCACCCTGAAGCGACCCGACCGGCACGGCTACCACCCGCGGTGGCTGCGGCGGATCCGCGGGGCGAGCGCCGGGCTCGAACTGCAGGCCCTGTGGCTCCTGATGCCGGCGCGCGGCTACACCCCGGACTTCATCGGCCCTCCCCCCATCGGCCCCGCCGCCACCTTCGACGAGGAGATCGCGGCCGTGCGCGCGGCCGACCCCGAGGCCGCGCGGGAGGAACTGGCACGGGCCCTTGCCGGCACCGCGGGGGCCGTCGAGTCCCCGCGGGGGCGCGCGCTGCTCGCCGATCCGGTGCGCGCGGTACGGGAGTTGGCCGATGCCATGGAGGCCGCCTGGCACACCCTGGTCGAGCCGGACTGGCCCCGGCTCCGGGCGCTCCTCGAGGCGGACGTCGCCTTCCACTCGCGGCGGCTCGCGGAGGTCGGCCTCGGCGCCCTCGTCGCCGAACTCGACCCGCGATTCACTTGGGACGCGGGCACGCTGACCGTCGCCAGGCGGGACGACCACGTGCGGCATCTGGCCGGTCAGGGTCTCGTCCTGATGCCCAGCGTCTTCGCCTGGCCCGACGTGGTGGGCGGCCACGAACCGCCCTGGCAGCCGACCCTGGTCTACCCCGCGCGCGGCCTCGCCGGGCTCTGGACCGAGCCCGGCGAGCACACCGCCGAAGCGCTCGTACGGCTCCTGGGGCGGGGCAGGGCCGCCGTACTCGCCGCACTCGACGACCCCGCCACCACCTCGGCCCTGGCGCACCGCCTGGGGCTCGCCCCCTCGTCCGTGTCCGCGCACCTCGGCGCCCTGCGCGGCGCGGGGCTGCTGGTCTCGCGGCGGTACGGGCACCAGGTGCTGTACGAACGCACTCCGCTCGGCATCGCGCTGGCGGGCGGCGGAGGCATCTGAGGCCCGCCCCGGTGTCGTAACCAGGGGCGATTGGTCCGTTATGTAACGATTGCCCGGTCACCGTCGCCCATAGGGGGCTGGATGTACCGGCTGCTCCGCACGTTCACCGCACTCACGGCCCTCACGGCCCTCGGGCTCACGGCAGGGTGCTCCTCAGAATCCGGCCCGAAGGGCGAGGAGCGGGCGGCCACCGAGGCCGGCGCCTCCCCCGCGGGCACCGAGAAGGCCCGGCAGAGCACCTTCTGGGTCGACCCGCAGAGCGCCGCCGCCCGGCAGGTCAGGCAGTGGGAGCAGGAGGGCCGCACCCAGGACGCCGCCGCGCTCAAACGGATCTCCGAGCAGCCCATGGCCGTGTGGCCCGCGGGCGACGACCCGGCCCCGGACATCAAGGCGGCCGTCGACGGCGCCGCGCAGGGCGATCGCACCGCCGTACTCGTCGCGTACAACATCCCGCACCGCGACTGCGGCCAGCACTCCGCGGGCGGCGCGCACAGCCCGGAGTTCTACGGGCAGTGGATCGACAAGTTCGCGGGGGCCATCGGCGACCGGCCGGCCGTCGTCATCCTCGAACCGGACGCGATCCCGCACATCGTGGACGGCTGCACCCCCGCCGAGTACCACGCCGAGCGCTACCAACTGCTCTCCGACGCCATCCAGCGGCTCAAGCAACAGCCCCGGGTGAAGGTCTACCTGGACGCGGGCAACCCCGGCTGGATCTCCGAGGCGGGCAAGCTCGCCGAGCCGCTCCAGCAGGCGGGGATCGCGCAGGCGGACGGCTTCTCGCTGAACGTGTCGAACTTCCAGGACGACGACACCATCAAGGCGTACGGCCGCGGCCTCTCGGGGATCGTCGGCGGCAAGCACTTCGTGATGGACACCAGCCGCAACGGCAAGGGCCCGCTCGCCGGCGACCGTGAGGACGCCTGGTGCAACCCGCCGGGGCGCGGTCTGGGCACCCCGCCCACGGACAAGACCGGTGACGCGCTGCTCGACGCGGTCCTGTGGATCAAGCGGCCCGGCGACTCGGACGGACCGTGCCGGGGCGGCCCGGCGGCGGGCCAGTGGTGGCCCGACTACGCGCTCGGTCTCGCGCGCAACGCCAAGGCCACCTGACCGCGGCTCACACGGCTACTTGCCGCCCACGTGGATCCACTTCGCCTCTGACGACGTGCCGTCCCGGTCCGTCACGAAGAGCATGTACCAGCCCGGCGGCACCAGCGCGGTGTCGCCCCTGGGCACCTCCACCGTCACCTCACCCTTGCCCTTGGTGAGGCCGAGCGCGATCGACCGCTGCTCGACGTCCGTCGTGTGCGTCACCGCGCTGGGGCGCATCAGACGGGCCGAGGCGATCTTCCCGGGGCTCTTCGTACGGAACGTCGCGCGGCCGTCCGCCGCCAGTTCCTCCGGGCCCTCGCCGAGGACCGGGCGGTTGTTGCCCGCCTTGTGCAGGGCGGGCGGCGTGAAGACCTCCATGCGCTGCTCGAAGTGGCCGAGCTTGGTGTTCTGCTGGTTGTCGTAGAGCGGGTCGGAGCCGAAGGTGACGACCCGTCCGTCGGGCAGGAGCAGCGCCTCGGAGTGGTAGTTGCGGCCCACCTTCGGGGACGCCGCCTCCCGGAAGCTGTTCGACTTGGGGTCGTAGAACTGAGCCTTGAGGATGTTGCTCGCGCCGCGCCCCCGGTAGTCCTTGGAGCCGTTGGCCGTGAAGACCGAGTCGTCCGGCAGGATCACGCTGTTCAAGTAGCGCGTGCCCTGCGGGAGTTCGGGGCCCGTCCGGAACGCGGGGCGCTTCTCCTTGAGGTCCACCACGGCCGTGCGCCGGGTCGCCTTGTCGGACTCGCCGACGCCTCCGCCGCCCAGGATCATCACCTTCTGGTCCTGCGCCGGGGGCAGCAGGAGGGACGCGGACGTCTCGGTCTGGTCGAGGTCGACGAGGCCGGGGATCTTCTCGAACTTGTTGGTCTTCAGGTCCCAGAGGCCGGGCTCACGGCCCTGGTCGGCGGGGCCGTAGCCCGCGTTCGACGCCGGGTAGAAGAGCTTGCCGCCCTTGGTGAGGAAGAGCGCCGGGTAGGTCGGGAAGTAGCGTTTGGGGCCGTTGGTCCACTTCTTCGTCTTCGGGTCGTAGATCTCGTTGTCGCCCGGGTCGATCTTGCCCACGTCGTCGAGGCCGGAGACCGCGAGCACCTTGCCGTCGTCGAGACCGACGAGCGTGGGGTACCAGCGGGCCTTCTCCATCGGCTCCACGGGGACGTACTTCTCGGCCTTCGGGTCGAACTCGTACGCTGCCTTGATCCCCTGGAAGTCCTGCTTGTCCATGGTGATCTTCTCGGCGATCCCGTACGCGTTGTCCGCCTCCTTGCCGGTGAGGCCCTCGATCTCGTACTGCGCCGACTTCTGCGTGGCGAACTCCTCGCCCTCCCGGGCGGCCTCCACGAAGACGCGCGCCTCGCTCGCCTTGACCGTCGTCTTCCAGGGCTTCATCACACCGGACTTGGTGTACGTGATCTCGTAGTCCCGCTTGGCCTTGGGCACCTGGACGTCGAACTTGCTCACGTACTCGATGCCCGAAGGGGAGCGGAACCGCGTGCCCTTCTTGAGGACGATGGCCTTGTCGGGGTTCTCGTTCTTGACGCGCATACCGCCGCCGGCCCGGTTGATCTCGCCGTCGAGGAGTTCGTAGCGCGCCGTGCCGCCCGCCACCAGGAGCCGCCCGTCGGGGAGTTGGGCGTGGCCCGAGCAGAAGAAGTCCTCCGGGGTCCTGACCTTCTTGAAGGTGTCGTTCCGCGGGTCCCAGAGGATCGTGTCGAAGGCGCCCTTGTCGAACTTCTTCTGCTCGTTCCCGGAACCCGCGACGATCAGGACCTTGCCGGTGTGCAGGAGAGCGGCGTGGATGGCGTTGGTGCGGAACTCCTCGGGGATGCCGATCTGCTTCCAGGAGCCGTACTTGGCCTTGTAGCCGGGCTGGGCGATCTTGTACTCGTAGTACTGCTCCTCGGCGAAGGAGAGCGCCGCCGGTGCGTTGAGCCCGACGAGCAGGGCGCCCGCCCCGACACCCAGGAGTGTCTTCTTCGTCCGCTGAGAGGGCCGGTATGCCATGGGTCAGTTCCCTCCTGTGGTCGTACCGGTGGCGAACGCCGGCTCCGGCTCGCCGTCCGCGGCCGCGGTGCCGATGGCTTCCGCGTCCTGCCTGCCGCGCTGCCGGGCCCGCGCGCGGGCCTCCTTGCGCCCCTCGCTCGCCCTGCGCTCCTTGAGCAGCGTGAAGCACCAGATCGTGACGGGGGCCAGCGAGATAACCAGGGCGAGGACGGCCCAGGTGCGCATGGCCGCGTGGGTGTGGCCGAGCACGAAGGACGCCACCAGTGAGCTGGTGAGCACCGCCGCCCAGAAGAGGTGGATGCGGAAGGTGAGCAGCCGGTCGGGGCTCGCGTCACCGCCCTTGGGCGTGACCACGAAGCGGCTCGGGCGGCGCACGACGGCGGCGCCGAGCGACTTGGCGTAGATGGGTGCGGAGAGGGCGGACATCCCCATCCCGGCGAGGCCTCCGGAGCCGGCCGGTTCGTGCGGGGAGACGTTGTGGCGGCGGTTCCACAGATAGAGGCCCACCTGGAGGGCGGCCGCGTCGCTGTAGAGCATCAGCCAGACGGAGGCGGCGACCTGCGTGCCGGACGCGCCGAACCAGAGGAAGAGGACACAGCTCAGCACACCGAGCAGCCAGTTGATGGCCGTCATGGGGTAGTAGACGAGCATCATCGTGTACGAGAAGAGACGGCCGGGCGGCATCGTGAACGGTGCCTTCCAGTACTGCTTGAACAGCGTCTCGTACGTCCCGCGCGACCAGCGCATCTGCTGGGTGAAGAAGTCCGTCCAGGAGGCGGGTCCCTCGCCGACGGCGAGCACGTCCGGTGTGTAGACCGACCGCCAGTGGCGCCTGGTGACGGGGTTCTTGTGCCGGTGCAGCTCGAAGCCGGTCGCCATGTCCTCGGTGATGGAGTCGTACAGGCCGCCGACCTGGCGGAGCGCCTGGATGCGTACGACGTTGTTGGTGCCGACGAACATGGGTGCGCGGTAGCGGTTGCCCGCGCGCTGGATCAGGGCGTGGAAGAGGAACTGCTGGGATTCGGCGGCCTTGGTGACGGGGCTGTCGTAGTTCCCGTACACCTGCGGTCCGACGACGAAGGCGACGTCCTCGTCCCGGAAGTAGCCCATCATCCGCTCCAGGAAGTTGGGGAGCGGCACGTGGTCGGTGTCCACGGAGGCGAAGAAGTCGTAGTCGCCGCCGTGCATCGCGAGCCAGGCGTTGTAGTTGCCGTGCTTGGTGCGGGCCTTGTGGACGCCCTTCTCGCGGTTCCACTCGGGCACGCCTTTGCGGGTGAAGTGACGTACGTCGAGTTCGACGCAGAGGGCCTTGGCGTCCTCGTCGTCCCCCTCGTCCAGGAGCCATACGTCGAGGGGGCCGGTGTGGCGTATGTCCTTCGCGCCCTCGAGGGTGGCGCGGACCATGCTGAGGGGTTCCTTGCCCGGGACGTACGTCGTGAGGAACGCGACGCGGGTGCCGGGTTCGGGGGTGACCGGGATCGGGTCCCTCGCCACCATGGTCGCGTGGGCGATGGACACGACGTTGACGAGCATGAAGAGCTCGATCAGGCCGATGGCCACGAGCATCGTGATGTCGAGGCCGATGAGCCAGCTGTCGGCGCCCTCGCGTTCCGTCCAGTGGCTCGGCCACACGAGGTAGACGAGGAGGAGACCGGTGAGGACGGGGGCGAGCGTCATCAGGATGACGGCTCGTATTCGGTGGGGCTCACTGGAGAGAAGCTTGTTGTACTGCACCCGATAGCGGCCGCCTTCGCCGCTGCCGCTGTCTCCGCCGTCCGGCTCCGTGAGCGGTCCGGCGAGTGTGCTGTGGGTGTCGTAGTCGTAGCCCTCCGGCCGCACAGCGCCCTCCAGGTCGTGGGTGATCTGGCTCTGGCAGGTTCAGATGCGAACGAGCCGATAACCACACAAAAGTGGAGTTTTACCGGCGTGTCGAACCGGACGCGTCCGTGCGAGCGGTCTTACGGTGAGCGGTTCGGTTGGGGTTACAGGCCGGAAGACCTCGGGGCATGGATCTGACGGCGTTGCTCCGTCCGAGCCCCAATCCCCCTCAGAACCAACGCCACCAGCGAGAGAGGCCCCGGGCTGCCGGGCCGGCGCACCCCAGGCCCCAGCACCGCGCCCGCCCATCCACCCAGCCCCTGACACCGCGGGGCAATCGGATGGGTGGGCGGGAAGGCTTGTTCGGTCAGAGGCGGATGCGGGGTAATTCGGGCAGGTGGGCGGGAGAGGCCCTTACGGAACCCGCCCGCCGCAGGGGACTCAGGACCGCGTAACCCGCCGTAGGCGAGCCCGCATGGCCCGCTGGGCGATCGGCCCCAACTCCTCGACAGCCGTCACCAGGACGGACAACTGCTCCAGGGCGTCCAGCGCCCTCTCCGCCCCCTCCGCGTCCACCCCCTCGTACAGCTCCAGCCCCACGAAGGACGCCGCCACCGCACGTGCGAGGCCCACGGGATCCGCGAACTCCCCGAGCGGCGTCGCCGACAGGACCCGGATCAGGACCTTCTCGATCTCCTCGATCCAGAGTGCGAGACCCGCCGCCGTGGCGGGGGCGAGGCGAGGCTGCGTCTGGGCCCCGGCCAGGAGCTGGCCGAGGACCGCGACATGCCCGGCGGCTCTCTCCTCCTCGTGCATCTCACGGCCGAATTCGAGGAGTTCGCCCAGCGAGGAGACCGCGTCAAGACGCTCCCGGTAACGCGAGACCCGCTGCTCCGAGCCGTGCCGGCAGGCCGCCGCCAAGAGCTCGTCGACGGACCCGAAGTGGTAGAAGACCAGCGCCTGGTTGACCCCTGCGGCAGCCGCGATCGTCCGCGCTGACGTCTTCGCGATGCCCTGCTCCGTCAGCGTGCGCAGCGCCCCTTCGAGGAGCTTCTCCTTCGTCTCGGCGCTCACGCCCTCGCCTCCTCGCGGAGCGGCCGCAATCCCGGCCGCACACCGCAGCCGCGGACATCCGCGTACTGAGCCGCGAAGGAACCCTCGTACCCGAAGAGCGGCCCGAAGTACCGGTTCACCACCCTGACCCGGATACGGAAGCGGCCGGTGGAGTCGTCGTAGGACTCCCGCACCTCCGCGTCACCGCCGATCAGCCCGGGGACGCCGACGTCCACCGGCCCCTCCCGGAAGCGGTGTGCCCCGGACCGGATCAGCAGGGAGCCGTCCGGCTCGGCCCGGAGATGGAGGTCGCTCGCGAGGTGCTGGTGAGTGCCCAGGTAGTCAAGGATCCGGTCGCCCTTGGGGCCCAGGACCATCTGGGCGTCGAAGCGGCGGGAGCGTCCTGGCAGATCGAAGGTGCGCACGAAGCTCACCGTCTCACGGCCAAAGGTGTCGACGTACGGCACGTTCTCGATGGTGAAGGGCACGTGACGGCCCGCCCGGGGAACGAGGATGTTGCGCGTGCCCCCGAGGGCCAGGAACGGCTTCACGAAGCCTCTGCCGTGCCAGATGCGGTCCATGACACCCCGCCCGGTGCACGCCTCGCCGCTCGCAAGACCCACGGAGAAGCGGCGCTGCAGCTGGGGGTGCAGACGGTCGAAGTCGGCGCCGAGCACCGTACGGAAGATCGAGGTGCGCATCACTTCTCCTGGAGGGTCGCGAGAACACGCGGCGCACGCGTGCGTGGCGGTGGATTGCGCAGGCAGCGGCGCGCCGCCGGCGTCGTCGGCAGGGGCGGCAGGACGAAGGCGAGGGCCAGGACCGCGGGTGCCATCATCGGCGCGGAGAGGGCGGCCGCGGCCACGCACCCGACGCGCACACCCACCTCGGCCAGTGCGTGCAGCAGTTGACGCTCGGGGGTGATCCCGCGCTCCAGCCAGAGCCGGAGCCGGTCGAAGGACCAGGCCGTGGCCCAGCCCATGAGCGGGCGGAAGACGGCACGGTCGGCGAGCGCGCCGAAGCGGCCCCAGCGCGGGCGGTAGTCGTAGCCGGTGAGGAAGCGGATGCCGCCGCCGGGGACGGGGACGTAACGCCAGTAGCCCGATCCCTCCCGCAGGAGCGACAGCGGGTGCGGCGAGGCGAAGCGCAGCGCGGACGTCCTGGTGCCGTCCGCGCGGCGCTTCTCGCCCGCGGAGATCCCGGTGCCCGCGACGGTCAGGAAGGGCAGTACGCGCGTGCCGTACCGGAAGTGCCGCGGCTCGCCCGGAGCCTGCGGCAGGTAGTCGATCTCGGTGAAGCGGAGGTCCCAGCGCTGGTGCTGGGACGGCTCCTGGGTGCGTGCCCAGAGCTCGTCGAGGTCGGCGTCTATGCGTGCTTCGACGTACAAACTCACGGCATACCCCCAGGTCAGTGCAGTTTTGAGCGACTGCTCAAGAGAATCGTAGAGATTTTTGAGCGATCGCTCAAGCCCGTGAGCAGCAAGAAGCCCCCGCCGGATACCGGCGGGGGCTTCTTCGCAGTGCGGGCGGCGGCTACGCGGAGAGGTGCCGCTCCACCGTCTCGACCTTCGACGTCATCCCGTCCGTCACCCCGGGGCGGATGTCCGCCTTCATGACGACGGAGACGCGCGGCGCCCGCGCCTCGACCGCCGCGACGGCACGCTTGACGACGTCCATCACCTCGTCCCACTCACCTTCGACCGAGGTGAACATCGCGTCGGTCCGGTTGGGCAGACCGGACTCACGGACGACGCGGACCGCGTCGGCGACGTACTCGCCCACGTCCTCGCCGACGCCCAGGGGGGTCACGGAGAAGGCGAGGATCATGCGCTCACGACGCCTTCGCGGCGGGCGCGCGACGCGATCACGGCGGCCTCGGCCTCACGCTTGAGCTTGCGCTCTGCGTAGAAACCACCGGCCGGCAGGACGGAGAGGACGAAGTAGAGGGCGGCGGTCTTCACGTCCCACTTCGTGCGGTTCCAGGCGTCGAGCCAGAACAGCACGTAGAGGATGAAGAGCACGCCGTGGACCATGCCCATCACCGGCACGGCGTTGAAATCCGTGGTCCGCTTGAGCACCGAGCAGATGATCAGGAGCAGGAAGGAGACGGCCTCGGGGGCCGAGACCAGACGGAGGCGGCGGAGTGCGGAAGCGGTCTTGATGTCCACGGATCACCTTCGGTGTGAGGCGGGAGCGAGGGGCGGGGCCGCTCGGCGGCATTGATCTTGTGAATGCGCGCACAAGCGACCCCCATTGTGACATCGGGGTGTTCTCCGGGTTCCCTCAGGGGCCGTTGCCCTGTTCCGACCCCATATCCGACGGCTACCGTCGATACGTGGCAACGTTCCGACTGCAAGGCAGCAGGGTGCTCGCCGTGGACATGACCGGCGACACCGTCAAGGCGAAGAACGGCTCGATGGTCGCGTACGACGGCCAGATGGCCTTCAAGAAGATGACCGGGGGCGGCGAGGGGATACGCGGCATGGTGACCCGGCGCGTCACCGGCGAGCAGATGACGGTGATGGAGGTGAAGGGGCACGGCACGTGCTGGTTCGCCGACCGCGCCACGGAGATCAACCTCGTGCAGTTGCGCGGCGAGAAGCTCTTCGTCGAGGCCGGCAATCTCCTGTGCACGGACGGAGGGCTGCGCACCGGCACGCAGTTCACCGGCGTCCGCGGCGCCTCCCAGGGCAATGGCCTGTTCACCACCACCGTCGAGGGCTCGGGCCAGGCGGCGATCATGTCCGACGGGCCCGCGGTGGTGCTGCGCGTGAGCCGGCAGTTTCCGCTGACGGTGGACCCGGGGGCGTATGTCGCGCATCAAGGGGACCTCCGCCAGAACCTCCAGTCGGGCGTCACTTTCCGTACGTTGCTGGGCGAGGGCGGCGGCGAGGCCTTCCAGATCCGCTTCGAGGGCGAGGGGCTCGTCTATGTCCAGCCCAGCGAGCGGACGACGATCGCGGGGGACGTCTGACATGCCCTTCCGAGAGATCAACTCGAAGATGGTCGAGGCGACCGTCCTGCCGGGCCAGCGCCTGTTCAGCCAGCGCGGCGCCATGCTCGCCTACAAGGGAGATGTGGCGTTCACGCCCAACGTCCAGGGCGGTCAGGGCGGCCTGGCCTCGATGATCGGCCGCCGCGTCGCGAACGAAGCCACCCCCCTGATGACCGTGGAAGGCAGCGGCACGGTCCTCTTCGGGCACGGCGGCCACCACATCCAGGTGATCACCCTCTCCGGGGACACCCTCTATGTGGAGGCGGACCGGCTGCTCGCCTTCGACGGGACGCTCCAGCAGGGCACGATGTTCATGGGCTCGCAGGGCGGCGTCATGGGCATGGTCCGCGGTCAGGTCACCGGTCAGGGCCTCTTCACGACGACCCTCAAGGGCCAGGGCGCGGTCGCCGTCATGGCGCACGGCGGTGTCATCGAGGTCCCGATCACCCCGCAGCGCCCGGTCCATGTCGACCCCCAGGCGTATGTGGCCCACCACGGGGACGTACGCAACAAGCTCTCCACGGCGCTCGGCTGGCGCGACATGGTGGGTCGGGGCTCGGGCGAGGCGTTCCAGCTGGAGCTGTCCGGAAGCGGTGTGGTGTACGTCCAGGCGTCGGAGGAGAAGCTGTGAACCCCGCTGGGAACCCCTCGATGCCCGCGGGAGCGCCCGCGCCCCTCGACCCGATGACGCTGCCGAGCGACGACAGTGTGAACGCGTACACCTTCTGCGTGGAGCTCAAGGGGAGCCAGTGGTTCCTGCAGAAGGGCAAGATGATCGCGTACTACGGATCGATCGAGTTCAACGGCATCGGGCACGGCCGCCTGGACCGTCTGGTGCGCACGAGTTTTCATTCGCCCCTGCACGCGAGCGACTGGGTGGTGGCCGAGGGCCAGGGCAAGATGCTCCTCGCCGACCGGGCCTTCGACGTGAATTCGTACGACCTCGAAGACGGCAACCTGACCATTCGCTCGGGCAACCTCCTCGCTTTTCAGCCAACTCTCGCGCTGAAGCAATCCATCGTTCCGGGTTTTCTGACCCTGATCGGAACCGGAAAGTTCGTGGCCGCGTCGAACGGCCCGGTGGTCTTCATGGAGCCGCCGATCCGGGTGGATCCGCAGGCCCTCGTGGGCTGGGCGGACTGCCCTTCGCCCTGCCATCACTACGACCACGGATATCTCACCGGGGTCATCGGGGGCATGCGGGCACTGACCGGGATCGGCGGAACCTCCGGCGAGGAGCATCAGTTCGAGTTCGTGGGTGCGGGCGCGGTGCTCCTGCAGTCCTCGGAGGCCCTCATGGCCGAGCACGCGACGGGCGCGGTGCCGCACCAGGCGGGCGTTCCGGGCGGGCAGGGCGTGCCGGGGCAGCAGGGCTCGCATGGTCAGCACGGCCAACAGCCGGGACAACCGCGCCTTCCCGGACAACTGGGGGACCTCCAGCGTCGCTTCGGCCTGTGAGCGGTAGTCTGCGGAGTGTGACGGGCGAACGCCTGTGCCCCTCTGACAACTGGGGGTCAGAGGCGCGTGTCACACACCGACATTCGTTCACCTTTCAACTTCTTAGGTAGAATCGATTCCATGGAGACCGATACGGCCCCGCAGTGGCTGACCAACGAGGAACAGTGCGCCTGGCGCACCCACGTAGAGGTCAACAGGATGCTGACCTATCAGCTCGAGAAGGACCTCCAGCCGTTCAACCTGACCATGAACGACTACGACATCCTCGTGCACCTCTCCGAATCCGAAGAGAAGCGGATGCGTATGAGCGATCTCGCGGCCGCCACACTGCAGTCCAAGAGCCGCCTGTCCCATCAGATCACCCGCATGGAGAACGCGGGCCTGGTCCGCCGGGAGAACTGTGAGTCCGACCGGCGCGGGCTCTACACCGTCCTCACGGACGAGGGCATGGAGACCATGCAGCGAGTCGCCCCGCACCACGTGGACTCGGTCCGCAAGCACTTCGTCGACCTGATCTCACCCGAGGCGCTCGGCGAACTCCACAAGGCCCTGACCCCGATCGCGGAACACCTCCGCGCCCAGCGGGGCAAGCCCTGACCCTCACCGGGTGGCGGCGGGGACCCTGAGCTCGAAGAGCGCTCCCCCACCGGGAGCCTCCTTGACCGTGAGGGTCCCGCCGTGCCGCGCGGCGACGTCGCGCGCGATGGCGAGGCCCAGACCCGCCCCACCGTCATCCCTGGTGCGGGCGTCGTCGAGGCGGACGAAGCGCTCGAAGATCCGGTCGCGTTCGCCGTCCGGCACACCGTCTCCGTCGTCGGAGACCTCAAGGACCGCCCATGCGCCGTCGGCGCGGGTGGCGACCGTGACGTGCGAGCGCGCGTGGCGCTGCGCGTTGTTCACCAGGTTGCCGAGCACGCGCGCCAACTGGCTCCGGGAGCCGGTGACGTCGACGTTCCTCAGATCCATGCGGACGTCGACACGGTCCCGCGTGCGCTGCGAGAGCTCCTCGCGGGCGAGGGCCGCCAGGTCCACCTGCCCGCCGCCCGGCTTCTCGCCCGCGTCGAGGCGGGCCAGGAGGAGCAGGTCGGCGGCCAGTTCCTGAAGTCGTACGGTGTCCTCGACCGCACCGTCCACGTCGAGCAACTCCGGGTGGGCCGCGCCCACTTCGAGCTGCGTACGCAAGGAGGCGATCGGGCTGCGCAGTTCGTGCGAGGCGTCGGCCACGAAGCGGCGCTGACGTTCCACCGAGCTCTGCAGGGCGGCCAGCGTCTCGTTCGTGGTCGTGGCCAGGCGGGCGATCTCGTCGTGCGTGTCCGGCTCGGGCACGCGGCGCGCGAGGTCCTCCGACGCGGTGATCGCCGCCATCTCGGAGGTGATCGCGTCCACCGGGCGCAGGGCGCGGCGCGTCACCAGCCAGGTCACCAGGGCGATGACGGCCAGGAGCAGCGGGAAGCCGATGAGCATGGACGTCAGTGCCGTGGACACCGCGCTCCGCTGGGCGGCGAGCGAGGCGCCCGCGTAGACGGTGAGGTCGCCCTTGTTCTCCACGTTCACCTCGACCGCGGCGAAGCGGTAGTCCTGCGTCTCGCCGTCGATGGTGGCGGAGCCCGCGGTGACGCCGGCCGGGTCGTCGGAGACCTCCCCGAGGTCGAGCGCGTCGGCCTCGCTCGCGTCGTCGTCATCGTCGTCGCTCTTGGGGGGCGTGGTGGAGCCCTTCTGGGGCTTGACGGCGTCCACGCCCGTGCCGCTGATCCGCTGCAGGTCCTCGGTGGCGGCGACGAGCCGTCCGTCGCCGTCGACGACCTGGACGGGGTGATCCTCGTCGTCCAGGTCCAGATCGCCGTACGCCGTGTTCGCGGCGAGCTGCGAAGCCACCCCGCGGGCGGCGGACTCGGCCTGGCCGCTCGCCTGGTCGGTCAGGTTCGCGCGCAGCGAGAGCAGGACGGCGGCGCCCGCGGCGACCAGCGCGACGGCGACGACGAGCGTGGCGCCGAGGGTGGCGCGGGCCCGTACGGAACTGAGGAAGCGCTTCATCGGGGGGTCTCCAGGCGGTATCCGGCGCCGCGCACCGTCTTGATCAGCGGCGCGCCGAGCTTGCGCCGCAGCGCGCTGATGTAGACCTCGACGATGTTGGGGTCCCCTTCGTAGGCGAAGTCCCAGACGTGCTCCAGGATGTCGCCCTTGGAGACCACCTCGCCCACGCGCAGGACGAGCTGCTCCAGGACCGCGAACTCCTTGGCGGTGAGCGTCACTTCACGGTCACCGTCGTCACCGTCACCGTCACCGCGGAAGACGCGGCGCGCCGCGGTGTCCACCTTGAGGTCGCCGAGGGTGTGGACGGGGGACGGGCCCGCGTTGCCGCGGCGGCGCAGGAGCGCCTTCACCCGGGCGACGAGCACGACGTACGAGAACGGCTTGGTGAGGTAGTCGTCGGCGCCCGTGTCGAGCCCCTCGGCCTCGTCGTACTCCCCGTCCTTCGCGGTGAGCATCAGGATCGGTACGTCGTGTCCCGCGGCACGCAGGGTCGAGCAGACGCGGTAGCCGTTCATGCCGGGCAGCATGATGTCGAGGATGACCAGGTCGTACGTGCCCTCGCTCGCCCGGTGCAGTCCGTCGACGCCGTCGTGCACGACGTCCACGGCATAGCCCTCGGCCGTCAGTCCCTTGGCCAGGGACAGCGCGAGGCGCTTTTCGTCTTCCACGATCAACAGGCGCATGCGTTCAGGGTGGCAGAGCCAAGCTGAAGAGTTCTTCAGGTGGCTTCAGCCTGGCTTCAGGGTCGTTCAGCCAGATTGGTCCTTGTCGAAAGCGAACGGCAGCGGCCCACCGGCCGCACAGCCAACGACTCGGGAGGAACCCCCTTATGAAGCGCAACATCGTCATCGCCACCGTCGCAGCCATGGCCCTCGTCGGGGGCGGCACCGCGACAGCGCTCGCCACCACCGGCGACGACGAGTCGTCGGCAGCCGCCAAGAAGTCCAGCGTTCAGCTGAAGGACCACGACCGGGACAATGACCGTGACGACGACCGGGACAACGACCAGGACGATCGGAACGACGACCGGGACGACGCCAAGGAGAACACCGCCGAGGTGAAGGCCGCCAAGGTGACGGCTGCCGACGCGATCAAGGCGGCGCTGGCCGACAAGTCCGGTACGGCGGTCTCCGCCGAGCTGGACGACGAGGACGGCGGCCTGGTCTGGGACGTCGACGTGCTCGGCAAGGGCAGCACGTGGCACAGCGTCCAGATCGACCCCGGCACCGGCAAGGTGCTCGGCTCGCACACCGAGAAGGACGACGACGGCGACGCGAAGCGGGTTGCCGCCGCCCTGAACGGTGCCTCCGTCAACGCCGAGGACGCGGCGAAGGCCGCCGCCGCCAAGGGCGCGGTGACCTCCGTGGACCTGGACGACGACGGCACGGCCAAGGCCTGGGAGGCGGAGACGGCTTCCGGCAAGGGGGCGGACTCCGACTGGAAGGTCGACCTGCAGTCCGGCAAGGTCACGGCTGACAAGTCGGACAGCCACGATGACTCCGACCAGGGCTCGGACGACGACGACTCGGACGACGACTCTGACGGCTCCGACGACTGATTGGTCCCCGTCCCCCCGGGAGAGCAGGCCCCCGCAGGATTTCCCTGCGGGGGCCGGCTCGCGTCGTGCGTGTGCCCTGAGCCGTCGCTTCGCGTCGTGCGTGCGTCCTGAGCCGTCGCTTCGCGGCTCGTCACAGCCTGAACCGCCGCTTCGCGACGGGTTTTTCCCGCCCACCCACCCATTACCCCGGGGTGATCGGGTGGGTGGGCGGGAAAGATTCGCCGCGAAGCGGCGGCCAGATCGACCGCCGGGCCAGCCAAGCCCCCGCAGCAGCGAAGCACTCGACCGCCGGGTCAGCCAAGCCCCGGAGCAGCGAGGCCCCCGAAAAAAGACCCGGAGAGATCACCTCACCCCGAAGTCAAGCTCTCGATCAGTTCGTCCGCCGCCGAGTACGGATCCAGCTCCCCCGCCACAATCCGTTCCGCCAGCGCCGAAAGCCGCGCGTCCCCGTGCAGGTCAGCAATGCGCTCCCGCAAAGCCGTGACCGCGATCGTCTCGATTTCCCGCGCGGCCCGCGCGGCCCTGCGCTCCCCGAGGACGCCCCGCTCCTCCATCCACGCCCGGTGCTTCTCCAGGGCCTCGACGACCTCGTCGATCCCCTCGCCCCGCGCGGCCACCGTTTTCACGATGGGCGGGCGCCAGTCCCCCGCGCCGCGGGACTCCCCGAGCCCCAGCATGTGGTTCAGCTCGCGCGCGGTCGCGTCCGCGCCGTCCCGGTCCGCCTTGTTGACGACGTACACGTCACCGATCTCCAGGATTCCGGCCTTCGCCGCCTGGATCCCGTCCCCCATCCCGGGGGCCAGCAGCACCACCGAGGTGTCCGCCTGCGAGGCGATCTCCACCTCGGACTGGCCGACGCCGACCGTCTCCACCAGGATCACGTCGCAGCCCGCCGCGTCGAGGACACGGATCGCCTGCGGCGCCGACCACGCGAGGCCGCCCAGGTGGCCGCGGGTGGCCATCGAGCGGATGTAGACCCCGGGGTCGGACGCGTGCTCCGACATCCGGACCCGGTCGCCCAGCAGCGCGCCCCCGGAGAAGGGCGACGAGGGGTCGACGGCAAGGACGCCGACCCGCTTGCCCGCACGCCGGTACGCCGACACCAGCGCCGACGTAGAAGTCGACTTGCCGACACCGGGAGATCCGGTGAGGCCCACCACGTACGCGTGGCCCGCCAGCGGAGCCAGCGCCGCCATGACCTCGCGGAGCTGCTCGGACGCCCCCTCCACCAGTGAGATCAGCCGGGCCACGGCCCGTGGCCTGCCCTCGCGGGCCTGCGCCACCAGGGAGGGGACGTCCTGCATGTCAGACAGCTCCGTTCCAAGACGTTTGCGAGACAGGGAAGGCTTGCACGCGCGAAACGCGTCAGGCCTTCGCCACCTTCACGATCAGCGCGTCGCCCTGCCCGCCGCCACCGCAGAGTGCCGCGGCACCCACGCCGCCGCCCCGCCGCTTCAGCTCGAGGGCCAGGTGCAGGACGACACGTGCGCCGGACATCCCGATCGGGTGACCCAGGGCAATGGCGCCGCCGTTGACGTTCACCTTTTCCGAGGACACCCCGAGGTCCTTCATTGACTGCACGGCGACCGCGGCGAACGCCTCGTTGATCTCGATCAGGTCGAGGTCGGCGACGTCCAGGCCCTCCTTCTTCAGGGCGTGCTGGATGGCGTTCGACGGCTGCGACTGGAGCGAGTTGTCGGGGCCCGCCACGTTGCCGTGGGCGCCGATCTCCGCGATCCAGTCGAGCCCGAGCTCCTCGGCCTTGGCCTTCGACATCACCACGACCGCGGCGGCGCCGTCGGAGATCTGCGAGGACGTGCCCGCCGTGATCGTGCCGTCCTTGCTGAAGGCCGGGCGCAGCTTGCCGAGCGACTCGGCGGTGGTCTCGGCGCGGATGCCCTCGTCCTTGGAGAACAGGACCGGGTCGCCCTTGCGCTGCGGGATCTCCACCGGGGTGATCTCGGCCTCGAAGGTGCCGTTCTTCTGGGCGGCGGCCGCGCGCTGGTGGGAGGCGGCGGCGATCTCGTCCTGCTCGGGCCGTGCGATGCCCAGGCGGGTGTTGTGCTTCTCCGTGGACTCGCCCATGGCGATGTTCTCGAAGGAGTCGGTCAGGCCGTCGTACGCCATGGAGTCGAGCATTTCGATGGCGCCGTACTTGTAGCCCTCGCGGGACTTCGGGAGGAGGTGCGGCGCGTTCGTCATCGACTCCTGGCCGCCGGCGACGACGACGTCGAACTCGCCCGCGCGGATCAGCTGGTCGGCGAGCGCGATCGCGTCGAGCCCGGAGAGGCACACCTTGTTGACGGTGAGTGCCGGGACGTTCATGGGGATGCCCGCCTTGACGGCGGCCTGACGCGCCGGGATCTGCCCTGCCCCGGCCGTGAGCACCTGCCCCATGATCACGTACTGGACCTGGTCGCCGCCGATCCCGGCCCGGTCGAGCGCGGCCTTGATCGCGAAACCGCCCAGGTCCGCACCGGAGAAGGACTTGAGGGAGCCGAGCAGGCGGCCCATGGGCGTGCGCGCGCCCGCGACGATCACTGAGGTGGTACCGGTCGTTCCAGACATGTGCCACGGCCCCTTGGGAGGAGGAGTTAATGAGGGTTTACTTGAATGTACTGAGCGGTACGCCGCGCGTCATCGGGCGTTCGGTGTGATCGCGCGCACGTTGCGTAATCACCGCCGGAAGGGCTGCACTTAAAACATGCTGACGCGAATCGATCACATCGGGATCGCCTGTTTCGACCTCGACAAGACCGTCGAGTTCTACCGGGAGACATATGGCTTCACGGTGTTCCACACCGAGGTCAACGAAGAGCAGGGCGTACGCGAGGCCATGCTCAAGATCAATGAGACGAGTGACGGCGGCGCCTCGTACCTGCAACTCCTCGAACCCACCCGCGACGACTCCGCGGTGGGCAAATGGCTGGCCAAGAATGGTGAGGGCGTGCACCACATCGCCTTCGGCACCGCGGACGTGGACGGTGACGCCGCGGCCATCAAGGACAAGGGCGTACGCGTCCTCTACGAGGAGCCCCGGATCGGGTCCATGGGCTCCCGCATCACCTTCCTGCACCCCAAGGACTGCCACGGCGTCCTGACCGAACTCGTCACCTCGGCAGCTCAGGAGTCACCGGAGCACTGACCTCCGCATACTTGGGCCGGTAGGGTTGGGGGCGGCCGTCCGAAGTTTCGGGCGGCCGGTCGTCCGTACGCTGGGCGGCCGCTTGCCGGGGTCCGGGTTTCGGGGGACGAGCGTCAGGGCAGCAGCCCATGCTCTGCTGTTGATCTGACACCATTCCCCGTGGGCCCCGTTCGGCGGATGGACAGGGCTCGTAAGAAGAGACTTGCGACCAGGGGACGGATGGGACCGCGCAGTGCGGGGCTACGAACGCCAAGAGAGCTCGCGGGCTGAGACGGACCATCTTTCGCGGTTCGAGGCCGAGATGGACCGGCTGAAGACCGAGCGAGAGAAGGCTGTTCAGCACGCCGAAGACCTCGGCTACCAGGTCGAGGTGTTGCGCGCCAAGCTGCACGAGGCGCGCCGCAACCTCGCGTCCCGCCCTGCCTATGACGGCGCGGACATCGGCTACCAGGCCGAGCAGTTGCTCCGTAATGCCCAGATCCAGGCCGACCAGCTGCGCCAGGACGCCGAGCGGGAGCTGCGCGACGCCCGTGCGCAGACCCAGCGCATCCTCCAGGAGCACGCCGAGCAGCAGGCCAGGCTCCAGTCCGAGCTGCACTCCGAGGCGGTGTCACGCCGTCAGCAGCTCGACCAGGAGCTGTCCGAGCGCCGCCAGACCGTCGAGTCGCACGTCAACGAGAACGTGGCGTGGGCCGAGCAGCTGCGGGCCCGCACCGAACAGCAGGCGCGCCGCCTGCTCGACGAGTCGCGCGCCGAGGCCGACCAGGCCCTGGCCGCCGCCCGCGCCGAGGCCGAGCGTGTGGCCGAAGAGGCCCGCCAGCGCATGTCGAGCGACGCCGAGTCGGCCCGTGCCGAGGCCGAGGCGATCCTGCGCCGGGCCCGCTCGGACGCCGAGCGCCTCCTGAACGCGGCGTCCACGCAGGCGCAGGAGGCCACCGACCACGCGGAGCAGCTGCGTTCGTCCACGGCCACCGAGTCCGAGCAGGCACGCCGGCAGGCCACCGAGGCGAGCCGGGCCGCCGAGCAGCGCATGGCGGAGGCCGAGACGGCGCTGCGCGAGGCGCGCGCCGAGGCCGACAAGGTCCTCGCCGAGGCCAAGGAACTGGCGTCCAAGCAGCTCTCGGCCGCCGAGGGGGCCAACGAACAGCGCACGCGTACGGCCAAGGAGCAGGTCGCGCGTCTTGTCGGCGAGGCCACCAAGGAAGCCGAGGCCACGAAGTCCGAGGCCGAGCAGCTCGTCGCCGACGCGCGCGCCGAGGCCGAGAAGCTGATCAAGGACGCCGCCGAGAAGGCGCGCACGATCACCGCCGAGGAGACCGCGGGCCAGCTCGCCAAGGCGGCCCGTACGGCGGAGGAAGTGCTGGAGAAGGCGTCCAAGGACGCCAAGGACACGACGAAGGCCGCCACCGAGGAGGCCGAGCGGATCCGCAGCGAGGCCGAGGCCGAGGCGGACCGGCTGCGCGCCGAGGCGCACGACATCGCCGAGGGGCTCAAGGGCACGGCGAAGGACGACACCAAGGAGTACCGCGCCAAGACCGTCGAGCTGCAGGAGGAGGCGCGCAGACTGCGCGGCGAGGCCGAGCAGCTGCGGGCCGACGCGGTCACCGAGGGCGAGCGGATCCGGGGCGAGGCCCGGCGCGAGGCCGTCCAGCAGATCGAGGAGGCGGCCAAGTCCGCCGAGGAACTGCTCGCCAAGGCGAAGGCCGACGCGGACGAGCTGAAGTCGGCCGCGACGACCGAGAGCGAGCGGGTCCGCACCGAGGCCATCGAGCGCGCCACGAGCTTGCGCAAGCAGGCCGAGGAGACCCTGGAGCGCACCCGCGCGGAGGCCGAGCGGCACCGCGAGGAGGCTGCCGAGCAGGCCGAGGTCACGAAGTCCGAGGCCGAGGACGCCGCGCGGGCCCTGCGCGAGGAGACCGAGCGGGCGATAGCGGCACGTCAGGCCGAGGCCGCCGACGAGCTGGCGCGCCTGCACACGGAGGCCCAGGAGCGGCTTGCCTCCGCCGAGCAGGCCCTCACCGACGCCCGCGCCGAGGCCGAGCGCATCCGCAAGGAAGCCGCGGACGAGACGGACCGCCTCCGTTCGGAGTCCGCCGAGCGGATCCGCACCCTTCAGTCGCAGGCCGAGACCGAGGCCGAGCGACTGCGCACCGAGGCCGCCGCCGACGCGTCGCAGGCGCGCGCCGAGGGCGAGAACGTGGCGGTGCGGCTGCGCTCGGACGCCGCCGCCGAGGCCGAGCGCCTCAAGACCGAGGCCCAGGAGTCGGCCGACCGGCTCCGCTCGGAGGCCGCAGCCGCCGCCGAGCGCGTGGGCGCGGAGGCCGCCGAGGCGCTGTCCGCGGCCCAGGAGGAGGCCGCGAGGCGCCGCCGGGAGGCCGAGGAGACCCTCAGCTCCGCGCGCGGAGAGGCCGACCAGGAGCGCGAGCGGGCCCGCGAGCAGAGCGAGGAGCTCCTCGCCTCCGCCCGCAACCGCGTCGACGAGGCACAGGCCGAGGCCGTCCGTCTCGTCGAGGAAGCCGACCGCAGGGCGACCGAGATGGTCTCCAGCGCCGAGCAGACCGCCCAGTCCGTACGGGATTCCGTGGCCGGCCTCCAGGAGGCGGCGCAGGAAGAGATCACGGGTCTGCGCAGCGCCGCCGAGCACGCGGCGGAGCGTACGAGGACCGAGGCGCAGGAAGAGGCGGACCGGGTCCGCGCCGACGCGTACGCCGAGCGGGAGCGCGCCGCCGAGGACGCCACCCGCGCCCGTCGTGAGGCGAGCGAGGAGGCCGAGGCCGCCAAGTCCCTGGCCGAGCGCACCGTTTCGGAGGCGATCGCGGAGGCCGAGCGGCTGCGTTCGGACGCTTCGGAGTACGCCCAGCGTTCGCGTACGGAAGCCTCGGACGCGATCGCGTCGGCCGAGCAGGACGCGTCCCGCACCCGTGCCGACGCCCGTGAGGACGCCAACCGCATCCGCAGCGACGCCGCGAGCCAGGCCGACCAGCTGATCGGTGAGGCGCGCAGCGAGGCGGAGCGGCTGCAGAACGAGACGGTCGCGGAGGCCGAGCGGCTCCAGGCCGAGACCATCGCCGAGGCCGAGCGGGTGCGCGCCGAGACGGCCACGGAGGCCGAGCGGGTGCGCGCGGAGTCGGTGGCCAAGGCCGAGAAGCTCATCTCGGACGCCACGGGCGACGCCGAGCGGCTGCGCGCGGACGCGGCCGAGACGGTCGGCTCCGCCCAGCAGCACGCCGAGCGCATCCGGTCCGAGGCCGAGCGCGTCAAGGCGGAGGCGGCGGCCGAGGCCGAGCGGCTCACCTCGCAGGCGCGGGAGGAGTCCGAACGCACCCTGGACGAGGCGCGCCAGGCGGCGAACAAGCGCCGTTCCGAGGCGGCCGAACAGGTCGACACGCTCATCACGGAGGCCGCGGCCGAGGCCGAGAAGCTGACGAGCGACGCCCAGGAGAAGGCGCTCAAGGCCACCACGGACGCGGAGGCGCAGGCCGACACGATGGTCGGCGCCGCCCGCACGGAGGCCGACCGGCTTGTCTCCGAGGCGAGGGTCGAGGGCAACTCCCTGGTGGAGAAGGCCCGTACGGACGCGGACGAACTGCTCGTCGGCGCCCGTAGGGACGCGACGGCCATAAGGGAGCGTTCCGAGGAGCAGCGCGACCGCCTCACCGCGGAGATCGAGGAGCTGCACGAGCGTGCGCGCCGCGAGTCCGCGGAGGCGATGAAGACCGCCGGCGAGCGCTGCGACGCGCTGGTGAAGGCCGCGGAGGAGCAGCTCGCCGAGGCCGAGGCCAAGGCCAAGGAGCTGGTGTCGGACGCGAGTTCCGAGGCCGGCAAGGTCCGTATCTCGGCCGTGAAGCGGGCCGAGGCGCTGCTCAAGGAGGCCGAGACGAAGGTCGCCGAACTGGTGCGCGAGGCCGAGCGAGTCAAGGCGGAGGCGCAGGCCGAGGCCGAGCGTACGGTTGACGAGGGCAAACGCGAGCTGGAGGTTCTCGTCCGGCGCCGCGAGGACATCAACGCCGAGATTTCCCGTGTCCAGGACGTGCTGGAGGCGTTGGAGTCTTTTGAGGCCCCACCGATTCCCGGCCCGAAGGACGGTGGAGTCAAGGCCGGTGCGGCGGCGGGCTCAACTCGATCGGGTGGCAAGCCGTCTGAGGGCTAGCCAAAGAACATCTCACGTGCTTTGTAAGGACCTTCGGCACTGTCGCTGGCAAGTGCTCCGGCGGTTAGCCACTCAAAAGGGGTGTCATTCTCCAGATCAAACGGGCATCTGCTCGATGACACGCCGCTTGGACCCCTAGGATTCCCTCTATCACCTCACCGGTCTCATTCGACAGGAACCCCATGAGCGACACTTCCCCCTACGGCTTCGAGCTTGTGCGGCGTGGGTACGACCGCGCTCAGGTGGACGAACGTATCTCCAAGCTCGTCTCCGACCGTGACAGCGCTCTTGCTCGTATCACTGCTCTGGAAAAGCGCATTGAGGAGCTGCACCTCGAGACGCAGAACGCGCAGGCGCAGGTAGCCGACGCCGAACCGTCGTACGCGGGCCTCGGCGCGCGTGTCGAGAAGATCCTCCGCCTCGCCGAGGAGGAGGCGAAGGACCTGCGCGAGGAGGCTCGTCGCGCAGCCGAGCAGCACCGCGAGCTCGCCGAGTCGGCGGCCCAGCAGGTGCGCAACGACGCCGAGTCGTTCGCGGCCGAGCGCAAGGCCAAGGCGGAGGACGAGGGCGTCCGTATCGTCGAGAAGGCCAAGGGCGAGGCGGGCGCGCTGCGCAGCGAGGCGCAGAAGGACGCGCAGCAGAAGCGCGAGGAGGCGGACGCCCTCTTCGAGGAGACCCGCGCCAAGGCCGCCCAGGCCGCGGCCGACTTCGAGACGAACCTCGCCAAGCGCCGCGAGCAGTCGGAGCGTGACCTGGCCTCGCGTCAGGCCAAGGCCGAGAAGCGCCTCGCGGAGATCGAGCACCGCGCCGAGCAGCTCCGCCTGGAGGCCGAGAAGCTCCGCACGGACGCCGAGCGTCGCGCTCGCCAGACGGTGGAGACCGCTCAGCGTCAGGCGGAGGACATCGTCGCCGACGCGAACGCCAAGGCGGACCGGATTCGCTCGGAGTCCGAGCGGGAGCTCGCCGCCCTGACGAACCGTCGGGACTCCATCAACGCGCAGCTCACCAACGTGCGCGAGATGCTGGCCACGCTCACGGGTGCGGCGGTGGCCGCCGCCGGTTCGCCCGCCGAGGACGAGCCGGTCTCTCGTGGGGTGCCTGCCCAGCAGACCCGATAGGGCTGTCGGACGCTCTCAGAGCCCTCTGCCGCTCCGGTGGCAGGGGGCTCTGTCCCGTTTTAGCGTGGCCGCATGATCGAGCTCGAGGGGCTGACCAAGCGGTACGGCGAGAAGCTGGCCGTCAACAACCTCACCTTCACCGTGCATCCGGGCATCGTCACCGGCTTCCTCGGGCCCAACGGCGCCGGCAAGTCCACGACGATGCGGATGATGCTCGGGCTCGACAACCCCACGGCGGGCGCCGCGCGGATCGACGGCAAGCGGTACGCCCAGCTGAAGGACCCGCTCAAGTACATCGGCGCCCTGCTCGACGCCAAGGCCATGCACGGCGGGCGCAGCGCCTTCAACCATCTCCTGTGCCTCGCCCAGAGCAACGGCATCCCGCGCGCCCGCGTCCATGAGGTCCTGGACACCGTGGGCCTGACGCAGGTCGCCAGGAAGAAGGCCAAGGGCTTCTCGCTCGGCATGGGGCAGCGGCTCGGCATCGCGGGCGCGTTGCTCGGCGACCCCGAGATCCTGATGTTCGACGAGCCGGTCAACGGGCTCGACCCCGAGGGCATCCACTGGATCCGGAACCTGATGAAGTCCCTGGCCTCGCAGGGCCGCACGGTCTTCGTGTCCTCGCACCTGATGAGTGAGATGGCGCTGACCGCCGACCATCTCGTCGTCATCGGCCAGGGGCGACTCCTCGCCGACACCTCCATGGCGGACTTCATCCAGCAGAACTCACGCAGTTACGTCCGGCTGCGCTCCCCGCAGCGCGAGCGTCTCCTCGACGTGCTGCACCAGGAGGGCGTCACCGCGGTCGAGGCGGGCAACGGCGCCGTCGAGGTCGACGGCACCTCGGCGGAGGACCTGGGTGAACTCGCCGCCCGCCATCAGCTCGTACTCCATGAACTGAGCCCTCAGCGGGCCTCGCTCGAAGAGGCGTTCATGCAGCTCACCGCGGAGTCCGTGGAGTATCACGCGCACGCCGACCACGCGGGCTCCGGCGCCGCCCCGCCGCCCCCGGCGCAGGCAGCCGGCTGGGGCGAGAGCTGGCAGCAGCCGAAGAGGGGGGCCTGAGCGATGGCCGCGACGCAGGTACTGAAGTCGGAGTGGACCAAGATCCGCTCGGTCTCGTCGACCGTGTGGACGCTGGGTCTCGCGCTGGTCGTCACGGTCGGGCTCGGTCTGCTGATCAGCATTCTGGCGAAGAACGACTACGACAGCCTCAACGCCCAGGACCGCCGGGTCTTCGACCCGACCTTCACCAGCTTCGCCGGCATGAGCCTCGGCCAGCTCGCGATGATCGTCTTCGGCGTCCTCGTCGTGTCGAACGAGTACAGCACCGGCATGATCCGCACCTCGCTCTCCGCGGTCCCGCAGCGCGCCACCTTCATGGCCAGCAAGGTCGCGGTCGCCACCCTGCTCTGCCTGGTGGTGGGCCTGGTCACGAGCTTCATCGCGTTCTTCGCCGGCCAGGCGATGCTCGGCGAGCACAAGGCGCTGATCGGCGATCCCGGCGTGCTGCGCGCGGTGATCGGCGGCGGGCTCTACATGACGCTCATCGCGATGTTCTCGATGGGCGTCGCGACGATGCTGCGCAGCCCGATGCTGTCCCTCGGCATCCTGATGCCGTTCTTCTTCCTCATCTCCAGCATCCTGGGCAACGTCTCGGCCACAAAGAAGATCGGCCGCTTCCTCCCCGACCAGGCCGGCAGCAAGATCATGCAGGTGAAGACCCCCCTGGACGACGACACCCCGTACGGACCGTGGGGCGGCCTAGCGATCATGGGGGTATGGGTGGTGGTGGCGCTGCTCGGCGGCTACGCACTACTCAAGAAGAGGGACGCGTAGCGCCCTCGTCCGGCGGCAGCAGCTCATCGAAGCCGCGCCAGCCGTCCCACTCCCACACATCACGCTGCAGATCCGGTTCGAGCGGCACGAAGCGGCCCAGCTCGAAGTCCTCGGGCCCGACCTTGAACCACCGCTCGTCCGCGACCTCCGTCCCCAGGCCCACGGTCCGCGCGGTCAGCCGCACCATCAGCTCCACACCGGCCGACTGCGACAGGTCCTTGCCCTGGATGTGGGTGAACGGCAGCCGCGGCACCGGAGCGTCGACCGGGATCCACACGGTGAACGGGGCACCCCGCTCGACGGCGAGCCAGCAGCGCTCCTCGGCCGGTTCGCCCTTCTCGTCGAGCACATGGAGCCACTTCTTGTAGATGACGAGGCTGCCGTCATGCGGCGAGCGTTCGAGGTAGCGGAGGTGGGCGCGGGCGTGCAGGTCGACGACGGAGAGATTGTCGAAGCGGTTGTAGAACCGGATCGCGATGATCGCGTCCTCGCTCTGCGCGTGGGTGCGCCGGTACCCGGGGAAGTCGGCGGTCCACGCATGCGAGATGGACGCCCGGCGTCGCCAGACGAACGGCCGCAGCGCGAACATCTTGATCAGTACGAAGCCGAGGAGCACGGCGGGCGCGAGTGCGCCGATCACCGAGGCCATGGTCGCCATGAGCTGCTGCGCGGTGCTCCCGGCCTGGGGATCGAGGTTGTCCGTGCCGACGCACGCGCGCAGCGCGGACAGCACGAGGTCGAACAACCGTTCAGAATCACCGAACCGCTCGCTCAGGGAGCGCGGCGAGTCCTCGGCCACCGTCCACAGCACGGCGATCACGGCGGAGACCCCGGCGAGCACGGTCAGGGTCATGAGCAGCAGGGCGTGGACGGACCGGCCCGCGATCCATCCTCGCGCAGACGTCCGATACCGCGGGTGCGCGCCACCCCTGCGAGGCCATCTCACCAAGGACCCCAACTCCCCTCCCCCGTACCGGACTTCATCCGGCCCCCCACGGTGGATTGGCTTCTTTCCCGCAACCGGCCGGGGTTAACCCGTCGGTCGATGAGCGGTGAAGCGGCGGCGCGGGTACGTGTTCCCGTGGAAGGCTGTCCCCGCACCGCGTGACCATCCCCGAAGGGCGCCATCGTGAGGACCGAGGACCGAAGCCTGGAGTCGCTGGGGCTGGACGGCGTACCGGCCAGAGAGCCACTGACCTACCCCGGCCGCCCCACCCCCGCTCCGTCGCTGCTCGACGGCGGCGAGCTGCTCCGGCTCGACGTACGGGCCGAGCGGCTCGGCGAGTGGTACGTGCAGGAGCCGGTGCGGCGCCGCCTCGACGAGGCACTGCTGGACCGGGGCCAGGCCGTCACCGGCCGCCGCCACCCGGTGATCGCCGTGGGGTCGAACGCGTCGCCCGGCCAGGTCGCGTACAAACTGACCCGGCTCGGCATCCCCGCCGTCGTGCCCATGGTGCCGGTCCGGGTGCGCGGCATCGCGGTCGGCTGCTCCGGGCACATCAGCCCCGCGGGCTATGTCGCGGGCACCCCGTACGTGGACCGGGACGCGGAGACACCGCTGGTGGTGACCTGGCTGGACGCCACGCAGCTCAAGGCGGTCGACGACACGGAGTTCCCCGACTACCGCAGGGCCATCCTGCCGGGCGACGACTTCGAGATGACCATGCCGTCCGGTGAGCGCCTCGGCGGCGCGTACATCTACTTCAGCGCGCACGGCGTCCTCGCCGACCCGGTGACCGAACGTCCTCGGGCCGGCGGCGGCGACCAGGCGGAACTGCTCGCCGCGCTCCTGAAGGACGCGCCCCGCCTGAGGGAACTGCTCGGTCCCGACCCGGCGAGCTGGGTCGCGGCGGCGGGATCCTCGTCCCGGCTGCGTGAGCTGGGCACGCACGTCTTCGGCGAGGAGGGCTGGGTGCTGCCGCAGACCGACTTCCTGCCGTACGTCGACGAGTCGAGCCGGCTGCGCGTGTACGACGAGTTGCCCGCGCTGGAGGGCTCCCTGCCTTCGGCTCGGTGAGGATCGAGCCCTTTACTCACTCTTGGCCGGAACCGTCAACGCTCGGATACCCTCCTAACCCTTACGGGGGCGTGTGCCCCGACGTCCTGAACCATTCGATGGGTGCGGAGAATGATCGAGGCAGTCGGCCTGACGAAGCGCTACGGCGCCAAGACAGCCGTGTACAACCTTTCCTTTCAGGTGCGACCCGGCACGGTCACCGGCTTCCTGGGCCCGAACGGCTCCGGCAAGTCGACGACCATGCGCATGATCCTCGGGCTCGACCAACCCACCACGGGCCAGGTGACGATCGGCGGCTACCCGTACCGCAAGCTCCCCAACGCCCCCCGCCAGGTCGGCGCGCTGCTCGACGCCAAGGCGGTGCACGGCGGGCGGCACGCCCGTAACCACCTCCTGTGCCTCGCGCAGCTCTCCGGCATCCCGGCCCGCCGGGTCGACGAGGTGCTCGGTGTCGTGGGCCTCCAGGAAGTGGCGAAGAAGCGCTCCAAGGGCTTCTCGCTCGGCATGGGCCAGCGCCTCGGCATCGCCGCCGCCCTGCTCGGCGACCCGCAGGTGCTGCTCTTCGACGAGCCGGTCAACGGCCTCGACCCCGAGGGCATCCTCTGGGTCAGGAACCTGATGAAGTCGCTCGCCGCCGAGGGCCGCACGGTCTTCGTCTCCTCGCACCTCATGAGCGAGATGGCCCTCACCGCCGAGCACCTGATCGTCATCGGCCGCGGGCAGCTGCTCGCGGACATGAGCGTCAAGGACTTCATCTCGCACAACTCGGCCGACTTCGCCCGGGTGCGTACGCCGGAAGGCGATGTGCAGCAGCGCGAGAAGCTGTCCGCCGCGTTGAGCGAGGCCGGCGGCCAGGTCATGCCCGAGCAGGACGGCGCGCTGCGCGTGACCGGCCTTCCACTCCCCCGCATCAGCGACCTCGCGCACGACGCGGACGTCCGCGTGTGGGAGCTCTCCCCGCACCAGGCCTCGCTGGAAGAGGCGTACATGCGGATGACGCAGGGCGCCGTCGACTACCGCTCGACCGTCGACCAGCGCGCGGGACTGCAGCAGCAGCTGCCGCCGGGCGCGATGCCGCCGCAGCAGATGCCGGTGCCCGGCCAGGGCCAGCCCGGGTGGTACGCACCGCCGCCGCCCCAGCAGGGCGGCCAGCCCTTCGCGATGCCGCAGGGCGCGCCCCAGGGGATGCCTCAGGGAGCCCCCGGCGCGCCGCAGGGCACCCCGAACCCGTACGCGGCCGCCGCCCCGCAGGCGCCCGCCCCTGACATGACCAAGCGCGACAGCGAGGACCCCCGATGACCACGCCTCCGACTCCGCAGCCGCAGGCGCAGCCCCAGCAGGCACCCCAGCACGCACCCCAGCAGGCTTACGCACAGGCCGGCGCCCCCGTGCCGCAAGGCGCCCCGATGGCTCCCCCGCCGGCCGCCCCCGCGCCGCCCTCGGCGTGGCAGCAGGCGATGAACAACGCCTACACCTCGCCGATCCCGGTCAGGAAGACCCACCTCGGCAACGCCCTCGCGTCCGAGTGGACGAAGATCAAGTCGGTCCGCTCGACGATGTGGACCCTCGGCGTCTTCTTCCTCCTGGTCGTCGGCATCGGCCTGCTGGTGGCCGGCCAGACCCAGGACCGCGACTACGCGGACGTGCCGTTCACCATCCCGGCGTTCTTCGGTCTCGTCCTCGGCCAGATCTGTCTGATCACGCTCGGTGTCCTGGTCACGTCGTCCGAGTACGGCACGGGCATGATCCGTACGACGTTCACGGCGTCCCCCCAGCGCTACCGCGTGCTCGCCGCCAAGATCCTGATCTTCTTCGTGATCGCCTTCGTCGTCTCGGCGGGCTCCATCCTGCTCGTGGGCCTGATGACGTCGGGGATGCACAGCGGTCCCGAGGCCGGCGACGTCGACTGGTCGGGCACGGTCCTCAAGGGCGGGCTGTACGTCTCGCTCCTGGGCGTCCTGGCGCTCGCCGCCGGGTCGATGCTGCGCCACTCCGCGGGTGCGATCACCGCGATGCTCGGCGTGGTCCTGGTCCCCGCGATCCTGCCGGTGTTCCTGATGATCTCGGAGGGCACCCGCCCGCTGGGCGAGAAGATGATGGACTACAACGCCATCAACTCGCTCGCCAAGATCTTCGAGATGGACGGGGAAAGCGGCGGCACCTCGCAGCTGCTGCTGCTCGTCGGCGTGACGGCGGCCGCGATCGTCGGCGCCTTCGCGCTCCTGGAGAAGCGCGACGTGTAGCCCCGTACAGCCACATCGCCGTACTGCCGTACAGCCGTCAGTACCTGGGCGCGTTCCGGGACCGCTGCACCCGCGTGGTGCGGCGGTCCTTCGCGTTCCAGCAGGCCTTGTGCCAGTGCCTGCGCTCGTCGACCCCGGAGTGCTCGGGCCAGGCCACCACATGCGCGAGCCCGGAGGGGATCTCCTGGTCGCAGCCGGGGCAGCGGTAGGTCTTGCCGGCCGCGCTCGCGCCCGCGACATGGCGCAGACTCCACTGCTCACCACGCCAGCTCTCGGTGGACTGGAAGCCGCCGTAGCGGCCCGTCGTTTCCCCGTCCATGCGCGGACTGTCTTCTCCGGCGCCTTTCGGGCGGTTGCGACGCGGGGACACGGGACACCTCACGGGATGTACGGGGCCAGGGTGAGTCCAGCCTACGCGGAGCGGACCCGGGTAGTCGTCCAGCACCAACCCCCACAGATCCCCCCTGCATTTCGCAGAAAATCCGTCAACCTTCATGCCAAGCCGTGCCTTTGGCACGTGTCATGCGTTGTTGCCCGTAGGGGGAGTGCCTGCGTCGGCGCCAAGGAGGCAGGAGTGCGATGCGTGTAGGTAGTTTTGTTCTGGCCGCCCAGTTCCCCGGACAGGGGCAGGGGGAGGCACTGCACCGTGCGGTGCGGTCCGCCGAGGTGGCCGAGGAGGCAGGGCTCGATTCGGTCTGGCTCGCCGAGCACCACTTCGTGCCGTACGGCACGTGTCCGTCCGCCGTGACGCTGGCCGCGCTCCTTCTCGGGCGTACGCGGCGCATCCGGATCGGCACCGCCGTGAGTGTCCTGCCGACGGTTCATCCCGTCGCCCTGGGCGAGCAGGCGGCCCTGCTGCACCTGACGTCCGGCGGGCGCTTCTCGCTGGGAGTGGGGCGCGGCGGACCGTGGGTGGACCTGGAGGTCTTCGGGTCGGGCCTCGAAGCGTACGAGAAGGGCTTCCCGGAGTCGCTCGACCTGCTGCTGCGGTGGCTGACCGAGCCCCGGGTCGCGAGCGACGCGGACCGCTTCCCGTTCCGCGAGGTCGCCGTGGTGCCACGGCCCCAAGAGGCGCTGAGCGGTTCGGGCGAGGATGCCGGAGAGGTGCCCGGCGGGCCCGAGGTGATCGTCGCCTGCACCTCACCGGCCAGCGTGCGGCTCGCCGCGCAACGCGGGCTGCCGATGCTGCTCGGCATGCACGTCGGCGACGAGGAGAAGGCCGAAATGGTGGCGTTGTGGCGGAGGCACGCGCGCGCCGCGGGGCGCACGCCGGAGGAGGTCCTGAGGGCCGCGCACGTCTCCGCCGGGGTCGCGCAGATCGCGGACCGGCGCCTGGACGCGGCGGAGACGCTGCAGAAGGCGATGCCGGGGTGGCTCAGGCAAGGGCTCGACGCGCACGTCACGGTCGACGGCCGGGCACGGGCCATACGAGACCCGCTCGCGTACACGGAGCTGCTCTGCGGCCTGCATCCGGTGGGAACCCCGCAGCTGTGCGCCGACCGGATCGCGGCGACCTCGGAGCGCACCGGGATCACCCGCTTCGCGCTGCTCGTCGAAGGCTCGGGCGATCTGGCGACGACGGAGGAGAACGTCCGCAGGCTGGGGGCCGAAGTGCTGCCCCAGCTCGGCTGAGCCGCCGGGGCGGGGAGCTGCCGCTCCTGTACCAGAACACCTCCCGCGTACGGAGCGGCAGCAAAAAACCTCAGCAGTCCCGCAGTTCGGGCGACTGGTTGAGCAGCTGGCCCCGGATCGAGGTGAACCGGGCGAGCCTGTCGTCCGAGGATGCATCCAACGGGAACACCGCCACACGGTGGCAGTTCTGGAATGCGAGACGCACTCCGAAGTGGCGCTGCAGAGCGCCGCGAATCGCGTCACTCGCCAGCGCCCGCAGGAGCTGTCCGCGTGCCTGCTCACTCGGCGGCGGCGTCTGGTTGTCGGCGAACTCGCCACCGTCAACCTTCAGCTGAGCCACGAGGGAGCTGATCATCTCCCAGGCGTAAGGCAGGGAGGTCCTGACGCAGTCGACGAATTCCGCTTCATCGACCTCGCCTCGCTCGGCCTGTTCCAACAGTGCCGGTGAGACGTCGAGCGACATGGGTTCTCCTCTCGCACCCCCGGGGAGCGGGGGCTTCCGGACAGGGCAGGGGCCCATGCACGCAGCGTGCATGCATGGCGACCTCCTGCTTATACGGTAAGCACCGGACCCGCGCTGCACCAGGAGATTGGGAACATAACCGGCCAGGATCGAACAGGGCCATCGCCGGAGGAATCGCGCGGACCACCTGGGGTCGAGTAGCGTTGCGCCCCATGCGTCTCGTCATTGCCCGATGCTCCGTGGATTACGCGGGCAGGCTCACAGCCCATCTCCCGTCGGCCCCCCGCCTGATCCTTGTGAAGGCGGACGGCAGTGTCTCGATCCACGCGGACGACCGGGCCTACAAACCTCTCAACTGGATGTCCCCGCCCTGCACCTTGAAGGAGGGGACGGGGGACGACGCGGGCGTGTGGACCGTCGTGAACAAGGCGGGCGAGAAACTCATCATCACGATGGAGGAGATCCTGCACGACTCCTCGCACGAACTGGGCGTCGATCCCGGCCTCATCAAGGACGGCGTGGAAGCACACCTTCAGGAGCTCCTCGCCGACCGGATCGAGACGCTCGGCGAGGGCTATTCACTGATCCGGCGCGAGTACATGACGGCGATCGGGCCGGTGGACATCCTCTGCCGCGACGCCGACGGGCAGACCGTCGCCGTCGAGATCAAGCGGCGCGGCGAGATCGACGGCGTCGAGCAACTCACCCGTTATCTGGAGCTGTTGAACCGCGACCCGCACCTGGCTCCCGTCAAGGGCATCTTCGCCGCCCAGGAGATCAAGCCGCAGGCCCGCGTGCTCGCCACGGACCGCGGCATCGGGTGCGCCGTCCTCGACTACAACGCGATGCGCGGCATCGAGGACGACAAGCTGCGGCTGTTCTAGAAGTTTTCCGTACGAGAGAGGGCCGGGTCCGACGGGACCCGGCCCTCTCTCGTCCGTGCGTCAGATCGTCGACGCCGAGCCCGACGCGCCCTCGCTCGTCGCCGGGCCGCTCACCGAACTGCTCGCCGAGTCCGAGGTGTCCGGGGTCGACGGCGGGTCCGGAGTCGGATCCGTGCTCGGCGGCGTAGTGCTCGGCGGCGGGGTCGTCGGCGGCTTGGTCGTGGGCGGCTTCGTGGTGGGCGGCTTGGTCGTCGGCGGCTTCGTCGTGGGTGGCTTGGTGGTCGGCTTGTCCGTCGGCTTCGCCGTCGGCTTGTCCGAGGTGTCGTCGGACGGCTTGCCGCTGTCGCTCGGCTTGTCCGACGGGTCGTCGCTCTCGCTCGGGGTGCCGTCGTCGGCGGTGCCCGGGATGTTGTCCGGTCCGTCGCTGTCCGGGCGGCTCGTCGAGTCCTCGGCCGGCTTGTCGGCGGTCAGGCCGTCGTCGTCCTGGTCCTCGCTCGCCGACTGCTCGGTCTTGACCTTGTCGGGCGGGTTGTCGTTCTTGTCCGACGTCGCGCCGAGGGTCACCACGGTGCCGAGCACCGCGGCGAGGAGGGCTCCCGCGCCCGCCGCCACGAGGTTGCGCCGGGTGCCGTTGACGATGGAGCGCCGGGTCGGAGCGGGGCTCGCGCCCACCGCGGGCGCGGCGTTGCGGGTGACCAGGGTCTCGGGCTCGGGAGGCGGTGCGGGCAGCGCGAACGCCGCCGGTACGCCGCCGGGGGGCGACGCCGACTCGTCGTGGCGCGCGTCGGGCATCTCCTCGCCCGCCGCCGGGCTCGCGCCCGGAATGAGGCCGCCCGAGCGGTCGGCGACCAGGGCGAGGGCCCTGCGGCCCGCGATCGTGCCCCGCTTGTCGGCGAGCGCGCCGCGCAGGCCGACGGAGGCCTCCAGCTCGACGCGGGCCCGGTCGAGCTGTCCGCCGCAGAGCGCGAGGATGCCGAGTTCGTGGTGGAAGTACGCCTCTTCGGCGACCTCGCCCGCGGTCCGTGCGGCCTCCTGGCCCGACCGCAGGGCACGCTCCCAGGCGCCCCAGTCGAGCCCTCCCGCGAAGGCGGGCGCGACCGTACGGGCGAGCAGCACCGCGGCGCTCTCCTCACCGCCGACCGATGCTCCCGATGCGGACTGCCCCGCCACCAGGACCCCGAGGGCCGCGAGCACGGCGTCCGCCTCGGCCACCACCCGCTCCGGGCCGACCGAGGGGTGCCCGGCCCACCAGGCGTAGTGCTGGGCGGCGCCCTGTGCGCGCTCGGCGGCGTCGTCCGCGTACCCGGAGGCCTCCAATTGCGTACGGACCCCGGCGGCGAGCCGGTAGTGCGAGCCGACGGGTGTGACGAGCGCGGTGGAGACCAGCTCGGCGAGGGCCGCGTCCGCGTGGGTGTCCCCCACGAGCGCGGGCAGATGCGCCTGGTGCGGCAGTTCCCCGCCGAGTGCGACGGCGAACCGCAGTGTGGTGCGCGCCGACGGGCTCAGGCGGGACGCGAGCAGCACCGCGGGCGCCGCGCCGTCGGCGAGCGAGGGCAGCGGTACGTCGTGGCCCTCGGCGTCGAACGGCGCGTCGACCGGTCCCTCGGCGTAATAGCCGTACTCGTCGAAGGCGTTCGGGTCGGCGCGCAGCTGGTCACGCTGGCGCAGCAGGGCGCCCGCCTGGACGAAGCGCAGGGGCAGCCCCTCCGACTCGAACCAGAGGTCGCCGGCCCAGCCCGCCTCGTCGTCCGTGAGGACGCGGCCGACGGCGCGCTCCAGGAGTTCGAGGCCGCCGCTGCGGCCGAGGCCGCCGAGGAAGACCTCTTCGAGGTGCGAGTCGGGCGACGGCGCCGCGACGTCGGGGGTCGCGGAGATCAGGAAGGCGCACTCGGGCGTGGCGTCCAGCAGCTCTTCCAGGGCCGCGGCGCCGAACTCACAGTCGTCCAGGACGACGACGGCGCCGATGTCGTGGACGAGTTCGAGCAGCAGGGCGCGGTCGGGGCGGTGCAGCGGGGCGTTGTAGACCGAGCCGAAGAGGTCCTGGAGCAGGTCGGCCGGCGTCTTGTGGTACCCGGAGAGCCGTACGACGCCGTCCGGTGCGAGGTCCGCGCAGTCCTCCGCGACGGCGTTCAGGAGCGACGTGCGCCCCGAGCCCGCGGGTCCGGTGAGGCGCACCGAGCGCCCGCGTGCGAGCAGGCGTACGAGCCGCTCGCGCTCCTCCTGGCGCTCCAGGAGCGGCAGCCGGGGCAGTGCGGGCCCCGGCGGCACGGGCGGCGCCGAGGCGCGGCGCACCTCGGCGCGCTCGGCGGCGGTGCGCTTGACGGGCCGTTCGGGGCGCTCGCCGGGCGGGCAGGGTTCGATCTCGCTGCCGTCGACGGGGTTCACGGTGAGCAGGAAGTCGCCCGAGACGAGCTGCACGGTGCGGGCGAGCGCGGGCGCGGGCTGTCCGAAGTCTGGTGTCAGAGGATCACGCGGTGGACGCACGGGACGCGCCGAATCGTCGTCGTTGTTGCCGTCATGGCCGTACTCTTCCGGTCCCCGGTTCATCGGGTCCATGGTCAAAGCCCCCCAGATGCGTCGTGTACACAGCCCCCTCCGGCCTTGTGCACACTGCGCTGTCGCTTCTGGTCCGGTGCCCCCGCTCGGGCGTCTGTCGTCATGACGGTGGGCGACCGAACCCTAGACCTTCGCTCAGTATCTACGAACGGGCGGGGTACCGCGCCGTCCGAGACGTCACAGCTTCGTGAGGATTGTGCGCGAGTTCCCCGTCACACGCGGGGAGAGTTCCCCGTCACACGCGGGGAAGCGATTCGACCCCGATGCCGCCCTCGATGGCAAGGATCCTGTGCAGCCGGGTGGCCACGAGCAGGCGCTTCATCTGCGGCGGCACACTGCGGAGCACGAGCCGGCGTCCGCACCGTCCCGCGCGCCGGTGCGCGCCCATGATGACGCCGAGTCCCGTGGCGTCCCACGAGTCGAGTTCGGACAGGTCGAGCACCAGGTCGCCGGCGCCGTCGTCGACGGCCGAGTGCAGGACCGTTCGGGCGTCCGCCGCGCTGCGTACGTCGAGGCGTCCCCCGACGACCAGCTGGGCCTGGTCGCCCCTGATGTGCATATGCGCTCCCCGAGAGTGCTGAGTTTCGTGTGACGTCTGTTCCGTATGGCGTCTGCGTATGTCACTGCAACTGACTGCCGCATGGGCAAGGAAGTTGCCGTCTGTAAGCGAACCGATACCGAATTCACTCCGAGGGGTGACCCCGCGGAGGAGGAAACAGACGTCAGTGCTTGTAGAAGCCCTGCCCGCTCTTGCGTCCGATGTCACCGGCGTCAACCATCCGGCGCATCAGCTCGGGCGGCGCGAACTTCTCGTCCTGGGACTCCGTGTAGATGTTGCTCGTGGCGTGCAGCAGGATGTCGACGCCCGTCAGGTCGGCGGTCGCGAGCGGCCCCATGGCGTGCCCGAAGCCGAGCTTGCACGCGATGTCGATGTCCTCGGCGGTGGCGACGCCCGACTCGTACAGCTTGGCGGCCTCGACGACGAGCGCCGAGATCAGACGGGTCGTCACGAACCCCGCGACGTCGCGGTTCACGACGATGCAGGTCTTGCCGACGGACTCGGCGAACTCACGCGTGCGGGCGAGGGTTTCGTCGCTGGTCTTGTAGCCGCGCACGAGTTCGCACAGCTGCATCATCGGCACCGGCGAGAAGAAGTGGGCGCCCACGACGCGCTCCGGACGCTCCGTCACGGCTGCGATCTTCGTGATCGGGATGGCAGAGGTGTTCGACGCGAGCACGGCGTCCTCGCGCACGATCTTGTCGAGCGCACGGAAGATCTCGTGCTTGACCTCGAGCTTCTCGAAGACGGCCTCGACGACGATGTCCGCGTCGGCGACGGCGTCCAGGTCGGTGCTCGTCGTGATGCGCCCGAGCGCCGCCTCGGCGTCCTCGGCGGCGAGCTTGCCCTTGCTCACGAACTTGTCGTACGACGCCTTGATCCCGTCGGTGCCACGGGTCAGGGCCTCATCGGTGACGTCACGCAGGACGACGTCCCAGCCTGCCTGGGCGGAGACCTGTGCGATGCCGGACCCCATGAGTCCGGCTCCGATGACGGCGAGCTTCCGTGCCACTGTTCCGACTCCCCTACCGCTTATCACGCCTGGCTTACACGCTGTTTACGTTTGCCTCTGCGGCGGACATTAGCGCTCGTGAGCGCGACTGTGGCCGTGAAGTAACGCGCGTCACGTCTCAGATGACGGACATCACACCGGTACGCCTCATTCGGCTTCGCGCACCGCGTAGTTGAGGACCTTCTCGCCGAGCAGGTCCTCCATCTCGTCGAGCAGGACGAGGGCATCACGCGACACTTCCGCGGGTTTGCGGCACTTGGTCATCTCGTCGCCGATCCACGCCATGAGGGTGCCGTGGACCCACGAGAGCTGACCCGCGATCAGGCCGGGCATGGGGTCGTCGTCGGCGGCCTTCATCTCGTCGGCGAGGGTCTTCCTGAGGTGGTCGAGCGCCTCCTGCTGGATCTCCCAGAGTCGCGAGCGCAGGCCGTGGGCGTCGGTGATGACCTTCATGAAGTCGGCCCAGCCCGTGAAGAGGCCGATGGAGGGCGACACGCCCTCCACGTCCGAGCGCAGCTCGCGCAGGACGGCGGCGGCCGCGGACTCCCCGGCGCGACGGCCGCGTACGTAGCCGGAGAGCCGGTCGATGACGGCCTCGCCCCGGTCGAGGAAGAGGTCCTCCTTGACCGGGAAGTAGTTGTAGACGGTGTTCACCGAGACGTCGGCGGCCTCCGCGACGTCCGCGACGGTCACCGTGACGAAGCCGTGCTCCAGGAAGAGCCCCGTCGCGATGTCCGAGATCCGCTGCTTCGTCTGCCGCTTCTTGCGCTCCCTGAGTCCTTCAGCCATGACCTCACTTTACGACCACTGGCTAGGGCAACTGAAAACTTGGAGTGATTGCAAAATTTAAGCGACTCTGTTTTTGTGGTCGCCATGGCAATCATCAGCACGGCCGGACTCACCCAGACCTTCCGGACCAAACGCGGCACCGTCGAAGCCGTGCGCGGCATCGACCTGACCGTCGCCCCCGGCGAAATCCTCGGCTTCCTCGGACCGAACGGCGCGGGCAAGACGACGACGCTGCGCATGCTCACCACGCTCCTCGCGCCCACCGGCGGCGCCGCCACCGTCGCGGGCTGCGACCTGGCCCGCGACCCGGCCTCCGTACGGCGCAGGATCGGGTACGTGGCGCAGTCCGGCGGCGTCGACCTCAACATCTCCGTACGCGAGGAACTGGTCACCCAGGGGCGCCTCTACCGCCTGACCAAGCCCCAAGCAGCCGACCGTGCGGCGGAGTTGGCCACGGACCTGGACCTCACCGACCACCTCGACCGCAAGTGCGCGACCCTCTCCGGCGGCCAGCGGCGGCGCCTCGACATCGCCATGGGGCTCATGCACCGGCCCGAGGTGCTCTTCCTCGACGAACCGACCACGGGGCTCGACCCGGGCAGCAGGGCCGACCTGTGGGCCCTTGTGCGGCGGCTGCGCGACGAGCACGGCACCACCGTCGTCCTGACCACGCACTACCTCGACGAGGCCGACGCGCTCTGCGACCGCCTCGTCGTCATCGACAAGGGCGTCGTGGTCGCCGAGGGCACACCGAGCGCGCTCAAGCTCCGGTACGGGGGCTCCGTCGACGCCTCGCTCCAGGACACGTTCCTCGCCGTCACCGGGCGCGACCTCACCCCCAAGGACACGGCGCCGGTCGCCGTCTGAACGCCCACGATCTCCCCTCGGACCCCAGGACCTCACTCATGTCTGCGTTTCTCTCCGACACCGCACTGATCTTCGGGCGGTACGCCCGCCAGACCCTGCGCTCCAAGTTCCAGATCCTCTTCGGCGTCCTGATGCCGCTGCTCTACCTGCTCTTCTTCGGCCCGCTCCTGACCGACCTGCCGCTCGGCTCGCGCGGTGACTCCTGGCAGGTGCTCGTGCCGGGCCTGCTCCTCCAACTCGGCCTGTTCGGCGCCTCGTACAGCGGATTCGCGATCATCATCGAGAAGCAGTTCGGCGTGGTGGAGCGGATGCGGGTGACGCCGATCAGCCGGCTCGCGCTGCTGCTCGGGCGGGTGCTGCGCGATGCCGCGCTCTTCGTCTTCCAGGCGGTGCTGCTCGTCCTCGCGGCCGTGGTCATGGGGCTGCGGGCGCCGCTCGCCGGCATCCTCATCGGCTTCGCCTTCGTGGGGGTCCTGACGGTCGTCCTCGCGTCGCTGTCGTACGCGCTCGCCCTGCTCGTCTCCAAGCCGCACGAGTTCGGCCCCGTCATCAACGCGGTCAGCATGCCCTCGATGCTGCTCTCCGGTCTGATGCTGCCGATGGCGCTCGCGCCGGGCTGGCTGGACGTGCTCTCGCACTTCATGCCCTTCCGCTATCTCGTGGACGCGGTGCGGTCCGCCTACGTCGGCGAGTACGCGGGTACGGCAATGCTGTACGGCGTCCTGATGGCGGCCGCGCTCACGCTCGGGGCCGTGACGGTCGGCACACGTGTCTTCCGGAGGGCGGGCGCGTAACTAGGCTGACCTCATGGTCAATCTGACGCGCATCTACACCAGGACCGGCGACCAGGGCACGACGGCCCTCGGCGACATGAGCCGGACCGCCAAGACCGATCCGCGGATCTCGGCGTACGCCGACACGAACGAGGCCAACGCCGCGATCGGCACGGCGATCGCCCTCGGGCAGCTCGACGAAGAGGTCGTGAAGGTCCTGGTCCGGGTCCAGAACGACCTCTTCGACGTGGGCGCCGACCTGTCGACGCCGGTCGCCGAGGACCCGGAGTACCCGCCGCTGCGCGTCGAGCAGTTCTACGTCGACAAGCTGGAGGCGGACTGCGACCGGTTCAACGGGGAGCTGGAGAAGCTGCGCAGCTTCATCCTGCCGGGGGGCACCCCGGGCGCCGCGTTGCTGCACCAGGCGTGCACGGTCGTGCGGCGGGCTGAACGGTCCACCTGGGCCGCTTTCGAAGTCCACGGGGAGGTCATGAACCCGCTGACCGCCACGTACCTGAACCGGCTGTCCGACCTCCTGTTCATCCTGGCCCGGACGGCGAACAAGGAGGTCGGGGACGTGCTGTGGGTGCCGGGCGGCGAGCGTTAGAGCTTGCTGAGGGAGCTCGGCCTCTCCTCGCCGTCCCGCACCGCCGGCGCCTTCTTCGGGAAGACCGTGTAGGTCGCCGCGATGATCACGTTGATGCCGATCAGCCACAGCATCCTCTGCTGCCACATCCGCAGTGAGTCGGTGTCGCCGTTGTCGCCCACGTACCAGGCCGCCCCCTGCAGCAGCGCCATCGCGATCAGACCGGCGAGGATCCAGCGGGCGGCGATCTTCCACTCGTCGATCGCGCGAGCCATGCCGTAGAGCTTGACGGGCGGCGGGCCACCCGCGAAGCGGTGGGCGACGCGGACGTCCACCCACTTGATCGTGTAGTGGCCGAGCGCGATGGAGTAGCCGATGTAGACGGCGGCCAGGCCGTGCTTCCAGTCCGGCTCCGCGCCGTTCTTCAGGTCGATCGCGGTGACGACGAACAGAACGACCTCGAGGATCGGCTCGCAGAGCAGTACGGCGATGCTCGCGCGCGGCATCTTCGCCCAGTACCGCAGGGCAAGGCCGCCCGCCAGCAGCAGCCAGAATCCGACCTCGCACATGATGATCAGCGTGACGATCACGGTTCGCTCCTCTCGGTCACCCCTCCAGGCTCCCGCCGGACCGGCCGCGGTCCATCGTCGTCAGTGACGAAGTGGGACTGCATCCTTCGATGTAGCGCGCGGTTCCTCCCTCAGGATCAGGCATCGCCACGGCGCGCCGTGTTGGATGGACGCATGGCCCTGTCCCTCCCCCGCCCGGACCGCGTCGACGTACAGATCGCCGTGGCGAGCGTCCTCGCCGGGCTCGCGCTGTGGGGCCTCGGGCTGCCCATGCAGACGGACCGGCTGCTCGGCCTCAACTGGTCACTGGTCCCGCTCTTCGTCCTGGGCGGACTCGAACTGCTGCGCCGGAGCATGCCCCGGACCGCGCTGATCGGCGCCACGCTCGCGCTGACCTTCGACCAGTTCACGGCGGGCAACCTGGCGTCGGTCCTGATGTTCACGGACATCATGTACGCGGCCGTCGTGTACGGGACACCGGCCTCGGCCCGCCGCATCCCGCTCACCACCGGTGCGATCACGGTGGCCCTGACGATCGGCCTGCTGGCGTGGTGGCGGGAGCCGGAAGCGGTGCTCCTCGGCGTGGTCACCGGCATCGTCTCCTTCGGTCCCGCGGCCACCGGCGTCCTGGTGCGCAACCACCGCGAGGCCGCCGCCGCGGCCAAGCTGCGCGCCGAACAGACCGCGCTGCTGGCCGAGATGGACCGCGTACAGGCCATCACGGCGGAACGCGCCCGGATGGCCCGCGAGCTGCACGACATGGTCGCCAACCACCTCTCGGCGATCGCCATCCACTCCACGGCCGCGCTCTCCCTGGACGACCCGAAGACCACTCACGACGCCCTCGCCGTCATCCGCGAGAACAGCGTCGAGGGCCTCGCCGAGATGCGCCGCCTCATCGGGATCCTGCGGGACGCGGGCGACGACCGGGAGCCGTCGGTCGCGCCCACCCTGGACGGTCTCCGCTCCCTGGTCGACAACGCCCGTACCAATGGTCTGGACGTCGCCCTCGACGACCGCCGCGAGCCGGACGGCCCCAAGCTTCCCGCGCCCGTCGAGCTCGCCGCGTACCGCATCGTCCAGGAATCCCTGACCAACGCCCTCAAACACGCGTCGCCCGGCCTGGTCACGGTGACGCTCACCCAGCACCCCCGTTCCCTCGCCGTCCACGTGACCAGCCCGTACGGCTCCCCCGCCGGGCCCCGCGCACCCGGCTCCGGAGCAGGTCTCGTCGGCATGCGCGAACGCACCGAACTGCTCGGCGGCACCTTCGAGTCGGGCCCCGAGAGCACCACGGACGGCAAGGTCTGGGACGTCCGTGCCGCCCTTCCCGTCGACCCCGCAGACCAAGGAGCTTCCGCATGATCCGAGTGCTCGTCGCCGAGGACCAGTCCGCCGTACGGGCGGGGCTCGTCCTGATCCTGCGCAGCGCGCCGGACATCGAGGTGGTCGGCGAGGCGTCGGACGGCGAAGAAGCGGTGGCGCTCGCCCGTGAACTGCGGCCCGATCTGGTGCTCATGGACATCCAGATGCCGCGCCTCGACGGGGTCTCGGCGACCCGTCAGGTCGTCGCCGAGGCTCTCGCGGATGTGCTCGTCCTGACCACCTTCGACCTCGACGAGTACGTCTTCGGCGCGCTGCGTGCCGGCGCCTCCGGCTTCCTCCTGAAGAACACCGAGGCCAAGGATCTCCTGGAGGCGGTCCGTGCGGTCGGCCGCGGCGAGGGACTGATCGCCCCGGCCGTCACCCGGCGGCTGATCGCCGAGTTCGCCGCCCCGAGGACCACAAAGCCCGTGCGCCGCGAGAACGGGCCCGATCCCGCCATCCTCGACACCCTCACCCGGCGCGAGCGCGAGGTGCTCGCGTGCCTCGGCGAAGGAATGTCGAACGCGGAGATCGCGGGACGCCTGGACATGGCGGAGGCGACGGTGAAGACGCACGTCAGCCGACTGCTCGCCAAGCTGGAGCTGCGCAGCAGGGTGCAAGCCGCCGTACTCGCGCAGGAGTTGGGTGTATGAGCCCGGCTCCGGTGTGCCCGACCGGCGCGATCCGGCCAATGGTTCAGACCTCTTGACCGCTGGTCCAGACCTTTCTATTCTCACCGCACTGCGGTGAGCACTCCCCCACGTGTTCCACGTGCTCACGGGCGGCGCAGGGATCCACCTCCTAGACCCCCGGATCTCACCCGAGGAGCACACCTTGCGCACCTTGCGCTTCAGACACAGAGCCGTGGCAGGCCTCACCACCCTGCTGCTCCCGCTCGCCACCCTGGTCGCACTCGGCGGTTCCGCCGAAGCCGCGCCGGAAGCCGCCCCCGCGGCCACCGCCACGTACGCCAAGACCCAGGACTGGGGCAGCGGCTTCGAGGGCAAGTGGACCGTCAAGAACACCGGTACCACCAGCATCAGCTCCTGGGCCGTCGAGTGGGACTTCCCCACCGGCACGAAGGTCTCGTCCGCCTGGGACGCCACCGTCACCAACTCCGGCAACCACTGGACCGCCAAGAACCTCGGCTGGAACGGGACGCTCGCCCCCGGCGCCTCTGTCTCCTTCGGGTTCAACGGCTCGGGCCCCGGCTCCCCCTCCAACTGCACGCTCAACGGCGCCAGTTGTGACGGCGGCAGCGTCCCCGGCGACAACCCCCCGTCGGCCCCGGGCACCCCCACCGCGTCCGACATCACCAACACCTCGGCGAAGCTCTCCTGGAAGGCCGCCACCGACGACAAGGGCGTCAAGAACTACGACGTCCTGCGCGACGGCGCCAAGGTCGCCACGGTGACCGGCACCACGTACGCCGACAGCGGCCTCACCGCCGGCACCGACTACTCGTACACGGTCCAGGCCCGCGACACCGCGGACCAGACCGGACCGGCCTCCGGCGCCGTGAAGGTGCACACCACGGGCGGCACCGACCCGGGCCCCGGCCCGGGTGACAAGGTCAAGCTCGGCTACTTCACCCAGTGGGGCGTCTACGGCCGCAACTACCACGTGAAGAACATCGACACCTCGGCCTCCGCCTCCAAGATCACGCACATCAACTACGCCTTCGGCAACGTCCAGGGCGGCAAGTGCACGATCGGCGACGCCTACGCCGACTACGACAAGGCCTACACCGCCGACCAGTCCGTCGACGGCAAGGCCGACACCTGGGACCAGCCGCTGCGCGGCAACTTCAACCAGCTGCGCAAGCTCAAGGCCAAGCACCCGAACCTCAAGGTGCTGTGGTCCTTCGGCGGCTGGACCTGGTCCGGCGGCTTCACCGACGCCATGAAGAACCCGGCGGCCTTCGCCAAGTCCTGCCACGACCTGGTGGAGGACCCGCGCTGGGCCGACGTCTTCGACGGCATCGACCTGGACTGGGAGTACCCCAACGCCTGCGGCCTGACCTGCGACACCAGCGGTCCCGCGTCGATGAAGAACATGATGCAGGCGTTCCGCACCGAGTTCGGCAAGGACGCCCTGGTCACCGCCGCTATCACCGCCGACGGATCGAGCGGCGGCAAGATCGACGCGGCCGACTACGGCGGCGCGTCGCAGTACGCCGACTGGTACAACGTCATGACGTACGACTTCTTCGGCGCGTGGGCGGCCAAGGGCCCGACGGCCCCGCACTCCCCGCTCACCTCCTACCCGGGCATCCCGCAGGACGGCTTCAACTCCGCCGACGCGATAACGAAGCTGAAGGCGAAGGGCGTACCCGCCGCGAAGCTCCTGCTCGGCATCGGCTTCTACGGCCGCGGCTGGACCGGCGTCACACAGAAGGAGCCCGGCGGCACGGCGACCGGCGCCGCGCAGGGCACGTACGAGGCGGGCATCGAGGACTACAAGGTCCTGAAGAACTCCTGCCCCTCGAACGGCACCATCGCCGGCACGGCCTACGCCCACTGCGGCAACAACTGGTGGTCGTACGACACCCCGGCGACGGTCAAGAGCAAGATGGCCTGGTCGAAGCAGCAGGGCCTGGGAGGTGCCTTCTTCTGGGAGTTCAGCGGTGACACCACCAACGGCGAGTTGGTGTCCGCCATCAATGACGGCCTGAAGTAACCCACCCCAGGACGAAGCCGGGGAGAACAGGTACGCCCCCTGTTCTCCCCGGCTTCTTCATGCCTTCGGGTACCTACGCCACGTTGACCCGCTGGCCCGGAGGCGCCGCCTCGAGCCAGGCCAGGAAACCCGTGAGCGCGTCCTCGCCCATCGCGAGCTCCAGGCGGACGCCGCGGTGCAGACAGCCGAGGACGATCGCGTCGGAGAGCAGCGCGAGCTCCTCCTCGCCGTCCGGCGAGCGACGGTCGACGACCTCGATGGCCGAGCGCTCCAGGGTCCGCCGAGGACGGGGAGCGTACGAGAAGACGCGGTACCACTCGATCCGGTCACCGTTGTAGCGGGCGACCCCGTACCCCCAGCCCTTGCCGGAGGTGTCGCCCTTCTCCGGGGCGTCCCAGCGCAGGCTGCAGTCGAAGGTGCCGCCGGAGCGCTGGATGAGCCGGCGCCGCAGCCCGAAGACGAAGAGTCCCACCAACACCAGAACGACCAACACGAGTCCGCACACGAGCAGAGTGAGAATCATCGGCACCGACCTCCTCGCCTCTTCGTAACGGACCAACAGAATTGCACCCGCATCGCCTCAGCCGCGACCCGGTCCGGATTGCTCCGGACCTGGCCGCGGCTGAGTCACGTCAAACGCCGTCGCGCCGGTTTCAGCGCGACGACACCGCCCGCAGTCGGACGTCCGCACGACGCTCGGCGGAGGCGTCGGCCTCCGACTTCGCGCGCTCGAGCGCCCGCTCCGCACGCTGGACATCGATCTCGTCCGACAGCTCGACGATCTCAGCAAGCAGTGACAGCTTGTTGTCCGCGAAGGAGACGAATCCTCCGTGGACGGCGGCGACGACAGTGTTGCCGTCACTCGTACGAATGGTCACCGGGCCCGACTCCAGCACACCCAGAAGCGGCTGGTGACCGGGCATGACGCCGATGTCGCCGGACGTGGTGCGCGCGACGACCAGGGTGGCCTCGCCGGACCAGACACTGCGGTCCGCGGCGACCAGCTCGACATGCAGCTCAGCAGCCAAGGGTGGCTCCTCGGGTCACCACCCGGCGGCTTCGCCGGGTGTTGGGTCAAATTCTAGTGGGCGTATCAGGAGGGGTGGGACTCGCCCACCCCTCCCGTGAGTCACGGACTCAGGAGACGCCGAGCTCCTTGGCCTTCGCCTTGAGGTCCTCGATGCCACCGCACATGAAGAACGCCTGCTCGGGGAAGTGGTCGTACTCGCCGTCGATGATCGCGTTGAACGCGGCGATCGACTCGTCGAGCGGCACGTCCGAACCGTCGAGACCGGTGAACTGCTTGGCCGCGTGGGTGTTCTGCGACAGGAAGCGCTCGACGCGGCGGGCACGCTGGACGACCAGCTTGTCCTCCTCGCTGAGCTCGTCGATGCCGAGAATCGCGATGATGTCCTGGAGGTCCTTGTACTTCTGCAGGATTCCCTTGACGCGCATGGCGGCGTCGTAGTGGTCCTGCGCGATGTAGCGCGGGTCCAGGATGCGGGACGTCGAGTCCAGCGGGTCCACCGCCGGGTAGATGCCCTTCTCCGAGATCGGACGCGACAGCACGGTCGTCGCGTCGAGGTGCGCGAAGGTCGTGGCCGGGGCCGGGTCGGTGAGGTCGTCCGCGGGGACGTAGATCGCCTGCATCGAGGTGATCGAGTGACCACGCGTCGAGGTGATGCGCTCCTGGAGGAGGCCCATCTCGTCGGCCAGGTTCGGCTGGTAGCCCACCGCGGAGGGCATACGGCCGAGCAGGGTCGAGACCTCGGAACCGGCCTGCGTGAAGCGGAAGATGTTGTCGATGAAGAACAGCACGTCCTGCTTCTGCACATCGCGGAAGTACTCCGCCATGGTCAGACCGGCCAGGGCGACGCGCAGACGCGTGCCCGGCGGCTCGTCCATCTGGCCGAAGACCAGGGCGGTCTTGTCCAGAACGCCCGACTCTTCCATCTCGTCGATGAGGTCGTTGCCCTCACGCGTGCGCTCGCCGACACCGGCGAACACGGAAACGCCCTCGTGCAGCTTGGCCACACGCATGATCATTTCCTGGATGAGGACGGTCTTGCCGACGCCCGCTCCACCGAACAGACCGATCTTTCCACCCTTGACGTACGGGGTGAGAAGGTCGACGACCTTCAGGCCGGTCTCGAACATCTCGGTCTTGGACTCGAGCTGGTCGAAGGCCGGGGCCTTGCGGTGGATCGGCCAGCGCTCGGTGACGTCGGCCTCGGCCTCGGGGTGGTTCAGGATCGCGCCGAGGGTGTTGAACACCTTGCCCTTGGTGATGTCACCGACGGGGACGGTGATGCCCGCGCCCGTGTCGGTCACCGCGGCCTGGCGGACCAGACCGTCGGTGGGCTGCATCGAGATGGCGCGGATGATGCCGTCGCCGAGGTGCTGGGCGACCTCGAGCGTCAGCGTCTTCTTCTCGCCGTCCTTGGCCGGGTCGGCCACCTCGACGTGAAGCGCGTTGTAGATCTCCGGCATCGCGTCGACGGGGAACTCCACGTCGACGACCGGGCCGATCACCCGGGCGACGCGGCCCGTGGCAACGGCCGTATCAACAGTGGTCGTCATTACTTGTCACTCCCCGCGGAAGCGTCGGCCAGGGCACTGGAGCCACCGACGATCTCGCTGATTTCCTGGGTGATTTCGGCCTGGCGGGCCGCGTTGGCAGAACGGGTGAGCGCGTTGATCAGGTCACCCGCGTTGTCGGTCGCCGACTTCATCGCGCGGCGCGTGGCGGCGTGCTTGGAAGCAGCCGACTGGAGCAGCGCGTTGTAGATACGGCTCTCGACGTAGCGCGGCAGAAGGGCGTCGAGGACGTCCTCCGCCGACGGCTCGAAGTCGTACAGCGGACGGGCCTCGTCACTCTGGCCCGCCTCCTCCGCGACCTTGTCGAGGCTCAGCGGGAGCAGCCGGGAACCGGTCGCTTCCTGCGTCATCATCGAGATGAACTCGGTGTAGACGATGTGGAGTTCATCCACGCCGCCCTCGGCCGTGTCCGTCTCGATGGCCTCGATCAGGGGTGCGGCGATCTCCTTGGCATCCGCGTAGGAAGGGGCATCGGTGAAGCCCGTCCACTGCCCGGAGATCTTCCGCTCACGGAAGTTGTAGTGCGCGATGCCACGGCGGCCGACGATGTACGTGTCGACCTCCTTGCCCTCGCCCCGCAACTTCTCCGTGAGCTTCTCCGCGCCCTTGATGGCGTTGGAGTTGAAGGCGCCGGCCAGACCGCGGTCGCTCGAGAGGAGCAGGACAGCGGCCCGGGTCGGAGCCTCGGCCTCGGTGGTCAGCGGGTGCTTGTCGTTCGCACCCGTGGCCACCGCGGTGACCGCGCGGGTCAGCTCGGTCGCGTACGGAGTGGAGGCGGTCACCTTGCGCTGTGCCTTGACGACACGCGAGGCGGCGATCATCTCCATCGCCTTGGTGATCTTCTTGGTCGCGGTGACGGATTTGATGCGACGCTTGTAGACCCGGAGCTGGGCTCCCATGAGTCAGGTCCCTTCCGTCGTCACTTGGACGCGTCGACGGCGGCCGGAGCGTCCTCGCCGAGCAGCTTGCCGTCCGAGGTCTCGAACTGCTTCTTGAACTCGGCGACGGCGTCGGCGATGGCCGTGATCGTGTCGTCGGACATCTTGCCGCCCTCCTTGATGGAGGTCATCAGGCCCTGCTCCTTGCGGTGCAGGTACTCGAGCAGCTCACGCTCGAAGCGCCGGATGTCGGCGACCGGGACCTCGTCCATGCGGCCCGTGGTGCCGGCCCAGATGGAGATGACCTGGTCCTCGGTGGCCATCGGCTGGTACTGAGCCTGCTTGAGCAGCTCGACCATCCGCTGACCGCGCTCGAGGGAGGCCTTCGACGCGGCGTCCAGGTCGGAACCGAAGGCGGCGAACGCCTCGAGCTCGCGGTACTGGGCGAGGTCCACGCGAAGACGGCCTGACACCTGGCGGATCGCCTTGTGCTGGGCGGAGCCACCGACACGGGAGACCGAGATACCGACGTTCAGGGCCGGACGCTGACCGGCGTTGAACAGGTCGGACTCCAGGAAGCACTGACCGTCGGTGATGGAGATGACGTTGGTCGGAATGAACGCCGACACGTCGTTCGCCTTGGTCTCGACGATCGGGAGACCCGTCATCGAGCCCTTGCCCATCTCGTCCGAGAGCTTCGCGCAGCGCTCGAGCAGACGCGAGTGCAGGTAGAAGACGTCACCCGGGTAGGCCTCGCGCCCCGGCGGGCGGCGGAGCAGCAGGGACACGGCGCGGTAGGCGTCGGCCTGCTTCGAGAGGTCGTCGAAGATGATGAGGACGTGCTTGCCCTCGTACATCCACTGCTGGCCGATGGCCGAACCGGTGTAGGGCGCCAGGTACTTGAAGCCCGCCGGGTCGGACGCCGGGGCGGCGACGATGGTCGTGTACTCAAGCGCGCCGGCCTCTTCGAGGGCACCGCGCACGGAGGCGATGGTGGAGCCCTTCTGACCGACGGCGACGTAGATGCAGCGCACCTGCTTGTTCACGTCGCCCGAGCGCCAGTTGTCGCGCTGGTTGATGATCGTGTCGACGGCCAGGGCGGTCTTGCCCGTCTGGCGGTCGCCGATGATCAGCTGACGCTGGCCACGGCCGATCGGGGTCATCGCGTCGACGGCCTTGTAGCCGGTCTCCATCGGCTCGTGGACCGACTTGCGGTCCATGACCGTGGGGGCCTGCAGCTCGAGGGCGCGGCGGCCGGACGTCTCGATCTCGCCGAGGCCGTCGATCGGGGCGCCGAGCGGGTCGACGACACGGCCGAGGTAGCCCTCGCCGACCGCGACGGACAGGACCTCGCCGGTACGGGTGACCGGCTGGCCCTCTTCGATGCCGCTGAACTCGCCGAGTACGACGGCGCCGATCTCGCGCTCCTCAAGGTTGAGGGCGAGACCGAGGGTGCCGTCCTCGAACTTCAGCAGCTCGTTGGCCATGGCCGAGGGCAGGCCCTCGACCTTCGCGATGCCGTCACCGGCAACGGTGACCGAACCGACCTCCTCGCGCGAGGCCGCGTCCGGCTTGTACGCCTGGACAAAGTTCTCCAGTGCGTCCCGGATCTCCTCCGGCCGGATCGTGAGCTCCGCCATCTGGGTTCCCTGCTCTCCTTGTTGGGCCCGAAGTTTCACTTTGGGGGTCTGGGGACTCCCCCCAAGTAAGAGGTGAATCCTCTGCACGGCCCAACTAGGGCCGTCATTCCTACGTTTTTAGTTACTGCTAGCGCGCCATGCGGCGGTGCGCGTCCTCGAGGCGGTCCGCGATGCTGCCGTTGATGATCTCGTCGCCGACCTGCACCGTGATCCCGCCGAGGACCTCGGGGTCCACGTCGAGGTTCAGGTGCATCTGGCGGCCGTAGACCTTCGCGAGGGCGGCACCGAGACGCTGCTTCTGCTGGTCCGAGAGCGGAACAGCGGAAGTGACGACGGCGACCATCCGGCTGCGGCGATCCGCGGCCAGCTTGGAGAGGGACTCGAGTCCCGACTCCAGGCTACGTCCACGGGGCGCGGTCACGAGGCGCTCGACGAGCCGCTCCGTGACCTCGTTGGCCCGGCCACCGAGCAGGCTGCGCAGCAGCTCACTCTTGGCGGCACCCGAGGCGGCGCGGTCGGTCAGCGCGGACCGGAGCCCGGTGTTCGAGGAGACGATCCGGCCGAAGCGGAACAGCTCGTCCTCGACGTCGTCCAGCGCGCCGGACTTCTGCGCACCGGTCAGCTCGGCGAGGTTGGTGAGCTCCTCGAGGGCGTCCACCAGGTCACGCGACTGCGACCAGCGCGAGCGGACCAGGCCGGCCACCAGGTCGGCGGTCTCGCCGCCCACCTGCCCGCCGAGCAGGCGCCCGGCGAGCTCTGCCTTGGCCTCACCGGACTGCGACGGGTCGGTCAGGATCCGGCGCAGCGACACCTCGCGGTGCAGCAGCGCCGTGACCGAGGCCAGCTCGTCCGCCAGCTGCCGTACGTTCACCGAGGTGTTGTCGGTCAGCGCGTCGAGACGCTCCCGCGCGGCCGCGAGGGCCTCGCGGCTGGCTCCGTGCGCTGTCATCGAGCCGCCTCGGCCTTCTCCTCGAGCTCGTCGAGGAAACGGTCGATGGTGCGGCTCTGCCGGGCGGAGTCCTCGAGGGACTCACCGACGAGCTTGCCGGCCAGGTCGGTGGCCAGCTGGCCCACGTCCTGACGCAGCGACTGCGCGGCGGCCTTGCGGTCGGCGGCGAGCTGCGCGTGACCGGCGGCCACGATCTCCTCGCGCTGACGCTGGCCTTCGGCACGCATCTCGGCGATGAGCTGGGCGCCCTGCTCCTGCGCCTCCTGGCGCAGACGCGCGGCCTCGTGCCGTGCCTCAGCGAGCTGAGCCTTGTACTGCTCGAGCACGCTCTGGGCCTCGGTCTGAGCGGCCTCGGCCTTCTCGATACCGCCTTCGATCGACTCCCGGCGCTCGTCCAGAACCTTGTTGATGTTCGGGAGGAGCTTCTTCCAGAAGAAGAAGAAGACGATGGCGAAGGCGATGGTGCCCACGAGCAGCTCGGGGCCTGGCGGAATGAGCGGGTTCTGCTCCTCCGCGTGCTCGGCCGCCAGCTGTACCAGGTTGGCGATCACATCATTGCCTTTCGTCGAACGGGACTAATCGTCTTGGGCGATCAGGAGCCGTAGACGAACGGCATGACGATGCCGATGAGGGCGAGCGCCTCACAGAAGGCGAAGCCGAGGATCTGGTTGGCACGGATCAGGCCAGCGGCTTCGGGCTGCCGGGCCAGGGCCTCGGTGCCCTTACCGAAGACGATGCCAACACCGATGCCGGGGCCAATCGCGGCGAGACCGTAGCCGATGGAGCCGAGGGCCTTGAGGTCACCGGAGACGGCGGCGAGTTCGAGAGTCGCGGACATGCCGTTACTTCCTTCTCTTTCATGGACCGGTGGGGGTTGGCCACCGGGCGCTTAGGGGGTTGTGAGGGGCTCAGTGGTGCTCGGCGAGAGCGCCCTGAATGTACGAGCAGGCAAGGAGCACGAAGACGTACGCCTGAACGGCCTGCACGAAGAGTTCGAAGAGGATCATGCCGATCGTCATCGCGAAGGAGACACCGGCGGCGGGGATCAACCAGCTGTTCAGCAGGTACCAGGAGGCGACAGTGAACATCACCAGCATCAGGTGACCGGCGAACATGTTGGCGAAGAGTCGCACCGCGTGCGTGAAGGGACGCACGAGCAGGTTCGAGAAGAATTCGATGAACGACACGAGCCACTTGATGGGACCGAGCGAGTTGTCGTAACCCGTGATGTTCTTCCAGCCACCGACGAAGCCGTGCTTCTTGAAGGTGAGCGGCACCCAGATCAGGTAGACGATGACCGCCAGAACCACCGGGTACGCGAAGATCGACGCGACCGGGAACTGGGCCAGCGGAATTACCGACCAGATGTTCATGATCCAGATGAAGAAGAACAGCGACACCATGAGCGGGACGTACTTCTCGCCGTCCTTCTTGCCCATCGTCTCGTAGACGATCCCGCGGCGAACGAAGTCGTAGCCGGCCTCGCCCACCATCTGCAGCTTGCCCGGGACAATCTTGGCCCTACCGAACGCCGCGTAGAAGAAGGTGATCACGACGAGCGTGGACAGCAAGGCAAGGAGCATCACCTTGTTGAACTCGAACCCACCGACGGTGAAGATCGGCTTGAAGAGGAACGAGTGCAGGCCCGGAGCCGGGAAGCCGCAGCCGTTGTCGGACATGATCCGACAGCTCCAATTGAAGGCGAGCTCAGTTTGGTCAGCACTCACCGCGGGCTCCTTCGGCGTGACGCATAGGTACGGCAACCTCGTTGTCGTGTCGGCGCGGCGCGCAGCCGCGATTCGGCACCAGACTGGTGTTTCGGATGTGGGCGCGGCGTTCAGGCATCGAGCCTCGCGATCGTGCAGGCGTCAGCTCAGATGCCCGCGCCGGCAGTGCCGCAGTTGGCACCGGACGATAGCAGCATCTCGAACGCGCATTTATCCCGGCCCTACCCTTCACGTCGAGGACCCCGACTTCTCCGGCTTGTCGCTCTGCGCGGAGTCGGGTTCAACGTAAAGGATCTTGGCCTTCATGTGTGCACGAGCCTGTGAGGCCATCCATGCGATGGTCGCCACGACGAGCGCGAGGGCGAAGGTCTTCGGATTGAAGAGCGTGGTGTCCTTGAACAGGCCCATGAAGATGAGGAGCAGCAGAAGCTGGGCGACGTAGAGCATCATGCCCATCGCCTGGAACAACTGCGGAAGCGATTTCGCCGTCCGTTGCAGCACGAACATGCCGAGCCCCATGAAGGCGATGACCACTGCGGTGCCAATGACAGCACCGAGAGCGCCCTTGCCACCCGCGACCACACCACTCACCACGGCGACGATCGCGCCGACGGCAGCAGTAGGCACAGCGGACTGCAGGAGATTTCGGGTGTCTTGAGACGGCATGGCGGCGCTCCGCTTACTGATGGGGGCAGGGTGTCGTCATGGACGAGCGTAGTCCGGGGTCGAGAGTGTCCCTCGGGCCAATGGACCGTCGCACTACGGTCCTTCGGCTCTATCCCCTGGTTTCGTGAACGGTATCACAAACTATTTGATGAGGTCTTTACCTGCTAGGTGTGCTCGCTGTCACACATGAGAGTTAATCCGCGCGTATGTGCAGGCAGCACGGCAACTTGTCTGCTATTGGGCGAGTTTGACGGCGGCCGTCAACTCGACGAGCCGGCCTTGCGTCGACCCTCGAAGCGCGAGCGGGTGCCAACGGCCGTCGCCCCGTTGACGTCTGCCTCATCCAGAGGCTGGTCTTCCACGTCCGCCCCGTCGTCCACCGCGTCGACCGCGGGCACGTCCGTCGCGGCCCCCTTGCGCCGCCGGTAGCGAGGCGGCACGAAGGACTCCGCCCAGCGCGGGATGTGCGGCCTGAACCGCGGCAGCATGAGCAGCACGAGGCCCACCGCGCTCAGGGCGACGATCACCAGCAGGATCCACATGCTGGCCGAGTGGACCGAGTACGCCACCGTGCCGAATCCGATCAGCGCCGACCAGAAGTACATGATCAGTACCGCGCGGCTGTGGGAGTGGCCGATCTCGAGGAGACGGTGGTGCAGGTGCCCGCGGTCGGCGGCGAACGGCGACTTCCCGTTCCACGTACGCCGCACGATCGCGAGGACCAGGTCGGCGAACGGGATCGCGATGATCGTCAGGGGCATCAGGAGCGGGATGAAGACCGGGAGCATCGCGTGCGTGGCATCGCGGGTGCCCCCGAAGTTCAGGCTCAGGGCGTCACCGTCGATCTGACCCGTGGCGGAGATCGCGCCCGCCGCGAGCACCAGACCGATCAGCATCGAGCCCGAGTCCCCCATGAAGATCCGGGCGGGGTGGAGGTTGTGCGGCAGGAAGCCCAGGCACATGCCCATCAGGATCGCGGCGAAGAGCGTGGCGGGGGCCGCGGCCTCGATGCCGTAGCCGTACCAGATGCGGTAGGCGTAGAGGAAGAACGCCGTGGCCGCGATGCACACCATGCCCGCGGCGAGGCCGTCCAGGCCGTCCACGAAGTTCACCGCGTTGATGGTGATCACGACGAGCGCCACCGTCAGGAGCGTGCCCTGGCCCTGATCGAGGAGCACCATGCCGTAGCCCGGGACCGGGATCCACAGGATCGTCAGGCCCTGGAGGACCATGACACCGGCGGCGATCATCTGGCCGCCCAGCTTGATCAGGGCGTCGATCTCGAACTTGTCGTCCAGGACACCGATCAGCCAGATCAGCGCGGCGCCGGAGAGCAGCGCGCGCGGTTCGTTGGACCGCTCGAAGACATCGTTCAGATTCGGCAGATGGTCGGCGACCAGAAGTCCGGCGCACAACCCGAAGAACATCGCGATACCGCCGAGCCGGGGCGTTGGCTCCCGGTGCACGTCGCGAGCGCGGATCTCCGGCATGGCGCCGGCCACGATCGCGAACTTCCGCACCGGGCCGGTCAGCAGGTAAGTCACCGCGGCCGTGATGCAGAGCGTAAGGAGGTATTCACGCACGGGCTTCCCCACAGATATCGCTGGCCATCTCAGCCCCACACCCTAGCTTCGTGTGCCTGGCGGTTGCGCCGGCTCGCAGTCTTGATACGGCTACATCTCCATCGTCAGAAGGTAGCTGACGGCAACGGCGCTCTCGCTCTCCCCCACATCGTGCCAGCACCTGCGCTCTTCACCTGCTGGCAGTGGAGCGCGCGCAGACCATGACCTCGCCGTTGGCGCAGTCTCCGAGCGGCGGAGTCCGACTCCGGAGCGAGCCGTCACTGTCTCTGCCGCTCGACCCCGCCCGCTCAAGTTGACACAAGGGAGCACGCCGGAGGTCACGCATCTGACGTCGCCCGAGGGGCAGGCGCAGTGTTCCGACATGCCCAGCCTCGAGATTCAGGCCGATCGCCCCCATACGTTGCAGCCCCGCCCTGAGTTTGCAGTCGCGGCTCGACACGCCCGGAGCGCTCGGTCAAATTCGCCATCCTCGCTCGCGACTCCCCTTCTACACAATCGGAATAGCGGTATGCACAAGTCCTCCACCTGCCCACCGTCGGGTGAACCTCAACCTCCGATCGAGCGATTAGGCATCCCGCAAGGTTAATTCAAGACACTGATCAAGAGATTTACCCATCAACTAGAAGAATCGCATTGATTAACTTTGTGAGCGCGCGATAGAAATATCGAGCAAACGGGGGTCGACGCAGTTCGAAAAACATGTCGATGCCTTCTCTGATGACCAAAGGAGAAGAATGCGCAAGGCAATAGGCGCCGCTCTGACGACAGCGGTGGTCGCAGGTTCCCTGGGGATCGCGGTCCCAGCTTCCGCCGATTCGAGCACCGGCACCCGCTCTGTCGCGCAGAAGACTCAGGCTTCCGCCAAGAGCGGGACCGACGCCGAAGTCCAGCGGTTGAGGTGCGGCGGCACAATCAAGCGACTCTCGGCAGGCCCCGGCCCGCTGGGAAACAAGCGCTGGAACATCTACTACAAGAACTGCAGCGGCAACAGCGTGAAGCGGAAGGTCGACATCAAGTTGGCAGCCGACCTCCCCTGCAAGACGATCAAGGCAAACAAGACAGGGAAGTGGTACTACGAAACGGGCTACTTCGGCCCTGACAGCCCCCGCAAGGTAAAGAAGTGCTGACGCTCTCGCGACGCGCTTTTTAGCGAACAAGTCCGGCTTGGATCTCGGTTTCTTTTTCCAAGCCGGACTGCTCTTCGTACACTTCAGTACGGAGAAAACTCACTTGCCAGTTCGCGCGCAAGTTCTCGTACCTTGACGCTTTCCATGTCCTCACGGACCGCTGCGTCGAAGAGCCTCGTGATGCGCACCATCTCGGCCTCCGTCATGCCCTGCGTCGTGACGGCCGCGGTGCCGAGCCTTAGTCCGCGTGCCTCGCCATGGGGCAGCGCGCAGGTGTCCAACACAATCCCGGCCGCCGCGAGTCTGCCGCAGGCCCTGTGAGCCTCGACTTCCACAGGTGCGGGGTCTGCCAGAACAAGATGTGTGTCGGTACCGCCTGTGGCGATCCCGAAGCCCGCTGCCGCAAGGCCGTCCGCGAGGATCCGCGCATTGGTGACGACCTGGTGGGCGTACGCGGTGTAGGCCGGGGTTTCCGCCTCGCCGAACGCGACGGCCTTGGCGGCGATCGTGTGCATCTGGGCGCCGCCCTGCGTGAAGGGGAACACCGCCCGGTCGATGCGTGACGCGAGTTCGGTCCCGCACAGGATCAGGCCGCCGCGCGGGCCGCGGAGCACCTTGTGGGTCGTGGCGCAGACGACGTCGGCGTACGGCACGGGGCTGGGGGCCGCTCCGCCCGCGATCAGGCCGATCGGGTGGGCGGCGTCGGCGATGAGGTACGCGCCGACGTCGTCGGCGATGTCGCGGAACGCCGCGTAGTCGATGTGCCGGGGGTAGGCGATGGAGCCGCAGACGATCGCCTTCGGCCGGTGCGCGCGGGCCAGGGCCCGGACCTGGTCGTGGTCGATGAGGCCGCTGTCCGGGTCGACGCCGTATCCCACGAAGTCGAACCAGCGGCCCGAGAAGTTCGACGGCGAGCCGTGCGTGAGGTGTCCGCCGTACGGCAGGCCCATGGCGAGCACGGTGTCGCCGGGGCGCAGCAGGGCGGCGTAGGCGGCGAGGACCGCGGAGGAGCCGGAGTGCGGCTGCACGTTGGCGTGCTCGGCGCCGAAGAGGGCCTTGGCGCGGTCGACGGCGATGCGCTCGGCGACGTCCACCAGCTCGCAGCCGCCGTGGTGACGGGCGCCGGGGTACCCCTCGGCGTACTTGTTGGCGAGCGGTGAGCCCAGTGCGGCGAGCACCGCAGGCGAGGTGAAGTTCTCCGCGGCGATGAGCTGCAGGCTGGACGCCTGCCGGTCCTGCTCGGCGAGGAGGATCTCCGCCATCTGGGGGTCCGCGCGGCGGAGCGCGTCGAAGTCAGCGGGCGCCGTCGGGGCGGCGGTGGGTGCGGTGCTGACCGGCATCTTGGGCTCCGGGCCTCACGAGGGGTGCGGGTCCCTCCAATGTAGGCCTGCCACACCAAGCCCGCGCGGCGTCAGCTCGATCCTCCGAAGGGACTCGATCTGTCGAAGAGAAAGGTTTACGCCTTGGCCCGCACGCCGGTCAGCGCCGTCACCACCGGGTCGAGCGCCTCGTTGATCTCGTCGCCCACCGAGCGGAAGAACGGCAGCGGCGCCCCGTAGGGGTCGTACACCTCGTCGGCCTCCGCCGTGGGCGCCAGGAGCCAGCCCCGCAGCGCCGCGGCGGCCCGCACGAGGGCCCTGGCCCGCTCCACCACTCCCCCGTCGGGATGCGGCAGCGTCGCCGGATCTATGGCCCGCACGAGCCGCGTGAACTCCTTGAGCGTGAACGTACGGAGCCCCGCCGAGTGGCCCATCGAGATGACCTGCGCCCGGTGGTCCCGGGTGGCCGTCAGGACGAGGTCCGCCCGGATGACGTGCTCGTCGAGGAGCTCGCGCCCCTTGAAGCCGGAGGCGTCCGCGCCGAAGTCGGCGAGCACCGCCTCGGCGTTGGTCTCCATGGGGGCGCCCTCGTGCCCCCACGTACCCGCGCTCTCCACGATCAGACCGCCGGTGAAGGGATCACCCAGGCGGTCGGCCAGGGCATGCCTGGTCAGCCGCTCAGTGATCGGCGAGCGGCACACATTTCCGGTGCTGACGTGGAGGATGCGGAACGAATCGGGATAAGCCGCTATGCCACGCCCCGTCTCAGGGGCTGTCAATTCGCCACCTCGAGGTCGGGTACCACCTTGCGGAGCTCCTCCGCGGTCAGGGCGCCCGCGCGCAGCAGCACCGGAACCTGCCCGGTGACGTCCACGATCGAGGAGGGGACGATGCCCGGCGTCGGGCCGCCGTCCAGGTACACGGAGACGGAGTCGCCGAGCATCTCCTGCGCGGCGTCGCAGTCCTCGGGGGACGGGTGTCCCGTGAGGTTCGCCGAGGAGACCGCCATGGGGCCGACCTCGGTGAGCAGTTCGATGGCGACGGGGTGCAGCGGCATCCGGATGGCGACGGTCCCGCGGGTGTCCCCGAGGTCCCACTGGAGCGACGGCTGCTGCTTCGTGACCAGGGTCAGGGCCCCGGGCCAGAAGGCGTCGACGAGCTCCCAGGCCGACTCGGAGAAGTCGGTGACCAGGCCGTGCAGCGTGTTCGGGGAGCCGATGAGGACAGGCGTGGGCATGTTGCGGCCACGGCCCTTGGCGTCGAGCAGGTCGGCGCACGCCTCCGGCGTGAAGGCGTCGGCACCGATCCCGTAGACGGTGTCGGTGGGCAGGACGACCAGCTCGCCACGGCGGACGGCCGACGCGGCCTCGCGCAGACCGGTCGCACGGTCGGTCGCGTCATTGGTGTCGTATCGCCGTGCCATCTAGCGGGCCTCCTCGTACACGTACTGCTGGCTTGAAGTGGTGGGGCTCACGGCATCGCCTTGCGGGCTGTCGCGAACCTCGGCCTGTTGTTGAGGTCGGGGTGGTCGGCCGCGTCGGCCCAGCCCCGCTCCTCGGTGAAGATCCACGGCACCTGGCCGCCCTGGGTGTCCGCGTGCTCGATGACAACGACGCCGCCGGGCCGAAGGAGGCGGTGGGCGGTGCGCTCGATGCCCCGGATCAGGTCGAGGCCGTCCTCGCCGGAGAAGAGCGACAGCTCCGGGTCGTAGTCGCGGGCTTCCGGAGCGACGTACTCCCACTCGGTGAGCGGGATGTACGGCGGGTTCGAGATGAGGAGGTCGACCTGACCGTCGAGCTCCGGAAGGGCGTCGCGCGCGTCGCCCTGGGAGAGCTTGACCCTGGACCCCTCGACGTTCTTCCGCGTCCACTTCAGGGCGTCCTCGGAGAGCTCCACGGCGTGCACACGCGAGCGCGGGACCTCCTGCGCCATGGCCAGGGCGATGGCCCCGGAGCCCGTGCAGAGGTCGACGATGAGCGGCTCGACGACGTCCATCGCACGCACGGCGTCTATGGCCCACCCCACGACGGACTCGGTCTCGGGCCGCGGCACGAAGACGCCGGGCCCCACCTGCAGTTCGAGGTAGCGGAAGAAGGCGCGCCCGGTGATGTGCTGGAGCGGCTCGCGGGCCTCACGGCGCGCGATCGTCTCCCAGTAGCGGGCGTCGAAGTCCGAGTCCTTGACGGAGTGCAGCTCGCCCCGCTTCACGCCGTGCACGAAGGCCGCGAGCTCCTCCGCGTCGTTGCGCGGCGAGGGCACGCCGGCGTCGGCCAGCCGCTGGGTGGCCTGAGCCACTTCCGCGAGCAGCAGGTTCACGCTGGTCCTCCGGGGGGCAGTGCGGTTGTCGGGTGCTTACGCGGCCGCGAGCTTGGCTGCGGAGTCCGCGTCGACGCAGGCCTGAATGACCGCGTCGAGGTCTCCGTCGAGCACCTGGTCCAAGTTGTACGCCTTGAAGCCGACACGGTGGTCCGAGATCCGGTTTTCCGGGAAGTTGTACGTCCGGATCTTCTCGGAGCGGTCGACGGTGCGGACCTGGCTGCGACGGGCGTCCGCGGCCTTGCTCTCCGCTTCCTCCTGCGCCGCGGCAAGGAGCCTGGAGCGCAGAATACGCATCGCCTGCTCCTTGTTCTGCAGCTGGCTCTTCTCGTTCTGGCAGGACGCCACGACGCCGGTGGGCAGGTGCGTGATGCGCACCGCGGAGTCGGTCGTGTTGACGGACTGGCCGCCGGGGCCCGACGAGCGGTAGACGTCGATGCGCAGGTCGTTCGCGTGGATCTCGACGTCGACCTCCTCGGCCTCCGGCGTCACGAGGACACCGGCCGCGGAGGTGTGGATGCGGCCCTGGGACTCGGTGGAGGGCACACGCTGCACGCGGTGCACGCCGCCCTCGTACTTGAGTCGCGCCCAGACGCCCTGGCCGGGCTCGGTCGCGCCGTTGCCGCCCTTGGTCTTCACGGCGACCTGGACGTCCTTGTAGCCGCCGAGCTCGGACTCGGTGGCATCGATGATCTCGGTCTTCCAGCCCACGCGCTCCGCGTACCGCAGGTACATGCGCAGGAGGTCGCCGGCGAAGAGCGCCGACTCGTCACCGCCCGCGCCCGCCTTGACCTCGAGGATGACGTCCTTGTCGTCGCTGGGGTCGCGGGGCACCAGGAGAAGCCGCAGCTTCTCGGTGATCTCCTCGCGCTGCTTGTCCAGCTCCTTGACCTCCGCGGCGAACTCCGGGTCCTCCGCGGCCAGTTCACGGGCCGTCGCGATGTCGTCGCCGGTCTGCTTCCAGGCGCGGTACGTCGAGACGATCGGGGTGAGCTCGGCGTAGCGCTTGTTGAGCTTGCGCGCGTTGGCCTGGTCGGCGTGGACCGAGGGGTCCGCGAGCTTCGTCTCCAGATCGGCGTGCTCGCCGATCAGTTCCTCGACCGCCTCGAACATCGGGGTCTCCTGAGTTTTCTACGCGAAGGTACTGCGCAAGGGTTCTACGCGAAGGTGGCTGCTGCGATCAGACGGCAAAGCGCCGGTCCCAACCGCCCCCTCCCGGGGGCGGCCGAAGACCGGCGCAGTGGCTCGCTACTTGTTGGCTGCAGCCTTGCCGAAGCGGGCCTCGAAGCGGGCCACGCGGCCACCGGTGTCGAGGATCTTCTGCTTGCCCGTGTAGAACGGGTGGCACTCGGAGCAGACCTCGGCACGGACGGTGCCGCTGGAGATCGTGCTGCGGGTGGTGAACTCCGCGCCGCAGGTGCAGCTGACCTGGGTCTCGAAGTACTCGGGGTGGATGTCGCGCTTCAAGGTGTCTCCTAGTTTCGGGAGGGCGCCGGGTCGTACGTGCGGATTGCTCGTACGTGAACCGGGGCCGACGTACCAGTCTGCCAGGACTGGTCGCATCTGCCCAAACCGGGGTGGGCGCCGTTCTATTCCCGGCGGGCCGCCGAGGGCGCCGGGAACGGGTCGGGGCGGCTAGTCGCTGGTCACGACATCGCTCGCGTCGCCCTTGTCGCCGGCGGACTTCTCGGTGGCGGACTTGGGGATGGGCTTGTCGGCCTTGAGCGCGTCCCAGACCTGCCGGTCGGCCTTCTCCAGGGGCAGGACGCGGTTGGGGTCCGCCGGGTCGTACTGGACGGGCATCGTGACCATCTTCATGTCGCCCGCGCCGATGCCCTTGAGGCCGCCCGCGAAGCCCGCGAGGCTCTTGACGTCGTTCAGGTCGGAGTCGGTGGTGATGGCGCTGGTCGCGTCGTTCGCCAGGTCGTAGAGCTTCTTCGGGTTGCTGAAGACGCCGACGTCCTTGACCTGGTTGATCAGGGCCTTGATGAAGGCCTGCTGCAGCTGGATGCGGCCGAGGTCGCTGCCGTCGCCGACGCCGTGCCGGGTGCGGACCAGGCCGAGGGCCTGCTCACCGGTGAGCTGGTGCGTGCCGGCCTTCAGGTTGAGGTGGCTGTCCTTGTCGTTGATCGCCTTCTTGGTGGTGATCTCGACGCCGCCGAGGGTGTTGATGAGCTTCTTGAAGCCGGAGAAGTCCACTTCCACGTAGTGGTCCATCCGGATGCCGGACATCTTCTCCACGGTCTTGACGGCGCAGGCGGGGCCACCGACCTCGTACGCCGTGTTGAACATCTGCCGCTGTCCGCCCGGGTCCGTCTTGCCGTCGTCCGTCTGGCACTCGGGGCGGGATATGAGGGTGTCGCGGGGTATCGAGACGACGCTGGCCGTCTTGTGGCCCTTGTTCACGTGCACGACCATCGCCGTGTCCGAGCGGGCGGCGCCCTCGTCCTTGCCGTACTTGGCGTTGTCGCCGGAGCGGGAGTCCGAGCCGAGGACGAGGATGTCCTGGGAGCCGTTGTCGACGTTCTCCGGGCGGTCCGTGCCGAGCGCCGCGTTGATGTCGACGCCCTTGATGTTGCCGTTGAGCTTGAAGTACACGAAGCCGAGGCCCGCGCCGCCGAGGACGACCACCGATGCCGCGGTCCACGCGGTGACGACGAGGACCTTGCTGCGCTTCTCGCGCGGCTTGCGACGCCGACCGCCACCGCCTCGGGCGCGTTTGGGTGCCGTATCCGCCGCGGGTGCGCTCTCGTCGGTCATGTGCTCCTCAGTCCTCGTCGGGTCGGCTACCCCCTGCTTTCAGGGTCAGGCGTGGTCTGGCGTCATTGGTCAGACGTGGAAACCGAAAGAAGGGTTGCACAGCGATTTGTGAGCGCCCCTGCGCGCACATGTGACGCATCGTGCACTCCTTTCCCACCCTTTTAGCTTCTCACCTGCGGTTTCTTCCGTCACGGTGCTACTGCCCGTGACCATAAGGATCTCTTAGACGTGTGGCCAAGGTCATTCCGCGCTCGTCGCGCGCCCCCTACGACGCGAAGGGCCGCCCCCGTCGGATGACGGGGGCGGCCCTTCGCGATGCCGCGGGGACTAGTCGTTGCCGTTGCCCGGCGTCGGGGTCGTCTTCGCGATCTGCATGAGGAACTCGGCGTTCGACTTCGTCTGCTTCATCTTGTCGAGAAGCAGCTCGATGGCCTGCTGCGAGTCGAGCGCGTGCAGCACCCGGCGCAGCTTCCAGACGATCGCCAGCTCTTCGCTGTTGAGCAGGATCTCTTCCTTGCGGGTGGAGGACGCGTCGACGTCCACCGCCGGGAAGATGCGCTTGTCGGAGAGCTTCCGGTCGAGCTTGAGCTCCATGTTGCCGGTGCCCTTGAACTCCTCGAAGATCACCTCGTCCATGCGCGAACCGGTGTCGACGAGCGCCGTGGCGAGGATGGTCAGCGAGCCGCCGTCCTCGATGTTGCGCGCCGCACCGAAGAAGCGCTTCGGCGGGTAGAGCGCGGTCGAGTCGACACCACCGGACAGGATGCGGCCGGAGGCCGGAGCCGCCAGGTTGTACGCACGGCCCAGACGGGTGATGGAGTCGAGCAGGACGACCACGTCGTGACCCAGCTCCACGAGACGCTTGGCGCGCTCGATGGCCAGCTCGGCGACCGTGGTGTGGTCCTCGGCCGGACGGTCGAAGGTCGAGGAGATGACCTCGCCCTTCACCGACCGCTGCATGTCGGTGACCTCTTCCGGACGCTCGTCGACCAGGACGACCATCAGGTGGCACTCGGGGCTGTTGGTGGTGATCGCGTTCGCGACCGCCTGCATGATCATGGTCTTGCCGGTCTTCGGCGGAGCCACGATCAGACCGCGCTGGCCCTTACCGATCGGCGACACGAGGTCGATGATGCGGGTGGTGAGCACGCCCGGGTCGGTCTCCAGACGGAGCCGGTCCTGCGGGTAAAGGGGCGTCAGCTTGTTGAACTCCGGTCGCCCGCGCCCGGATTCGGCCGCCATGCCGTTCGCCGAGTCGAGGCGGACGAGCGCGTTGAACTTCTCGCGGCGCTCGCCGTCCTTGGGCTGGCGGACGGCGCCGGTGATGTGGTCACCCTTGCGCAGACCGTTCTTGCGGACCTGGGCGAGCGACACGTACACGTCGTTCGGACCCGGGAGGTAGCCCGAGGTACGGATGAACGCGTAGTTGTCGAGGATGTCCAGGATGCCCGCGACGGGGATCAGTACGTCGTCGTCGGCGACCTGCGGCTCGCTGGCGCCGCCGAACTCGTCACGGCCGCGACGGCCACGGCGGTCGCGGTAGCGGCCACGACGGCCGCGACGGCCGCTGCCGTCGTCGTCGAAGTCGTCCTGCGGTCCGTTGTCGCGCTGGTCGCGCTGGTCCCGCTGCTGACGGTCCTGGCGGTCGCCGCGGTCCTGACGGCCGCCGCCCTGCTGACGGTTGCCGCCCTGCTGCTCGTCGCCCTTGTTGCCACGGCGGTCGCGGTCGCGGCCACGGCCCTGGCGGTCACGGCGGTCACGGCGGCCGTCGGCGTTGTTGTCGCCGGAGCCGTCGCCCTTGGCCTCGGACGCGTCCGTCCTGGCGTCGTTCTTGTCGGCCTTGGCGTCGTTCTTGGGCTCGCTCTTCGCCTCGGCGGTGACCGTCTCGGGGCTGCCCGCGTCGGCGGTGGCACGGCGACGGCGGCGCTCGCCCTTGTCGGCACCCGCGGGCTGGCCCGGGATGTCGATCTGCTGCTGGGCGGCGTCATCGGCCTTGGCCGGCTGCTCGGCCTTGTCGGCCTTGCTCGCCTTGGTGGCCTTGTCGGCGCCCGTCGAGCTCGCGGCGGTGTCCTCGCCCGTCCGGGCCTTCGAGGTGGCGCGGCGCTTGGGCTTCGTCTCGCCCTCAGCGGCGGAGGCGGGCGCGGCGCTCTTGGCGGAGGCACCCCCTCCGGCCTGCGCCTCCTTGATGACCTCGATCAGCTGGCTCTTGCGCATCCGCGCGGTGCCCTTGATACCGAGGCCGGATGCGACCTGCTGCAGTTCCGCCAGCACCATGCCATCGAGGCCGGTGCCGCGGCGCCGCCGGGACCCGGCCGAAGCACCGGTGGCAGGCGCCGCAGAGGCGTCCGTGGCGGGCGTGTCGGCAGTCACGCCCATCAGATCGGTGGTGTCGCTCACGAAGGGTCCTTCCCTGGAGCGGACGTCGGCCTGTCTGGCTCGGCGACCGGTTGTGCTGTCCGGAGGTCCTTTGGTGTGTGGACCGTGCCGGGGCGGTGGTCCGCCAACGCGCGGCGGAAGAATTCACTGGTGATGGCGAGTCCCGGTGAGGTGCCACTGAGGTGCGGTGTCACTCGGCTCGGTCACGCCGGTTCCGGAGCGTGCTCGGCACCGCTCAGTGCGAGGCACAGAGCAGTTTGGGAGGCTCCCGGAAGGATGGATGTCCCGGACGGGGACACGAAGCACCTCGCCATGGTGGGGTCGGGTGCAGACTTGAGGTTAACACTACCGGATCCAACAAACATTCCCCCTCTTCTAACCGGCTAACGGGTGTCAGGGCGCAAGCGGCAACACGCTCGCGCCGGACGCGTCGAGTGCCAGACGGTTGGCCGCCCAGCCCTCGCCGGCAAGGCGTGCGACCTTGTCCGCCGCACTCTCGTCGGCCAGCGCGAGGACCGTGGGTCCCGCGCCGGAGATCATCGCCGGTACACCGTCCGCGCGCAGGCGCTCGACCAGGGCGGCGCTCTCGGGCATGGCGGGTGCGCGGTAGTCCTGGTGGAGACGGTCCTCGGTCGCGGGGAGCAGCAGCTCGGGGCGCCTGGTCAGGGCCTCTACGAGCAGCGCGGCCCGGCCCGCGTTGGCGGCGGCGTCGACGTGCGGGACGGTGCGCGGAAGCAGTCCGCGCGCGGTCTCGGTGAGGACGGGCTTTCCCGGTACGAACACCACCGGAACGACGGACTCGGCGGGCTCCATCCTGATCGCCCGCGCCGCTCCCCCGTCCATCCAGGAGAGCGTGAAACCGCCGAGCAGACAGGCTGCGACGTTGTCCGGGTGGCCCTCGATCTCGGTGGCGAGCTCGAGCAGGGCGTTGTCGTCGAGCCGGGCGTCGCCGCCTATCGTCACGGCGCGCGCGGCGACGATGCCCGCGCAGATGGCGGCGGACGAGGAGCCGAGGCCCCGGCCGTGCGGAATGCGGTTGGCGCAGACGATCTCGAGCCCGCGCGGCTGTCCGCCGAGCAGGTCGAAGGCGGTGCGCAGGGAACGTACCAGCAGATGTGACTCGTCGCGTGGGAGCGTCTCGCTGCCCTCACCTGCGATGTCGATGTTCAGTCCGGTGTCGGCCACCCGCACGACGACGTCGTCGTACAGACCCAGCGACAGGCCGAGGGCGTCGAAGCCCGGGCCGAGGTTGGCGCTGGTGGCGGGGACGCGCACCCGGACGGCGGCGGCGCGGAACGCGGGACCGGCCATCGCTCGATGACTCTCCTTGAGCTGCGATCTTTTGAGGACTTGCCACGTGATGAGGCACTACCCGAAGGCCGCTCTGCGGCAGCACCGCGGCATATGCGGCGGGGCGGGTTCGGTACAGCCTATCGAAGGAAGGTTCTGTGGCGACATAGGGCGCACAGGAGGCGCACGATGCGTGTCGTAAGCCCCCTGTGCACCCCCTATGCGGAGTTGCGGGTTTTCCAGGCGGTTATGCCCGCCGTCCGGTTGCGGTTATCCCGGACCGGCACGGTTATGCCAGATCCGGGACGCTCGCGCCAGACCGGATTCGGCTACGCCAGACCCAGACGCTCGGCCGCGGCGGCCGAGTCGACCGGAACCGTGACCGGCTGCGGTGCGCCGGCGACGGCCCAGTCCGGGTCCTTGAGGCCGTTTCCGGTGACGGTGCAGACGATGCGCTGCCCCTTGTCGACCTTGCCCTGCTCGGCCGCCTTCAGCAGACCGGCGACGGAAGCGGCCGACGCCGGCTCGACGAAGACACCCTCCTGGGACGCCAACAGCTTGTAGGCGCGCAGGATCTCACGGTCCGTCACCTCGTCGATGAAGCCGTCCGACTCGTCGCGCGCGTCGAGGGCGTACTGCCACGACGCGGGGTTGCCGATGCGAATCGCGGTGGCGATGGTCGACGGGTCCTTGACGATCTCGCCGCGCACGATGGGCGCGGAACCGGAGGCCTGGAAGCCCCACATACGAGGAGTGCGCGTCGAGATCGAGTCGGCGGCGTACTCCTTGTAGCCCTTCCAGTAGGCCGTGATGTTGCCCGCGTTGCCCACCGGAAGCACGTGGATGTCGGGGGCGTCACCGAGCGCGTCGACGATCTCGAACGAGGCGGTCTTCTGGCCCTCGATGCGGAACGGGTTGACCGAATTGACCAGCGCCACCGGGTAGTTCTCGGAGAGGGCGCGGGCGAGGTTCAGGCAGTCGTCGAAGTTGCCGTCGACCTGGAGGATCTTCGAGCCGTAGACGAGCGCCTGGCCCATCTTGCCGAGCGCGATCTTGCCCTGCGGCACGAGGACGGCGCAGACCATCCCGGCGCGTACGGCATAGGCGGCGGCCGAGGCCGACGTGTTGCCGGTGGAGGCGCAGATGACGGCCTTGGCGCCCTCCTCCTTGGCCTTCGTGATCGCCATCGTCATGCCGCGGTCCTTGAAGGACCCGGTCGGGTTGGCACCCTCGACCTTGAGATGCACCTCGCAGCCCGTGCGCTCGGAGAGCACCTGCGCGGGCACGAGCGGCGTGCCGCCCTCGCGGAGCGTCACGACCGGCGTCGTGTCGGAGACGGGGAGACGGTCCCGGTACTCCTCGATGATTCCGCGCCATTGGTGGGTCATTGCTGGTTACTCTCCTTCAACCCGCATGATGCTGGCGACACCACGCACGGTGTCGAGATTCCGCAGCGCCTCGACGGTGCCGGTGAGGGCGGCGTCGGGCGCGCGGTGGGTGACGACGACGAGGGAGGCCTCGCCGTCCTTGCCCGTCTGACGGACCGTATCGATCGATACGCCGTGCTCGGCGAAGACCGTCGCGACCTGGGCGAGGACACCCGGCTTGTCGGCCACGTCGAGGCTGATGTGGTAGCGCGTGACCACCGCGCCCATGGAGCTCACGGGCAGCTGGGTGTACGCGGACTCGCCGGGCCCGGTGGCCTCGCCGATCTTGTTGCGGCAGACGGCGACGAGGTCGCCGAGAACGGCCGACGCGGTGGGGGCGCCGCCCGCGCCGGGCCCGTAGAACATGAGCTGACCCGCGGCCTCCGCCTCCACGAACACGGCGTTGTACGCCTCGCGGACCGACGCGAGCGGATGGCTGAGCGGAATCATCGCGGGGTGCACGCGCGCGGTGACGGACCCGCCGTCGGCGGCGCGCTCGCAGATGGCGAGCAGCTTGATGGTGCAGCCCATGCGCTTCGCGGACGCGAAGTCTGCGGCGGTCACCTCACTCATGCCCTCGCGGTAGACGTCGTCGAGACGCACGCGCGTGTGGAAGGCGATACCGGCGAGGATCGCGGCCTTGGCCGCGGCGTCGAACCCTTCGACGTCGGCGGTCGGGTCGGCTTCCGCGTACCCGAGAGCGGTGGCCTCGTCGAGGGCTTCCTGGTAGCCGGCACCGGTGGTGTCCATGGCGTCGAGGATGAAGTTGGTGGTGCCGTTCACGATCCCGAGAACGCGGTTCACCTTGTCCCCGACGAGGGACTCCCGCAGCGGCCGGATGAGCGGGATGGCACCGGCGACGGCAGCCTCGTAGTAGAGGTCCCGCCCGTGCTCCTCGGCGGCGGCGTGCAGCGCGGCGCCGTCCTGCGCGATGAGCGCCTTGTTGGCGGAGACGACGGACGCGCCGTGCTCGAAGGCGGTGGTGATGAGGGTCTTGGCGGGCTCGATGCCCCCGATGACCTCGACGACGACATCAATGTCACCACGTTTGACCAGCGCGGTCGCGTCCGTGGTGACGAGTGAAGGATCGATTCCGTCCCGCACCTTCGACGGCCGGCGCACGGCCACCCCGGCGAGTTCCACCGGGGCGCCGATCCTGGCCGTGAGGTCGTCGGCGTGCGTCGTCATGATGCGCGCCACCTCTGAGCCGACAACCCCACAGCCCAGCAGCGCCACCTTCAGCGGACGCGTACGCATCATCCGACCTCACTTCTCATACATCTACAGTGGGACCAGTCTCACCCACCGGATCGTGGTTTCTATCCACTGTCCGGACTGTGAGACATCTATTTCACTGGCCGATACTCGCCAGTCGCGCTTCTCGACGTTATCCCGAGTTGCCCCGACCGATTGTTTCCACGGTTGTTTCCACGGTCGGCCTCAGGTTGTTCCGCTTGTTCAGCCGACATCGAGACGCAGGAGATCTTCCTCCGTCTCGCGCCGGACGATGACCCGCGCCTCGCCGTCCCGCACGGCGACGACCGGCGGGCGCAGGGCGTGGTTGTAGTTGCTCGCCATGGAACGGCAGTACGCGCCGGTCGCGGGTACCGCGATCAGATCGCCCGGCGCGAGGTCCGCCGGAAGGAACGCGTCCTTCACCACGATGTCCCCGCTCTCGCAGTGCTTGCCGACGACGCGCACGAGCATGGGCTCGGCGTCGGACTCACGCGAGACCAGCGCGACGCTGTACTCGGCGTCGTAGAGAGCCGTACGGATGTTGTCGGACATGCCGCCGTCGACGGAGACGTAGGTACGCAGTCCTTCGAGGGGCTTGACGGTGCCGACCTCGTAGAGGGTGAACGCGGTGGGCCCGACGATGGCGCGTCCGGGCTCGACGGAGATACGAGGGGTGCGGAGGTTCGCCGACTCGCACTCACGCGTGACGATCTCGCTCAGCGCCTTGGCGATCTCGTGCGGCTCACGGGGGTCGTCCTCGGAGGTGTAGGCGATGCCGAGGCCACCGCCGAGGTCGATCTCGGGCAGCTCGATGCCGTGCTCGTCCCGCACCTCGGCGAGCAACTGCACCACGCGCCGGGCGCTGACCTCGAACCCTGCCATGTCGAAGATCTGCGACCCGATGTGCGAGTGCACGCCGATGAGCTCGAGCCCGTCGAGCTGCAGAGCCCTGCGCACGGCTTCGGCGGCCTGCCCGCCGGCGAGGGCGATGCCGAACTTCTGGTCCTCGTGCGCCGTGGCGATGAACTCGTGGGTGTGGGCCTCGACGCCGACGGTCACGCGGATCTGCACGCGCTGACGGACGCCGAGCCGGTCGGCGATGTGAGCGACGCGCACGATCTCCTGGAAGGAGTCGAGCACGATGCGCCCGATGCCCGCCTCGATCGCCCGCTCGATCTCGCTCTCGGTCTTGTTGTTGCCGTGGAAGGCGATGCGGTCGGCGGGCATGCCGGCGGCCAGGGCGGTGGCCAGCTCGCCGCCACTGCAGACGTCGAGGTTGAGCCCCTCCTCGTGCAGCCACCTCACGATGGCCCGCGAGAGGAAGGCCTTCCCCGCGTAGAAGACGTCGGCGTCGGAGCCGAAGGCGCCGCGCCAGGCGTGGCAGCGGGCACGGAAGTCGGCCTCGTCGAGGAAATAGGCGGGGGTGCCGAACTCCTCGGCGAGCCGGGTCACCTCGACGCCGCCGACGGTGACGACACCGTCGGCGCTGCGCCCGACGGTCTGGGACCAGACCTTCGGGTCGAGGGAATTCAGGTCGTCGGCCGGGGCGGTGTAGTGCCCCTCAGGCACTACGTCGGCGTGGCGGGGCCCGGCGGGGTGTGCGGAACGGCTCATGTCGCGGTCGTCTCTCTCACTTCGGTCACGTCAGTCACGTCGGGGGCGTCGGGCGCGTCGGGCACGTCAGCCATGTCGTCGATGGCTGGCGCGTCGGTTGCGTCGGGCGCGTCGGTTGCGTCGGCCGCTTCGCCCATGTCTGTCACGTCGGTCGCGTCCCTACGTGTCACAAGTACTCGGGGGCACTGATGCCGAGCAGGGACAGGCCGCCGGCAAGCACCGTCCCGGCGGCTTCGGCGAGCGCGAGCCGGGCGCGGTGGGCGGCCAAGGGTTTCTCGTCACCGAGCGGCAGAACGTCGGGCTGAAATGCGAGGAAGGCATCAGCGATGACGACGAGATGCCGGGCAAGCCGATCGGGCGCACGGTGCCGGGCGGCCGCGGCGAGGATCCGGGGCTGGTCGACGAGGGCGTCGAGCAGATCCCACGCCTCCGGCCCGGCTATGTCCCCGGGCTCGGCGCGGAAACCGAGGGCGGCGGCGTTGCGGATGAGGGCACGGACGCGGGAGTGGGCGTACCGCACACGGAAGAGGGGATTGCTCGCACGCTGGACCAGGTGCTCGTCGCTGATACGGGGCCGATCGTGACCGGCGGGACTGAGCAGGGCCCAGCGGGCGGCGTCGGAGCCCAGGGGGATGGGGCCGGCGGGGGCGGGGCGGGGGCGCAGGATCTCGGCGCCCGCCGGCGGCTTCCCGCAAGCATCGACGTACACACCGAGCCCGTCGGCCACCATCCAGCTGGGGTCGGGGGCGTCGTCGCAGGTGAGGCGTACGGGGATGCCCTGGGTACGGAGGATGCGGCGGAGGGCGTCGGCTTGGACGGCGGCGCGGGGTTCGTGGGGGAAGTGGAGGGTGAGGGGGGAGCTGGGGGTGGTGGGGGCGGTGGGGCTGGTGGGGCTGTCCGCCGGGTCGGGGAGGACGTGGCCGTAGTGGGCGCCGCGCTCCAGTACGTCCCGTACGAGGGCGGCGCTGCCGTTGCTCTGCTGGTGGGGGGCGGGGGTGCCGGGGTCGAGGGAAATGTCGCCCTGATCGAGGACGCTGCTGCCGGGCCGGCTGGTGCGGGGGCCACCGCGATCGAGGGTGATGTTGAGGAACCCGGGCCCGGTGATGTCGATGGCCGCGATGCCGGGCTCCATGGCGAGCCGCGGGGAGAGCACCTCGGCGACTTGCCGAGGCGAACGTCCGGCGGCGCGGGCGATCTGCAGGGCGACGTTGGTGGCGTAATCCCCACACCCACCGGGACGAGGCCGCTCGACGACGACTCGCCAGGACGAGCCGCCACCGCTCCCAAGGTCACCGAACTCCTCGAGACCACTCCGCTCCCCGAGACCACTCGTCCCACCCGGACCGCAGAGCTCTCCAAGCCCACTGAGCTCGCCGTCATCGACGGCACGACGCATGGCGCGCAGCACGGTGCGGGAGAGCTCGACGGGGGTCACGGGTCAAGCGTATGGGAGGAGGGGGGTGGGGACGCGACCTGGTTTCCCTGATGGTCCGGGATGTGGACGGGGGTGGTCTTTAGGGCGTGGTCTTCGGGGGGTCGTCTTGAGGACGGCGACTGAGACGATCTGGCGGAGTGTTGGTGGGGGCCCGGCCGGGGGGGCCGCTGGGGTGACCCGGCGGGGCGCGCTACGGGCGAAGGTGGTGAGGCGCTGGGGGCGAAGGTGGTGAGGGTCAGCGCGGGAGCCGAGCCGAGAAGTCCGAGCCGGTCGGGGCGGCCACCTTCGGGGCGGGTGGGGAGGGCTGTTGCGGCGGGCGGGGGCCGGCCGCCGAGCCGGTCGGGGTCAGCCACTGGGGCAGGCAGGGCCAGTTGCCCCGGCGGGCGAGGCCCAGCTACCGGGAGGGCAGGGATCAGCCGCCGGGGCGTCCGGCACGCTCGGCTTCATCGGCGGCGGCGCCAAACTCACCGCCGAGCGACCCACCGCCACTCGCGGTCCCGCCACGCCTGCCGCTCTCCATCAACTGCCTTACGATGCGGAGCAGTTCGGCAGGCTCGAAGGGCTTGGCCAGGAAGGCGTCGACGCCGACCTCGAGCCCGTTCTCCACCTCGTACTGGGTGCAGGCGCTGACGATGACGACGGGCAGATCGCGGGTCCGCGGATCGGACCGCAGCCGAGCCGCAGTACGCAGCCCGTCAAGGCGGGGCATCACCACGTCGAGCGTGACGACATCAGGTCTGACCTGGTCGACCACATCCAGACATTCGGCACCATCAGCCGCGGTCACGACCTCGAAGCCCTCCAGCTCGAGGTTGACCCTGATCAGCTGCCGGATGACCTTGTTGTCGTCCACAACAAGCACGCGGCCTGACACGCCTGACACAACTCGAGAGTAGGTCCGCGCCCACCACCGCGTCCGGGTTTTCCCCACTTCCGCCCCGCACGGGGGATCGCGCGGCGGAGCCAGGGGCGACCTCTGGGACGCAGGGTGCGGATGCGCCCGCCCTCACGCCCGCGGAGTGCGGAAATACCTGTTCATGGGGAGCCGTTAGGAGCTGGTAGGGTTCTACACGTCGCCGCGCAAACCGGCCGACACGCCCCCGTAGCTCAGGGGATAGAGCAACGGCCTCCGGAGCCGTGTGCGCAGGTTCGAATCCTGCCGGGGGCACACTGTGCAAGTGTGTCCAAGACCCCGTCACCAGCGGAAACGCTGAGGCCGGGGTCTTCGCGTATCTACAGGCGCGTGCAGCCGTGTGCCGCCCTGAGTGGCCCTATGTCAGAGTCTGCGGACTATCAGTTCCCACAAACGACGAGGGCCCCCAGACAGGTCCAGGGGCCCAGCGTTACGACGCGTGCGGTCGATCAGTCAGTCGTAAAGGAACTGTATGGCGGCCAGCCTCGCCTGCTGTCGCGAGTGCGGTGCCGCTCAAGGGGCCCTTGGAAGGGTTCGTTCAGGTATATCCCTGCCGCATAGTGCGCGGTGGTAGCGAACGTGCTCTTCGCTGATCTGATGGGCGGGGTGTCGGCGGAGCTCGCCGATGGGCTCGTCATTCGTGGTTTCGCGGACGATGCCATCGGTGCCGATATAGAGCGCCAGGCTGTCGAATTGGACGTGGTGGTTGGGGCACAGGACCAGCAAGTTGGGCTGTTCGTCGGGGCCGTCGTGAGGGCGGCCGAGGCCTCGAATGTGAGCAGCCTCGCTGTAGGTGCCGAACCGGGTCGACAGCTGCAGGCCACAGACCTGGCAGTGATCGGCGTGCAGCCTCTCCACTCTGGCTGTCAGCACGGTGTCCCGGATGATGCGGGAGGAAGCCGTCGTGCGACGTGCGGCGGGTCCTGTCTCCTTCCCCTGATCCTCTGTCGCGCTCCCGACGCCGCTGGCGCTTTCGTAGCCGGCCAAGCCCAGCCGATCCATCAGGGCGTGCTGGTCTGTGCCGGCGAGGTAAGTCTCGCGCAATACAGCGATCGCTTGGGATCGTACGCAAGCGTCCCCCAGCAGTCGTTCGGCCTGCGCGGTCACTCCGCCCTCGGGGTTGAGTCTGTCGAACGTCGCCGCCTGCGCTACGGCAGCGTGCTGGGGTGGGACACCGTGGACGTCCCACAAGCGACTCGTCTGCAAGTGCCAGAACGGGTACTCGGGAGTGACGGCGGAATCGGGTTGGCCAAACTCTGCCAGCAGCCCTCCCACCTCTTCACGAAACTGTCGCCACGGCGCCAGTGGAGACTTTCCCGTGGCCACCCTGGAAATGCCCCACAGCAGAGCCAACGGCTTGTGCCTGCTTGGCCGACCGTTTCTCTTGTGGACCTTGAGGCTCCTGAGCCTTTCCATGAGCACATCCACCGTGAGGTCATCCGACGTCACAGTTGTTGCAGAGGAGCCCGAACCACGCTCTCGCCGTGGCCGGGGGACGGGAAACAGGGCATCGGATTCACGATCGTCGTCGGAACCGTGCTGATCGGAGCCGTTGCCTTCGTTGCGGTGAGTAGTCCGGCTTCTCACCTGGTGCAGCGCGGCATTCCCCCGCTCCACCCACTGACGCCAAGAAGAGGGAGCGAACTCCACTGCTTCTGCAGCTGAAATCGCAGGGTTGCCTCGCGCCTCGATCCAAGCCCAATCCAGCAGACCGTCTTCTGCGCTCAGGTCCAATACGGCAAGCTCGTAGCGATAGTTGGGGTAGGCCTTCCCGTCCGCCTGTTGCTCGACTTGCTCAACGCCTTCGATGACTGCCACGCCGCAGAACTGGACGTATCCCTTGGGCGTCTTGTTGCGCGTGACGGAGGCGAATACCAGAAGTGGCACAGCCAGCGCGCGCTGCTCGGCCGTGGCCACCCTGTGTTCGGCCAGCGCATCCAGCAGCACCGCATTGCCCTGGGTCTTCCCCAATGGCTCAGTGTGGTCGACCCGGTGATCCCCGAAGTAACGTACGCGGCCCTTGTCGAGGTCGAACACGTCGTGCCAGGGGGTCTCGACTGTGCCGGCCTTCCACGGGCTGGAGCGGATAAGGATCGACGGTCGACGCCACCCTTCGGGGACCTTGACCTTGGCGGTCGGGTTGATCCCCTTGCTGAGCTGAACCGGAGCGAGAGTCTCAGAGGCCGTGGTGTGATGGATGTTCGCGTAACCATCGATGATCTTTACGGCGGGATCTCTGTTTCGAGCGGACCGGTACACCTCGCCGACACGCAACTGGCTGCCCACTGAGCCTCCCCCTGATGCCACTGTTCTGCCTCACTGATCCTGCCAGGTTGGTCGAGTTGCTGCTTCTGCACCTGTGGTTCCAGTAGGCGCCTGAGACCCCGTCAGCAGCAGAGACGTTACGGGCAGGCATGCTCCTGTGTATGTGGTGATGCCGAGCTCGTGGCCCAGGTTCTGTTGCGTGCCGCTGAGCGTGGGCGTCGCGTCGCCGGGGCCTGAGTGCGGGGTGGGTTCCTTTCGGGGATGCGGTTCGCGGGTCGTGGCCTTAGGGCCTCGGGCTTCGGGGCCTCGGGCTTCGGGGCCTCGGGCTTCGGGGCTTGCGTTGCGGGTTTCAGGGGGCGGTTGGGTCGATCAGTGGGTCTCGGTGGGTGTGTCGTTGTGGCGATTAGTTTTGTTGTGCGCGGCGGTCTGTATTGGTGACGTGTTCGATCAGCCAGGGATTTGGGGATCATCATGGCCGTTACCTACACCTTTGACGTCTTCTCCAGCCTTGATGGCTTTGGGGGCGCCGGTGGTGACTGGACCGGGTACTGGGGCAAGCAAGGGCCCGAGCTTCTCGATCACCGCCTTGCTCTTTATGGCGCAGAGCAGCGGATGGTTTTTGGGGCCAATACGTATCGCGCCTTCTCTCAGATGCTGGCTGCCAGTACCGAGGAGTCCGAGGTTCGTGATCCATGGGTCGCGCGGATGATCAATTTGCCGGCGACGGTGGTGTCCACCACCTTGGAAGAGCCTCTCGACTGGGCGGATGCGAACGTCGCGGGCGGTGACGCCGTTGATGTCGTCGCCCGGCTCAAGAAGGAGTCCGCCGTGCCGTTGCGCTCGCACGGCAGCCTGTCGATGAACCGGGCGTTGATGGCCGCCGGCCTGGTTGATCGGGTCCAGGTCACGCTCTTTCCCGTGATCACCGGTCGGAGCGGGTTGGATCCGATCTTCCAGGGTGCGGACGACTTCGATCTCGAGTTGATGGAAAGCCGTGTGCTCGACGGTCGTACTCAGGAACTCATCTATCGACCCTCCCTGCACCGCTGAGAGCTGTGAGTTCTATGGCCAGGGGGGTGGCCGTGAACATCGAGGAGTAGGTGCCCACGACCAGGCCGATCAGGAGCGCCAGGGCGAAGTCCGTGAGAGGGGGGCCTCCCAACGTCGCCAACGCCGTGAGGATGAATGCCGCACCCATTCCCGTGTTGATGGTTCTGGGGAGGGTTTGCAGCAGCGCCTTGTTGGTCGTTTGGGGGTAGGTGGTTGAGGTGGTGGCTTTTTTTGTCAGTTCTCTCACTCTGTCGAAAACCACCACCGAGTCGTTTACCGAATAGCCGATCACCGTCAGGAGTGCGGCAAGAAAAATGCCGTCTATCGGTTTGCCCAGCCACGCGAAGATGCCGACGAGGATGACCACGTCGTGAGCCAGGGCTGCGACTGCCGCTGCGCCCAGGAGCCAGCGGAATCTGGCCGCCAGGTAGGCGAGTTGCGCGGCCAGCGCCACTCCGAGGGCGATCAGGGCGCCTTGCCGTAGTTCCTTGCCGAGGCTGGGGCCGATCGATTCGTCGCGGAGCTTTGTGGGTGGTTCCTCTGTGAGGGTGCCGATCGTGGTGGTGATCCTTTCCGCCTGGGAACTCGTCAAGGCGTGGGTGCGGATTGTGAGGTGGTGGAGGGTGCGGGACTTGGCTGGGGTGGGAGCGGTGGGGGTTTTGGTTTTGGGGGCGTTTGTTGATTGGACCTTTGCGTCTGGGAATCCTGCCTTTGCCAGTGCCGTTCGGGCTTTTTCCGGGGTGACGGGAGTCTCGGTGGCGTATTCGATTACGCGGCCGCCCGTGAATTCGATGCCGAAGTCCAGGCCCTGCGAGGCGATTCCGGTGATCGCCAGGAGCAGCGCGGCCGCGGAGGCTGCCAGCCATCTGCGGGGGTGGCGCATCAAGTTGGGGTTTGCGCGAGTCAGGCGGGCCCGGATCGTGCCGATGCCCGCGATGCCGGTCAGCGCCGGCCGGCGGCGAATGGCTGGGCGTGCCGCCACGTGGTCAGCCAGGGCGCGGGTGATGACCAGGGCGCTGAACATCGAGGCCAGGACGCCGATGCCCAACGTGACGCCGAAGCCTCGTACCGGGCCGGATGCGAGGAAGAAGAGCAGGCCGGCGGCGATGAGCGTGGTGATGTTGGAGTCCGCGATCGCGCTGAACGCGTTGCGGAAACCTGCGGTCAGCGTCGACCGGGGTGTCGGGCGCGCTCGGGCTGCGTACTCCTCGCGGGCACGTTCGAAGACGAGGACGTTGGCGTCGACCGCCATGCCGATGGCCAGGACGAAGCCGGCGAGGCCGGGGAGCGTCAGGGTGGCGCCCAGTGCGGCGAGAGTGGCGTAGGAGATCAGGCCGTAGGCGGCCAGTGCCACGGCGGCGAGGACGCCCATGAGCCGGTAGACGGCGATGATGAAGAGCCCGGTCAGTGTGGTGCCGATGGCTGCGGCCCAGATGCCGGCCGTGATGGCTTGCGCGCCGAGGCTGGCGCCCACCGTGCGTTGCTCGATGATCTCCACCGGTACGGGGAGGGCTCCCCCGCTGATCAGCAGCGCCAGTTCGCGGGCTTCACTGTCGCTGAATGAGCCCGTGATCTGTGTCGCGCCGCCGCTGATTCCGGACCGGCAAGTGACCGATGGGTCTACCTGTGGCGAGGAGATGATCTTGCCGTCCAGGACGATGGCGACCCTGCGGGACGGGTCGCCTGGCGGGTGGCAGGCGGCTTCGCCCGTCAGCCGGGCCCAGGCGTCGCGTCCTGGCCCCTTGAAGTCGACGGCCACGTGCCAACCGGCGCCGCCCTGCTGGTCGAAGCGGTTGGTGGCCGTCTCGACCTGCTTGCCTGTGAGTGAGGCTGCCTCCAGGTGCAGGGGGATGCCTGACTCGTCGGCCAGGGTTTGCTGGTGGGGGCGGGACGGCGGTGTGGGGTGATCAGGGGTGTCGCCGGTTTTTTCAGCTGCGCCGATCACCTGGTGGAAGGTGAGCTCGGCTGTGCGGCCGAGCATGTCCGCCGCCTTGGTCGGGTCCTGGGCGCCGGGCAGCTCCACGACGATCCGGTTGTCCCCGGAGCGGGCGATGGTGGGCTCGGCGACACCTAGCGCGTCGATACGGCCGCGCAGCACCTCCATGGTGCGGTCGGTGGCCTCCTTGCCTGCTTCGGAGGTGGAGGTGGGACGGGTTTCCAGTACGAGTTGCGTGCCGCCGCGTAGGTCGAGCCCCAGGTGGACGGGCACGGTCAGGGCTACGTAGAGGGACAGGACTACTGCCGCCAGGGCCAGTAGGGCTCTGATGAGTTGGGGGCGGGGGGTGGATTGGCGTGGGGGGTTGGCGGTGGTTGATCGGTGCGGGGAGTGCGAGGTGGGGCCGCGTTGAGGTTTCTTTGCGTCGGGGCGTGGGGGGTGATTCGCGTCGGGGCGTGGGCGTGGTTCGTGCACAGCGGGCCTCCGGCAGGCACACCGCGGCCACGCATGTGGCCGTGGCCGCGGTCAACGGGGAAGAAGGGCGTGTCAGGTGCCGGGAGGTGGGGGCGGTGCGCGTACGCCGGGTGGGCCGGCTGCTTGCAGGGATGCGGGCGGACGTGGCGCCGACAGGGGTGCCCACGCGGGCTGATCCAGGGCGGCAGTTGTGCAGTGCCTGGTGGGGGTGACCGGGGGCGGCGGTGACGGGCGCTCGCCGGTGACATCGCGTTGAACGCGGGTGGCGACGCTGGAGACTGCGGGGCCCACGTCGTCTGCGTGCGGTGCGCTGATTAGGGCTGCGGTACCGGCTGGTGCGGGCTCGTATGTGTTGCTGCTGTGCTCAGGTGGCCCCAACAGGGCGGTCAGAACCGCGAGCAGTACGGCTAGCAGTGCTGCCGGACGCGGGGCGAGGGTGCGCGGGGTGCGCGAAGTGAAGGTGCGCGGGACGGTGTGCGACGCGCGTGCCACAGGCCGTCCCCCTCTTCGTATTGGTGGTTGGTGGTTGGCGGTCTGCGTACGTTCAAGCCTCAAGGCCCGGCCGGGGAGTGGCGGCTGGGCCTTGAGACGGTCAGGGAGGGCGGGGGCGAGAGGAGTGAGTCGGGCAGGGCGGGCAGATGTGCGGAACGCACCCGGGTAGGCGGGCCGGGACAAGCCGGTGACTGGGCGGCCGGGCAGCCTTCGGGGAGCGCGGGTCCCTCACGCTTCGGAAAGGCTTGGATCCGTCACGCTTCGGGAACGTCCGGTCAGGGTTCGATCAGGCCCGCTCTGATCGCGTAGCGCGTTAGTTCCAGGCGGTTGCGTAGGCCCAGTTTGTGCAGCAGGTTCGCTCGGTGTCTGTGGACCGTTTTGATGCTGATGAAGAGCATTTCCGCGATCTCCTTCGAGGAATGGCCCTCGGCCACGAGTTTCAGGACCTCCTCCTCCCTCGCCGTCAGCACCTGGTCCGGCGGTTCCTCGCCCTGGCGGACCCGGTCGAGGTAGTTGCGGATCAGTGCGGTGACCGCGCCGGGGTAGAGGAAGGGCTCGTCCCGCATCGCTGCGCGGCAGGCGGCCACCAGGTCCCGATCGGCCACCGACTTCAGCACGTATCCGCTCGCGCCCGCCTTCAGCGCCTGGAAGAAGTACTGCTCGTTGTCGTGCATCGTCAGCATCAACACGCGTACGCCCGGCTTCAGCGCCGCCAGTTCGCGCGCGGCCTGCAGACCGGTCATCCGGGGCATCGCGATGTCCAGTACCGCCAGGTCGACCTCGTGCGTGCGGGCCAGCGCGATGGCCTCCGCGCCGTCACCTGCCTCGGCGACCACCTGGAGGTCCGGCTCGCCGTCCAGGATGAGCCGCACCCCCCGTCGTACCAGCGCGTGGTCGTCGGCCAGGAGGATGCGGATCGGCTTACTGGCGGTCATCGCGGTCATCATGGTCACCGTTGTCATCGGCGCTTTCCGAAGGGGGCGGAGGTGGTGCTGCGGACGGTGCCGGAGGCGCGGAGCTTGCGGAGTCGGCGCCTGGAGCATCCGCCCCGGAGCAGGCAGAAGAGGTCGGCACCGTCAGTCGTACCTCCGTGCCGGGTGCCTCCGTGCCGCCGGCCTCCGTCCCGGCGACCTGCGGGCCTGACGTGACGTCCAGCCTCGCCCCGATGAACAACGCCCGTTCTCTCATCCCCCGGATCCCCGCCCCCTCGTGGGCGACCCCGGTCCCCCGGCCGTCGTCCACGACGGACAGCACCACCGCGCCGTCCGACCTGGTCAGGATCACCTCGACCCGGCCCGCCTCTGCATGGCGGGCCGCGTTGGTCAGTGCCTCCTGGGCCACCCGATACAGGACCAGTTCCGCCTGCTGATCCAGCGGAGGCAGGGACGAGTCGAAGCGGCGTACCACTCGTAGCCCGGCGTGTGTGGCGAACTCCGTGGTCAGAGAGGTCAGCGCGCTGATCAGACCGAGGTCGTCCAGCACGCCCGGCCGCAACCTGCGCACCAGGCGGCGTACTTCGTCCAGGCTCCCCCGCGTGATCTCCTGCGCCTGGCGCAACTCATCGCGCAGGGGTTCGTCCGCCGCGTCCGACGCCCGCTTGAGGGCCAGCAGGACCGCGGTCATCGTCTGGCCGACCTCGTCGTGGAGCTCCTGGGCGATGCGGCGCCGTTCCGATTCCTGCGCCAGCAGTACGCGAGCGCTGCTGGCGGCCCGTTCCTGCTCCAGCCGTTCGAGCATGGCGTTGAACGTGCGGATCAGTTCGGCGGTCTCGCCTCTGCCCTGTTCCGGCAGACGGTGGCCGGGACGCAGCAGGTCGACCGTTGTCATCAGGCGGGTGAGCCGTTCCAGCGGGGCGAGGCCGATCCGCAGCAGGGCCGCGTTGGCGACCAGCATGACGCCCAGGCCGGCCACGAGGATGACCGCCTCGGTCAGCACGACCGGTACGGAAACGGTCACCGGCGCCCACAGAAGCAGCGCTGTGGCGCTTCCCAGCACCACCGCGTTGAGCGCGAAGATCCGCCAGAACAGGGACAACGGGGTGGCGCCTCTCTTTTGTGTGGGTGACGTTTCTCAGGAAGGGAAAGGCCAGGTCAGGTCAGGTCAAAGCAGGCCAGGTCAGGGCATGCGTCAATCTTGCTTCGTCTGCCGTCCAGCCTGCCCGCTTCCGTTCTCTCCGTCGATGGGGCCCAATGCCCATTTCCTCACCTCGGCCTGCCCATGGTCCGCCCGCGCCCCGTCACTGCCCCACCGTTACGGGATGGGCCCCCGGAGCCGCCGTAGATGGGTATCGCGCCCGATGGGCTTAACGTCCCGTACCGGCGACGGTGGAGACATGTTCGCGCCGCCCTCCCTGGCGGCCGCCTCGCCGGAAGAAGGACCCGCCATGTCGCACGACGCGCACCTGCGCCTGGAACACGAACGAGATTCCCGGCTGACCCAGTTGCAGGCCATCGACGGAGCCGGGCACGAGGCCGAGGAGCAGGTGATGCTGGCGCAGAAGGACACCATCGAGCGGGTGCTCAAGGAGATCGAGGCCGCTCTCGCCCGCGTCCGCGACGGCAGCTACGGAACCTGCCCCACCTGCGCCAAGCCCATCCCGGCCGAGCGCCTGGAGATCCTGCCCTACACGCAGTTCTGCGTCCCCTGCCAGCGCAGGACCACCGGCTGACCCCCGGCGACGCCCGCCCGCTCACCGTCTCAGCGGCACCGCCGCTCCCCGTCTCTCCCGCCCTGCCAGAGGGGTGAAGTGATGAACCGCCAGATCATCGACGACCGCGGCACGCATTTGTCGCCCGCGGACCTCGCCACCCTGAGCGAGAACCTCCGCGAGCAGTTCCTGTTCCGCCGCGAGCAGTTGCAGCAGCTCTCCGCCTCCGCGCTGACCCGTACGGACGCGCTCCTCGACCGGCAGAGCGCGTCCCGGACCGAGGTCCGCATCAAGCTCTCCGCCTCCGCCCGCATGGTCCTCGCCGACGTCGAGGCCGCCCTGCGGCGCATGGACCGCGGTGACTACGGTGCCTGCCACCTCTGCCGGCACCCCATCGAGCGCGAGCGCCTGATGATCGTGCCGCAAGCCCGCTACTGCGCACGCTGCCAGCAGGTCCGAGGAGCCGATCGATGACCGTGACACCCAACTGACCATGGCAGCCGACCGACCACGCCAACCGCCCCTCCCCCTCTCACAACCCCGCCCCCGTCCCCTCCTATGGCGCCTGCGCCGCAACCCCCTGCGTCGCCGCACCGACCTCGTCCAGGGATGGATCGCCGTCGGCCTGTTCGTTGCCGTCCTGACCGCCACCCCGGCCGCCGTCGTCCTGGTCGGCGACGCGGTCCGCCGCCACACCGAACAGATCGCCCGGCATCAGACCGACACCCGGCACCGCACCACCGCCGTCCTCGTTCACGACGCGCCCCGCCACGCCGAGCCCGGGTCGGTCGAGGCGAGGAACGTCCTGTACCCGGTCACCGTCCGCTTCACCGACCGTCACGGAGACACCCGTACCGCGCAGAAGGACGTCGAGCCCGCCACGTCCGCCGGGAGCACCGTCCCCGTATGGGTGAGTGACGAGGGAAAGCTCACCGACCCGCCCCTCACCGCGGGCGAGGTACGCGACCACACCGTGGGCTACGCCGTCATGGCCGCCATCGCCGTCCCGCTCCTCGGCGGCGCCGCGTACGCCTGTGCCCACCGCAGGCTCGAGCGGATCAACCTCGCCCGTTGGGAAGCGGACTGGGCCGTTGCCGCCGCTCGATGGGCCACCTCTGCATAGGGTCCTCCTCCCGCGGAGGTCCGTCAGAAAGGTCTAGGCCCGGCGGATCGGCGGCAGCTCGTACGTCCCGTCCAAGACCGCTGCGTGGGGCGTGTACATGCGCAGGATCGGGCGGAAGCGGCCCTCCGGAGTGGGCAGCCAGTTCGCCGCCGTCTTGTCGTCGGCGGGGCGTTGTGGCTGGAGCAGGAGCGTGAGGGAGCCGTCGTCGTCGTAGTTCAGGCCCGGGGTGCGGTCGCCCATGGAGTGGCGCTCGGCGGGGTCGGCGACCAGGTGCCGGTCCGGCAGGCCGTACATCGTCACCGACCAGAACGCGTCCACCGGCGGCGGCTTCTCGAAGCGCAGGGTGTACGACTGTTCGCCCTCCAGCGGCCGGCCGTCGCCGTCGTCCCACGCCAGCGCGTACGCCGCTTCGTAGCCGTGCTCGCCCCAGAGCGCGGTGTGCTCCGAGGTGGCGCGCAACATGCGGCCCGAGTCCCGGTCGGCGCAGATCCATTCCGGGTCCCTGAGCGTGCCGGTCTCGAAGTGGTCGGCGTTGTAGTCGAAGGCGTGATATGCGAGTTCCCAGCCGTTCTGCCGCGGTCCACTCCCCTCCGCGGCCGCCTGCTCGACCCGCTCCTTGCCCGCCGCGAACCCCGCGCGCAGCGCTTCGGCGAGTTCCGGCTCGGGCTGCGTGTACGGGCTCTGCGCGTCCAGCAAGCCCAGTGGCGCGAACCGTTGCTGATACGCGAGGTCGGGCTGCGCGGGCGGAAAGGCGGCCATGCGGGCCCGCAGTTTCTCGTAGAAGAGGATCTCCGGCTCACCGTCGGGGACGTACGTGTGGGTCGGCAGCCCGTGGGACTCGCCGGTTGCCGTCCAGTACGGCTCCAGGAGAGTGTCCTCCTGGAGCTCCCGCACCGCCGCCACGTCATCCGGTCCCGTGCACGCCCACCGCCCCACGATCGTCGCCACCTCTGTCGGCACGGCGATCCGGGTGGCGCCCAGCGGGACCTCCTCGTCCCAGCCGGGTGGCGTGAGCAGGTAGCTGGCCTCGTCGGTGCCGGTGGCGCGGCGGCCGACGTAGGCGAAGTTGTTGGTCCACGCGTCCACGAACTGCAGGACGTAATAGCGCCCGCCGGTGTCCGGGACGGTCAGGAGCAGGGCGCCGCCGGACAGGTCCAGCTGCGCCAGGGAGCAGATCGTGTCCGTGTCGGAGTCAGGGCCGTCCTGGGGGCCTGCGAGCCTGCTGCCGTGGCTGAACTCGTTGAACGGCGCGGAGGGCACGGAGCCCTTGCCGTCGCGGGAGACGCGGTCGACTTCGTCGAGGTTGAGCACCAGTGGGTGGCCGTAGATGTACGCCTCGGCCGCCAGCGCCTGGAGATCGGTCGTGCCGTCGGTCATGCCCGCCGCCTTTGCGTGATCAAGCTCGTTCGTCGTTCGTGATCAAGGTTCTAGGGCCATCGTCGGGCCGCCCTGCCCCTCCTGCCACTCCTGCCGCACACCGGCGTGGCGGCGGATCACTCCGGCGCGCCCGGCGGGGCCTGGTCGCCGTAGCGACGTTCGAACTTGGCGACCTGGCCCTCGGAGTCCACGACCCGGGCGCGGCCCGTGTAGAAGGGATGGCTCTCGGAGGAGATCTCCACCTCCACCAGCGGGTACGTCTCGCCGTCGTCCCACTCGATGGTCCGGTCGCTCTCGGCGGTGGAGCGGGTGAGGAAGGCGTAGCCCGCCGAGCGGTCCCGGAAGACGACGGGCCGGTAGTTGCTGTCCTTGTCCTGGGTCATGACCCCAGGTTCCCCGCGCGCGAACACGACGGCGACCCCGAGGACGCCACGCGAGCTACGGCGCCACGATCGCCGCCGCCCTAGGCTCGGGTTCGGGCCGCCCTAAGTCCGGGCTCCCCGCCCCACCGAGGCCCAGGCCCAGGCCCGGGCTCGTGCCGCTGCCACTGCCGCCCTAAGCCCGGGCCCGGTTCTTCGCCGTCGCCTTTTTCGCGGGGGGCTTTTTCGCCGCCGTACGCGCACTCGCCGTACTCGCCTTACCCGTACTCGTACTCGCCGTCTTCGAGGTCGACTTCCTCGCCGTCGTCGTCTTCGCCGCCGCCCCCGTCGCCTTCTTCGCCGTCGACTTCTTGCCGCCCACATCCTTCGGGGTCGACTTCGCCCGACCGGACGAGGCCGCGGACGAGGCGGCCGTCCGCTTCGATGTGGCCGCGGCCCTCTTCCGTCCGCCGCGCTCCAGCGGAGTCACCTCCGCCACCGCTCCGTCACCCCGCGCCGTCTTCGCCGCGCGCACGCTCTTCTCCAGTGCCGCCACCAGGTCGATCACCTTGCCCCCGCCGGAGTCGGCGTCGGCGGCCGGTGCCGCGGGGGTCACGCCCTCGGCCTTGGCGGTGAGGAGTTCCTCCAGCGCCGCGCGGTAGTCGTCGTGGAGGGTGGAGACGTCGACCTCTCCGAGCGTGTCCATCAGGGCGTCCGCCAGGTCGAGTTCCGCGTCCCGGACCTTGACCTGGGTGTCCGGAGCCACCCCCTCCGGCGACCGGATCTCGTCCGGCCACAGCAGGGCGTGCATCGCGATCACGTCGTCCACGACGCGCAGCATCCCCAGCCGCTCCCGCCCCCGCAGCGCGTACCTCGCGATCGCCACCTTCTCGCTCCGCTTCAGCGCCTCCCTCAGCAGCGTGTACGGCTTGGTGGCGGGCACCCCGTTGGCCGACAGGTAGTAGGCCGTGTCCATCTGCATCGGATCGACCCCGCCCGCCGGCACGAAGGCCACGATCTCGATCGTCTTGGCCGTCGGAAGCGGCAGGGACGCCAGATCCTCGTCGGTGATGGGGATGACCGAGCCGTCCGGGTCCTCGTACCCCTTGCCGATCTCCGCGGAGGTCACCTCCCGCTCCTCCAGCTCGCACACCTTGCGGTAGCGGACCCGGCCGCCGTCCTCCGTGTGGATCTGCCGGAAGGACACCGAGTGGTTCTCGGTGGCGTTCATGAGCTTGATCGGGATGCTGACCAAGCCGAAGGAGATCGCACCGTTCCATATGGATCGCACGTCAGGCACCTCTCAGCAGCCGAGCACCGTTTCAGGGTGTTTCATCCCCATTCGTGGGATTCTCATCGTATGACGCCGATCACCGAGGTGGAGGGGCGGCGGCTCTCCCTCAGCAATCTCGACAAGGTCCTCTACTCCGCATCCGGCTTCACCAAGGGCGAGATGCTGCACTATTACGCCAGCACGGCCGACGCCCTCCTCCCCCATCTGCGCAACCGGCCCCTCTCCTTCCTCCGCTTCCCGGACGGGTGCGACGGTCAGCAGTTCTTCGCCAAGAACGTGCCTCCGGGCACCCCCGACTGGGTGCACACCGCCGAGGTGCAGCGCTCGGACGGCAACACCCGGCAGATCGTCGTGGACGACCTGGCGAGCCTGATGTGGGCGGGTAATCTCGTGACCGAGTTCCATACCCCCCAGTGGCAGGCGGACGCTCCCGCCATGGCCGACCGGCTCGTGCTCGACCTGGACCCCGGTGCGCCCGCCACCATCGTCGAGTGCTGCCGGGCGGGCCTCTGGCTGCGCGAGCGCCTCCAGGCGGACGGTCTGGACGTCTACGCGAAGACCTCGGGCTCCAAGGGCCTGCATCTGCTCTGCCCCTTGGAGCCGACGCCCTCCGCGCAGGTCACCGCGTACGCGAAGGCGCTCGCCCAGGAAGCCGAGGCCGAGCTGCCCGACCTGGTCGTCCACCGGATGACCCGCAGCCTGCGCCCCCGCAAGGTCTTCGTGGACTTCAGCCAGAACGCCGCGGCGAAGACCACCGCCACCCCCTACACCCTGCGCGCCCGCCAGGAACCGACGGTCTCCGCACCCGTGACCTGGGAGGAGGTCGAGGGGTGCGACGACCCGGCGGACCTCGTCTTCCTGGCCGCCGACATCGCGCCCCGCCTTCAGCGGTACGGGGAGCTGCTGGCCCCGCTCACCGACCCGGACCAAGGCCGTCCGCTTCCGCGCGGGCTCCCCCGGCCGGGGGAGTGAGATCCGTCAGAAAGAGCCCTAGACCCGCCGCCACGTATGACGGTCGCGGGCCATCGCGTGCAGCGCCTCCACATCGGCCGGTTTCAGTACGCCGCCGACGCCCGCGAGGGCCGACACCTCCCCGTCGCGCACGATCCGCACCTCGCGCGGCGGGGCCGTCACGTCGAGGTCCGCCGCCCCGACGAGGGCGAGGACCGGGCGGATCTCGGCGGTCAGCGCGAAGGACGCCCGGTCGGCGTCGGCGCGGATCTCCCTCAGGAGTGGACGCGGGTCCGCGCGGCCGACCGTGACCATCGGGTCGGCGACGCGCACCCGCTGCTTGCGGGCGGAGAGCGTGTGGACGCTGAACAGACCGCCGGGGCCGATCAGGAGGTGGTGGAGGCGGGCGCCGCCCGGCAGCGGCACCGAGTGCAGGGTGCGCCAACCCGCGCCTTCGAGCCCGTCGAGCACCTCACCGATGGTCTGCTCGGCGGTGAGTGCCCGCTGCCGCGGATCGGTGCGCAGCCTGCGGGCGGGAGCCGGTTCGCGGTCCAGGGCGATCAGGAGGGCCTCGCCGGGGCGGTTCGGCGCGAGGTCGTCGTCCGGGTGGAGGGCGAGGCGGGCCAGCTCGGCGGGGGTGGGGGCGGGCGGCGGGCCGATGGAGACGCCGCCCGTGATGAAGGGGGCCAGGGCACGCAGGACCGCTTCCCTGTGGTCGTCGGCCAGCAGGGTCACGCGGGACGACTCCCTCTCGTACCACGCCACATTTCTGCCGTCCGTGCGACAGACGTACAGCCGCTCCTGCCCGTGCCGCCAGGCCGGTATGACGCGCAGTCCGCTCATGCACCATCACCCCACGGACCATGGGAGCAGCAAGGACATGCCTTGGGCAAGAACCTGGGCGCCGCGGAGAGAAGTTGAGCCACTCGTAACAGTGCCCCTGACGGCGCCCCTCACTGCGCCCCTCACTGCGCACGTGGCAGCACCCGGGGCCGGGCCGCCTCCGCAGTGATGGCCCGCTGTTACATTGCCGACGAATTGCCGCAATGGCGGACATCTAGCTTCAGAGATGTCCCTTTCGCTTCCTCGCAGCGATCCGCCTCCGGCCAGCAGGCTCCCTCCGACCATCGGGCTCCCTCCGGCCCCAGCACCCGCCGGCCATGCCCTCAGCCGTAAGGACCGTCCGCTCATGAGCAGCCCCCGCCGCCGCACCGTCCTCCGTTCCGCCGCCGTGACCGCCGTCGTCGGCGGCGCGCTCCTCACGCCGGCCGTGGCCGCCGTCGCGGACACGCCTTCGCAGGCCGAGGGCACCCGGACCGTGGCGCCTGCCGCCCCCGGCACCCCCGAGGGCGGTGTCAGGGCCGGCACCGAGGGATTCCACAGCGGCGACCCGGTGTTCATCGCCGCCGGTGGCGCCATGGCGGCCGCCGGTGCCGCGGGCCTCGGGTACGCGATGCTGCGCCGCGGCCGCACCGACGCCTGAGCCCCCTCCCCCACGCCACCACCCGCAGGAGCCGCTGTGAGCACCCCCGCCGACGAAGCACCCGCCCCCGCGTCCGCCCCCGCAAAGCGCCGTCACACCACCCGCATCGTGGCCGCCGCCACGCTGACCGCCGCCCTCGGCGTCGGCCTCATCGCCTGCGGCCAGGGCTCCGGCGGCAGCCCCGCGCCCGACGTCAGGGTCGACGACGCCACCGCCGCACCGGCTGCCGGTCCGCACCCCCCGATGGAGAAGTCCCGGCCGACGGGCCTGCGCATACCGGCGGCCGGGGTCGACGCGAAGTCGATGCTCGACCTCGGCGTGGGCGCGGACGACGCACTGGAGGTGCCGCCCGTCGACAAGGCGGACGAGCCGGGCTGGTGGACCGGGGGCGTGACCCCCGGCGAGAAGGGGGCGGCCGTCCTGGTCGCGCATTACGACACCGCGGAGGGGCCCGCGCTGATGCGGCACGTGGGAAAGGTGAGAATGGGGGACACGATCTCGGTGCCGCGAGCGGACGGAAGTACGGCGACGTTCAAGGTGCGCGAGATGGAACAGGTGGACAAAAAGAACTTCCCCACCCATAAGGTGTATGGGGCGACCGACCGGCCCGAGCTCCGCCTGCTGACCTGTGGCGGCCCCATCAGGGACGGTCACCGCACCGACAACATCATCCTCTACGCCGACCTCGCGCCGTAGCCGGCCCCGGGCACCGGGACCCGGACCCCGCGGCGCCGCAACCGAACCTCGCGCCGCAGCCGAGCAGCCCCGGGCCGCTCCACCGGCAGGCAGGAGTGCAGTGCACCGGAGCCGTCTCGCGCTCGCCGCAGGACTCGTGCTGCCCGCCGTCCTGCTGGCCGGCGGCTGCGGCGACCCCGGCGACCTGCGCGGCGCCGGCTCCACGCCCACCGCCGAGGCCCCCACCCGCTTGTGGCCGAAGCTGCCGCCCCCGTCGGCGCCCGCCGAGGACTACGGCACGATAGAGAGCCTGCCGGTCAAGGGCGTGGACGTACCGGGCGGCGACCTGCACAAGGTGAACCCGGTGACGGTCGCCAAGGCCGACTTCGACAAGAACCCGGGGATGTACAGCCGTTCGGACGCGGTCTACAAGCAGACGGCCGAGAAGCTCGACGCGTGCGCCACCCAGGACGCCGGTGACGCCGACGACGCCGAGTGCCCCGTCCTGCAGGCCTACTACCGCGACCTCACCGGCGACGGCAGGGACGACCTCATCATCGGCATCCGGCTGGCCCGCGGGCACGCCGAGAACCTCGACATACGCGCCTACGCCATGGAGAAGCGGCAGTTGACGCAGATCATGGAGATGGGGGACGCGGTGCTCGGTGTCGAACTGGCCGGCCATGAGGTGATCGTCCGCGCCGTCTCGGGCATGCCGGGGTACGAGTACCGCACCGTCTGGTCCTGGGACGCCCACCAGAAGTCCATGCTGCCGACGACCGACGAGATCGTGCGCTCCCCGGACGCGCCGAAGGGCAAGCCGTCGCGCAAGCCCGAGCCCGCGGCGAGCTCCCGTCCCGTGCCCTCTCCGAGCGACTCCCCCGGCGCATCGCCCGGCGCGTCCCCGAGCGGGGACCGATGAGCCACCGGCTGCCGCGCGGGCCGCGGCTCCCCGCCTGGACGGCGACCCTGACCTGGAAGGCCGGGGTCTTCATCACCGTCATGTGCTGCGCGCTCGCCGCGCTGCTCGGCGCGCTCGTGCACGTCTCGGTGACCAACCAGACCGTGGGCCAGGCCCGCGAGCACGCCCTCACCCGGCTCGACGACGCCACCGAGGCGTTCGAGGCGGGCGACGATCTCGGCCCCGGCGCGGGGGTCGACCCCGAGGGTCTTCCCGAGCGGCTGCGGGATCTCGCCGTGGGCGGGGAACGCGGGACGATGGTCGCCGCACAGGACTCCCGGCCGACGATGTGGGCCGCGGGGCCCGCCACGGACCGGCGCGCCATCGCCGTACGGGTCGACTACGCCCAGGGCGCCCGCACCATCGACGGGCTCGACCGGGCGATCCTCGGTTCCTCGGTGCTGGCCATCGGGGCGACGCTCCTGGTCGGGGCGTTCTCCGTGACCCGTGTGACGCGGCGCCTGCACCAGACGGCGACGGTGGCCCGCCGGATCAGCGCGGGTGACCTCGACGCCCGCGTGAACGATCCGCGCACCCGTGAGCCGTCGCGCAGCCAGGACGAGGTGGCCGCGGTCTCCGGCGCGCTCGACACGATGGCGTCCTCGATACAGGGCAAGCTCCAGAGCGAGCAGCGGTTCACCGCGGACGTGGCGCATGAGCTGCGTACGCCGCTGACGGGTCTGCACGCGGCGGCCGAGCTGCTGCCGCCGGGCCGCCCGACGGAGCTGGTGCGCGACCGCGTCGCCGCGCTGCGCACCCTCACCGAGGACCTTCTGGAGATCTCCCGCCTCGACGCGAAGAGCGAGCGCGTCGAGCTGGACGACCACCATCTCGCCCCATTGGCCGAGCGCGCCGTGCGGGGTTCGGGCATCGACGCCGAGTTGGTCGTCGTACGCGACGTCTGCGTGGTGACCGACCGGCGCCGCCTGGAGCGGGTGCTCGGGAATCTCATCGCCAACGCGGACAAGCACGGGCGTGGGCCCGTCGTGCTGACCGTCGACGGGCCCACGCTGTCGGTGCGCGACCACGGCGACGGGTACCCGGACTATCTGGTGGCGCACGGCCCGCAGCGGTTCCGCACGGAGGGCACGACCAGGGGCCACGGGCTCGGTCTGACGATCGCGTTGGGCCAGACGGCGGTGCTCGGCGCACGCCTCACGTTCGCGAACGCGGCGGACGGCGGGGCGGTGGCGACGCTGACGCTGCCGTACGAGGAGACCGCGGACGCCGATTGCAGGGGCGCCGACGGGGCGGTCTGACGGGCGGTTTGACGCCGTGTGAGCTTTTGCGCGCCCAGCGTGCCGATTTTAGTGTGAATTGCGGCCTATGACCCAGGTTCCAGGGGCTTGCGGGCCGTATCGCATCCGCCCTTTCCAGAGGAGACCCCATGTCCCTTCGGTCCACCGCAATCGGCACCCGGCTCGCCATACTCGTCGCCGGCGGCGCGCTCGCCGCCTGCACCCTCACCAGCCCCGCCGTCGCGGCCGACGACACCGGCGCGAGCGGCCACCCGCGCGTCTACAAGGGCCGCGTCATCGCCAAGCACGGACTGCTGCTGCGCACCTCCCCCCACCGGGGCGCCAAGGTGATCCGGAGCGTGCCGTACGGCAAGGTCGTCAACATCTACTGCAAGACGACCGGTGACCACGTGGCCGGCAACAACCGCTGGTACCTGCTCACCAACGGGACCTGGGCATGGGGCGCCGCGCACTACATCTCCAACATCGGGCCCGCCCCGCGCTGGTGCTGACGCACCACAAGGGAACGGTGACATAAGCGGACATTGAGGCCTATCGCTTGCTACGTTCCGGGCATGACCGGAACAGCGACGGCGCCCCCCTCCGTACCCGCTGTTCGCGTACCCCGGCGCCGTGGCACCGAAGTCGCGCTGATCGTCGTGGCCGTCCTGCTCTCGGTCTACGGCTACTGCGACGTCGGCCTCGCCAAGAACGGCACCGTCCCGCCCGGCGCCGCCGGTTACGGCGCCGGGCTCGGCGTGCTCGCGCTCCTCGCGCACCTCGCGGTCCGCTTCCGGGCGCCCTACGCCGATCCGCTGCTCCTGCCGATCGCCGTGCTCCTCAACGGCCTGGGGCTCGTCCTGATCTATCGGCTCGACCTGGAGACCCCGGGCGACGAGGCGGCGCCCACGCAACTCGTCTGGTCCACCGTCGGCGTGACGCTCTTCATCGCCGTCGTGTTCTTCCTGCGCGACCACCGGGTGCTCCAGCGGTACGCGTACATCTGTGTCGTCGCCGCACTCGTCCTGATGATCGTGCCGATCTTCTTCCCGGCCGTGAACGGCGCCCGCATCTGGATCAGGATCGGCGGATTCTCCATCCAGCCGGGCGAGTTCGCGAAGATCCTGCTCGCGATCTTCTTCGCCAGCTATCTCGCCGCCAACCGCAACGCGCTCGCCTACACCGGCCGTACGGTCTGGAAGCTGACGAAGCTCCAGCTGCCCACCGGGCGCGTGCTCGGACCGATCGTGGCGATCTGGCTCCTGAGCGTCGGGGTCCTCGTCCTCGAACGGGACCTCGGCACCTCGCTGCTCTTCTTCGGCCTCTTCGTGATCCTGCTGTACGTGGCCACCGGGCGCACCGGCTGGATCGCGGTCGGCCTGGTGCTTGCCGCGGTCGGGGCGTACACAGTCGGCTCGCTCGAACCCCACGTGCACAGCCGGGTCGAGGACTGGCTGCACCCCTTCGCCTCCATCGACGCGGGCGAGGGGCCCAACCAACTGGCCCAGTCCCTCTTCGCCTTCGCGGCCGGCGGGATGCTCGGGACCGGGCTCGGGCTCGGCCACTCGATCCTCATCGGCTTCGCCGCCAAGTCCGACTTCATCCTGGCGACGGCGGGCGAGGAACTCGGCCTCGCGGGGCTCGCCGCGATCTTCCTGCTCTACGCGCTCCTGGTGGAGCGCGGCTACCGGGCGGGGCTAGCGCTGCGGGACGCCTTCGGGCGGCTGCTCGCCGTCGGGCTCGCCTCGATCGTCGCGCTCCAGGTGTTCGTGATCGCGGGCGGGGTGAGCGGGCTGATCCCGCTGACCGGCATGGCGATGCCGTTCCTCGCGCAGGGCGGTTCCTCGGTCGTCACCAACTGGATCATCGTGGCGCTGCTCATCCGGCTGAGCGACTCGGCGCGGAATCAGCCCGTGGGGCCGCTGCGGGAGGACGCGTGACCCGGTACATCCGGCATGCCGCCGCGTTCTGCGCGCTGCTCCTGATCGCCCTGCTCGTGAACGCCACCCGCGTCCAGGTCGTCCAGTCCGAGCACTTCGACGAGAACCCCGCCAACCGCCGCCAGGCCATCGCGCGCTTCGGCCAGCCGCGCGGCGACATCATGGTCGACGGGCGCGCGGTCACCGGGTCCAAGGACACCGGGGAGCAGCTCCGCTACGAACGGACGTACAAGAACGGCCCGTTGTACGCCCCGGTGACCGGGTACGCCTCGCAGGTCTACGGCACGACCCTGCTGGAGAACGCCGAGGACGACATCCTCTCCGGCACCGACCCGATGCTCGCCCCGCTCCCCCTGTGGAACGACATCAGCCGTGCGCAGAACCCCGGCGGCATGGTGCGGACCACCATCAGGGCCGCGGCGCAGCAGGCCGCGTACGCGGGGCTCGGCGGCAAGAAGGGGGCGGTCGCCGCGATCGAGCCGTCGACCGGGAAGATCCTCGCCCTGGTCAGCACCCCCTCGTACGACCCCGAGCGGCTCTCCGGCACCAGTGGGCCGGTGGCGAGGTCCTGGGCGTCGCTGAACGGCAGCGCGGACAAGCCGATGCTGAACCGGGCGATCCGCCAGACGTACCCGCCGGGGTCGACGTTCAAGGTGGTGACGGCGGCGGCCGCGCTGGACTCCGGCACGGTCACGGACCTGGACGCCGCCACCAAGTCCCCCGCCCCGTACACACTGCCCGGCACGAGCACGCGGCTGACGAACGAGGTCGAGGGCTGCAAGAACGCGACCCTGCGCTACGCCTTCCAGTGGTCCTGCAACACGGTCTTCGCCAAGCTGGGCGTGGACACCGGGCTCGGCGACATGCTGGACACGGCGAAGAACTTCGGCTTCAACGACAGCGGCCTCGAGATCCCCTCGTCGGTGGCGGCGAGCAATTTCGACACGTCGATGGACAAGGCGCAGCTGGCGCTCTCCTCGATCGGCCAGTTCGACACGCGGGCCACGCCGCTGCAGATGGCGATGGTCTCGGCGGCGGTGGCCAACGGCGGGCAGGTCGAGTCCCCGCATCTGGTGGACGAGACCACGACCGACGACGGCGACGTGGTGCGCAACACCGGCACCAGCTCCCTCCACCAGGCCATGAACCCGGCCACGGCCATGCAGCTGCGGGAGATGATGACCGAAGTCGTCGAGAAGGGCACCGGCGGCAACGCGGCGATCCCCGGCGTGACGGTCGGCGGCAAGACGGGCACGGCCCAGCACGGCATCGACAACACCGGCACGCCGTACGCCTGGTTCATCTCCTGGGCACAGAACGCCGACGCCGCCCAGCCATCGGTGGCGGTGGCGGTCGTGGTGGAGGACGCGGCGGCGGACCGGGGCGACATCAGCGGGGGCGGGAGCGCGGCACCGGTCGCTAAGGCGGTGATGGAGGCGGTGCTCAGCGGCGGCTGAGGGTGGTGAGGTCGACGTCGAGGGGGAACGGGACGGTCAGCTTGAGGCGGTCGTGAAAGATGCCGGCCAGGCTGTACGACCGGGCCACGGGGTCGAGTTCGTAGACGTAGACCACTGGCAGGCCTCGGTTCTGTTCGACCAGCCAGTAGTGCGGAATACCCGCCTGGGCGTACTTGCGAGGCTTGACCTCGCGGTCGCGGTCCTCCGAGTCCTCGGAGACGACCTCGACGGCGACGACCACGTCCTCGGGGAGCAGGCGGGTCTCCTTCGGGCCGAGGTCGGCACCGGTGCGCACGACCAGGACGTCGGGCTCGGGGCGATTGCGTCTGTTCAGCGTGATGGTGAATTCGCGGAACACGTCGAACTCGTCCGGCGCCTGGTCGAGCAGGGAGTTCTCCAGCAGCCTGATCGTACGCATGTGGAAAGCGGTCTGCGGGCTCACGAAGATCAGGCTCCCGTCGAGCAACTCCGTGTGCGGAGGAAGGTTCGGAAGCTCGTCCAGGTCGTCAGCCGTCCAGCCGCCCTCCGGCGGGCGGGGCCACTCGTCCTGGTCGCCATGCCCGTACTCGCGTGCGGCGCTCATACTTGCTCCCATGGGGCAGACCTTGCCTGATACGGCCAGCGTACCCAGCGAGTACCCCGGATCGCCCGCCCATCGAGTGGCCCCCGAACGCCGCGTTGACCTCAGCCCGCGCCACCCGAGCCGCCCGAGGCGATCATCTCCTCGACCTCCGCCACCCGTTCACCCTCCTCCGCCGCGAATCGTTCCGCGTCCAGTTTCTCGGCGATCTCCTCGTCCTGGGCCATCAGCTGGTCGAGGTTGGCGTTGCCCATCTCGAACACGCCCATGTCGACGTACGCCTCCTGGAGGCGCTTGCCCCACAGGCCGATGTCCTTGACGCACGGGACGATGCGGCTGAAGAGCAGCTGCCGGAAGAGGGCGAGGAACTCGGAGTTCTCGCTGCACTCCTCGGCCTCCGCCTTCGGGATGCCGAAGTTCTCCAGGACCTCGACGCCGCGAAGGCGGTCACGCATCAAGTAGCAGCCCTCGATGACGAATTCCTCGCGCTCGCGCAGTTCCGCGTCGGAGAGCTGCTGGTAGTAGTCCCGCAGCGCCATGCGGCCGAAGGCCACGTGCCGGGCCTCGTCCTGCATGACGTACGCGAGGATCTGCTTCGGCAGCGGCTTGTCCGTCGTGTCGCGGATCATGCCGAAGGCGGCGAGCGCGAGGCCCTCGATGAGGACCTGCATGCCGAGGTAGGGCATGTCCCAGCGGGAGTCGCGCAGGGTGTCGCCGAGCAGCGACTGGAGGTTGTCGTTGATCGGGTAGAGCATGCCGATCTTGTCGTGCAGGAAGCGGCCGTAGACCTCGGCGTGCCGCGCCTCGTCCATGGTCTGGGTCGCGGAGTAGAACTTCGCGTCCAGGTCGGGCACGGACTCCACGATGCGCGCCGCGCACACCATCGCGCCCTGCTCGCCGTGCAGGAACTGGCTGAACTGCCAGGAGGCGTAGTGCTTGCGCAGTTCGCCCTTGTCGCGGTCGGTCATCTTGTCCCAGTGACGGGTGCCGTAGAGCGACATGGACTCGTCGGGGGTGCCCAGGGGGTCGTACGGGTCGACCTCCAGATCCCAGGCGATGCGCTTGGCACCGTCCCACTGCTTGTCCTTGCCCTTCTGGTAGAGGGCGAGCAGCCGGGCACGGCCTTCGTCGTACTCCCAGCTGAAGCGGGCCGCGCCGTTCGCCGGTATCTGCCAGATGTTTCCGTCCGGGGCGTGCGTGTAGAGCTCATGCGTGGACACTGACGGCTCCTAGGTAAGTGGCCTCGTTCTCTCCGTCGTCCCCCCGTGCTGTTTTCGACTGCTGTGTACCGGTTGGTAGTTGGAAGGCTCACACGTTCGTAGACGTGGGGTCAACAAGTCGCGCACAAGGGATTGACGCCCTTGCTGACAAGCAGTCTCATAATTCGTGACCGCCGGTAACTCTGACGACGAGGCAGGGGCAGAGTCATGACGACCACCACGGAGGACGCGGCGATCGAGGGGCTGCGGGACGCGCTGGGAGCGCTCAAGGACCGTGAGCAGGTGGCCGAGCGGCTCCTCGACTCCTCCGCCAAGCACTCCTTCGACCCCGACAAGGAGCTGGACTGGGAGGCGCCCTTCGAGGAGGGCAAGTGGTTCTGGCCCCCGGAGCTGCTGTCCCTGTACGGCACGCCGATGTGGCGGCGGATGAGCGAGGAGCAGCGCATCGCGCTCTCCCAGCACGAGGCCGCCGCGCTCGCCTCGCTCGGCATCTGGTTCGAGCTGATCCTCATGCAGCTGCTCGTACGGCACATCTACGACAAGCCGGCCACGAGCGCGCACGTGCGGTACGCCCTGACCGAGATCGAGGACGAGTGCCGGCACTCGAAGATGTTCGCGCGCCTGATCACCCGCGGGGACACCCCCTACTACCCGGTCAGCGCCGTGCACCGGAACCTGGGCCGCCTCTTCAAGACCATCTCGACGACACCGGGTTCGTTCACGGCGACGCTGCTCGGCGAGGAGATCCTCGACTGGATGCAGCGCCTGACGTTCCCGGACGAGCGCGTCCAGACCCTGGTGCGCGGTGTCACGCGGATCCACGTGGTGGAGGAGGCGCGCCATGTCCGGTACGCCCGTGAGGAGCTGCGCCGCCAGATGGTGACGGCGCCGCGCTGGTCGCAGGAGTTCACCCGCCTCACCTCGGGTGAGTTCGCCCGCGTCTTCTCCATCGCCTTCATCAACCCCGAGGTCTACACGAACGTCGGCCTGGACAAGCGCGAGGCCATGGCCCAGGTCAAGGCGAGCGCCCACCGCCGCGAGATCATGCAGACAGGGGCCAAGCGCCTCACGGACTTCTTGGACGACATCGGGGTGCTGCGGGGCGCCGGGCGGCGGCTGTGGAAGAGCTCTGGACTTCTGGCGTAACGAAGAGGGTACGCAGGGTTCCGGGGCGCTTGTTCGAAAGGGCGGATACGCTGCGGGGCATGACCTCGCCTGCTCCCACCCGCGCGTACCGGCGCCTCAGTGTCGAAGAGCGGCAGCGGCAGCTCAAGGAGGCCGCCCTGTCCCTCTTCGCGGTGCGCGCACCCGACGAGGTCTCCCTCGACGACGTCGCGGAGGCGGCCGGAGTCTCCCGGCCGCTCGTCTACCGCTACTTCCCGGGCGGCAAGCAGCAGTTGTACGAGGCCGCGCTGCGCTCCGCCGCCGACGAGCTCGAGCAGTGCTTCGCCGAGCCCCCGGAGGGTCCGCTCACCCAGCGCCTCGCCAACGCGCTCGACCGCTACCTCGCCTTCGTGGACCAGCACGACGCGGGGTTCAGCGCGCTGCTCCAGGGCGGCAGCGTCGTGGAGACCTCGCGGACGACCGCCATCGTGGACGAGGTACGCAGGACGGCCGCCGAGCACATCCTGGCCCACCTGGAGGTCGTCGGCGCCACGGGCCCGCGGCTGCGGATGACCGTACGGATGTGGATCACCTCCGTCGAGGCGGCGTCCCTGATCTGGCTGGACGAGGAGAAGCAGCCGCCGCTCGACGAGCTGCGGGACTGGCTCGTCGAGCAGTTCATGGCGGTTCTCGTGGCCTCGGCCGGCCGCGACCCGCAGACCGCGGAGGCCGTACGGGGCGCACTGGCCATGGAGACGTCCGACGGCCCCGCGGGCTCGCTGGCCCGGCGGGTGCTTCCCGTGGTGAGCGACGCGGCGCACCTGCTGTGAGGCGCGGCGGCCGCCTGCTGTGACACTGGCCGGGTGAAGAGCGAAGACACCCCCTTCGTGGGCGGCCCCCTGGACGGACGCGTACTGCCCATCCTGCTCGGCCCGACCGGCCACCCCCCGAAGGTGTACCGGGTCCCGGTGCCGGACGAGGCGGGCGGACCGGCGACCGTGCTGGTGTACCGCCGGGTGGCCAGGGCCGGGGGCAAGCGGCTCGGCCTGCACCAGGGCTGGACGTACGAGTACGACCCGGAGGGCGACAAGGCCGGGCCCGGCCTGAAGTGGCCGTGGTCGAAGCCGGGCGGGGCGACCTGAGCCTCGGCTCCGCAAGGGCGGCGCGCCGTCGGGCCCTGGACGAGTGACCGCATTGCGCCAACCCGCGCACCTTCCGGAGGCGGGCCGCGCCGGGGCCGCTGATGCTCGCGGTGCGGGGCGGAGCCGCCGCCGCGCGCCGGAGGTGATGGCATGTCAGGCAGGCTGCTGCGATGGGTCGGTACGGGTGTGGTGGTCGGCGCTCTGCTGGCGCCGGCCTCCCCGGCGTACGCCGAACCGGGGCCGGACGACACCACCGAGCGCCCGGTGGCCGAGCTCCTGAGGGACCTTCAGGAGCTGTACCGGAAGGCCGAGGAGTCGACGGAGACGTACAACGCGGCCGCGGAGAAGCTGAAGGAGCAGCGCGCCGAGGTCACCCGTCTGAACGGCAGCCTGGCCCGCGCCCGCACCTCGGTCCGCGACAGCCGGGTCGCGGCGGGCCGTTTCGCCCGCCAGCAGTACCAGGGCAGGACGGAGATCTCCCCCTACGTACGCCTGCTCCTCGCCCGCGACCCACAGCGGGCCCTCGACCAGGGCCATGTGATCGGGCGGGCGGCGGCGGAGCGCGCCGCGACGGTGGATCGTCTGATCGGCGGCGAGCAGCGGGCCTCCGAGCTCGCGGCCTCGGCGAAGAGCGCCCTGAAGACCCAACTCTCCCTCGCCGAGCGGCAGAAGGAGGCCCGGGACACGGTCAAGGGGCAGCTGAAGGAGGTAGAGGAGCTCCTCGCCTCGCTGAGCACGGAGCAGCTGGCGGATCTCGCGCGGGCCGAGGAGGAGGGGATGGCCGCGGCGCAGCGAAGGTTCCTCGCGTCGGGCTCACTGGGCGACTCGGCGGGCGCGGAGGGGTCGGGGGGCGCAGAAGGCTCAGGGGGCTCCGCACCGTCACGGCCGCCGTCCCGGCACGGGGACGAGGCGCTCGACTACGCCGTGCGGCAGATCGGGAAGCCGTACAAGTGGGGCGCGGAGGGACCCAAGGCCTTCGACTGCTCGGGGCTGACCTCGCAGGCGTGGGCGGCGGCAGGGAAAACGATCCCCCGCACATCACAGGAGCAGTGGGCCCAGCTGCGCCGCGTCTCCCTGCGGAAACTGCGCCCGGGGGACCTGATCGTCTACTTCCGCAAGGCCACGCACGTGGCCCTCTACCTGGGCGACGGCATGGTCGTCCAGGCACCACGCCCCGGAGCGAAGGTCAAGGTCTCCCCCATCGCCGCTAACCCGGTCCTGGGCGCCGTACGCCCCGACCCCGCATCCAAGCCGATGAAGAACTACGTCCCCCCGAAGCTGCCGCGCGGGGCGATGAAGGGGGACGACGCGGGGTACGGCCGGGCGGGCGCGCCCACGAAGTGACACCGCCCGGCCGCACCGCGCGGCGGGATCAGCCCGTCAGGCCCTGCAGGTACGCGCCCGTCTTCTCGGGCTCGTAGAAGAAGTTCTCGAAGTCCGACGGGTCGTTGAAGCCGTTGGCGAAGCGGTCCGCGGCCGGCTGGAGTTGGCCTGCCGCGCCGATCAGGTTCAGGACGTGCTCCGGGGGCGGCGACAGCATCGCGTTCGTCCACTTGGTGACGTGCTGAGCCGTCTCCCAGTAGCGGTCGAACGCCGACTGCATCCACTCCTCGTCGAACGGCTTGTCGCCGTGCGAGACGATCGAGGAGAGGTATGAGGCGGCGCACTTCGAGGCCGAGTTGGAGCCCTGGCCCGTGATCGGGTCGTTGGCGACCACCACGTCCGCGACGCCGAGCACGAGGCCGCCGCCGGGCAGCCGGCCGATCGGCTTGCGCACGGTGGGCGCGTACCGGCCGCTCAACGTGCCGCCCGCGTCCGTGAGTTCGACCTTGGTCGCCCGCGCGTACTCCCACGGCGTGTACTTCTCGAGGAGTTCGAGGGTCAGCGCGAGGTGCTCCGAGGGGTCCTTGACGCCCTGGAAGACGTCCAGCGGGCCGCCCGGGACGCCCTCCCAGAAGAGGATGTCCGCGCGCCCCGACGTGGTGAGGGTCGGCATGACGAAGAGTTCACCGACGCCCGGCACGAGATTGCACCGCACCGCGTCGAACTCGGGGTGCTCGGGCCGCGGGCCCATCCCGTGGACGTACGCGACGGCCAGCGCGCGCTGCGGGGTGTCGTACGGGGAGCGGGAGGCGTCGCGCTCGAACATCGAGACGAGCTCGCCCTTGCCCGCGGAGACGAGCACCAGGTCGTACGTGCGGGAGAAGTAGTCGAGGTCGGAGACCGCCGCGCCGTGGATGACCAGCTGGCCGCCACGCTGCGCGAACGTCTCCATCCAGCCCGCCATCTTCACGCGCTGGTCGACGGACTGGGCGAAGCCGTCCAGCTTGCCGACCCAGTCGATCACGCGGGAGGAGTCGGGGCCCGCGACCGAGACGCCGAGGCCCTCGATCTTCGGGGCCTGCGACTCCCAGAAGTTCAGCTGGAGGTCGCGCTCGTGCTGCAGCGCCGTGTGGAACATGCACTGCGTGGACATCACACGCCCGGACCGGACCTCGTCCGCCGTGCGGTTGGACATCAGGGTAACCTCGTACCCCTGCGACTGGAGTCCGAGAGCGATCTGGAGCCCGGCCTGACCGGCTCCGACGACGAGTATCTTCCGCATGCGGCGTCTTCTCCTACGTGCTGAAAAGCTTAAGGTTAAAGCTATTCGGGGGTTGCTGCGAGGGCGTGGCCGACCAGGGAGAGCAGCGACTCGATCACCGAGATCCGCTGCCTCGCGTCCATGATGAGCACGGGTATGTGCGCCGGGATCGTCAGCGCCTCACGGACGTCCGCGGGCTCGAACTCCTCGGTGCCGTCGAAGTGGTTGACGGCCACGATGTACGGCAGGCCGCAGCTCTCGAAGTAGTCGAGCGCGGGGAAGCAGTCGGGGAGCCTGCGGGTGTCGGCGAGGACGACGGCGCCGATCGCGCCGCGCACCAGGTCGTCCCACATGAACCAGAAGCGCTGCTGCCCCGGCGTACCGAAGAGGTAGAGCACGAGGTCGTCGTCGAGCGTGATCCGGCCGAAGTCCATGGCGACCGTGGTCGTGGTCTTGTCCGGGGTCGACGTGAGGTCGTCCGTGTCCTCGCTCGCCTGCGTCATCAGCGCCTCCGTCTGGAGGGGCGTGATCTCGGAGACGGCGGTGACCAGCGTCGTCTTGCCGACGCCGAACCCGCCCGCGACCACGATCTTCGTCGCGATCGGGGCGCGGGTGCGGTCCGTCTGCCAGGCTTGCAGGTTCTCGTCCGGGTCGGGGCCCGGGATACGGAGGTCAGAGACGGCGGAGTCCACTGAGCACCCTTTCCAGCAGTGCGCGGTCCGGCTGTCCCGGGCCGTGGCCCGTTCCGTACACGCGGATCTTTCCCTGGTCTGCGAGGTCGCTGAGCAGTACGCGGACCACTCCGAGCGGCATCTTCAACAGCGCGGCGATCTCCGCGACCGTACGCATGCGGCGGCAGATCTCGACGATGGCCCGCAGCTCCGGCATGACGCGGGTGGAGAGGTTGCCCTGCGGCAGTTCGAGACGCTCCTCGGGGGCCTCGAGCGCGGCCACGAACGTCTCGACGAGCAGGACGTGGCCGAAGCGGGTGCGCCCGCCGGTGAGCGAGTACGGGCGCACTCGGGCGGGTTTGCGGTCGCCGCCCCGCTGGGGCAGCTTGCCGGGCTTACTGCTCATCGGACGCTCTCCATCGACTGGCGCAGCTCGCTGCGGAGTTCGGGGGTGAGGACATGCCCGGCGCGTCCGACGAAGAGCGCCATGTGGTACGCGACGACGCTCATGTCGCAGTCCGGGGTGGCGTGCACGCCGAGCAGCGAGCCGTCGCTGATCGACATGACGAAGAGGCTGCCCTCCTCCATCGCGACGACGGTCTGCTTGACGGCTCCCGCGTCCATCAGCTTGCCGGCGCCGATGCAGAGGGACCCGAGGCCGGACACGATGGTGGCGAGGTCGGCGCTGGAGCCCTTGGGTCCCGAACTGTTGTCCACCGCCTGCGCGTTGTTGCGCGCGGGGTCGGACGAGAGCAGCAGCAGGCCGTCGGAGGAGACCACCGCGACCGAAAGCAGCCCCGGCACCTCCTCCACGAGATTCGTCAGCAGCCAGTGCAGGTTGCGGGCTTCGCTGCTCAGTCCGAATCCGGCGGGAGTGCCGCCGGCGGTGGGGCTGGGTTTGCTGCCGGTGGAAGAACTGGGCGAGCGCATGGGCGCAGTCAACTGCTTGCCTCCTCGACTGTGTCCCCCATGTTTTTGGTCTCTTCGTTACGTTCGGTCAGCTCGGCCTCTACGTCGCGACGGCCGCTGATGGCCCCCTGGTGAAACCCTCCGAGGCGCTTGCGCAGCGCCTCGGCGTCGACGGAGCCGCTGCGCGCCTTGGGCACGGTGGGCTCGGGCGCGGAGATCTTCGGCGTGCGCTTGGGAAGCCCCTTGTCGGTGACGCGCTCCCACTTGGGGGCGGGGGCGGGCTCGGCTTCGGGCTCGGCTTCGGGCTCGGCTTCGACTTCGGCTTCGGTCGCGGGAGCCTCGGCTTCCGGAGCTTCCGGCTCCTCCGGGGCGGGCGGAACGGCGAGTTCCATGGTCGTCTCGGCCGAAACCTCGGGCGCGGCATCCACGTCCGCGTCCACCTCCGCGTCCCGCACCGTCCGCTCGGCGGCCGCGATCAGCGGATCCTCACCGGCGGACGTGGACACCACCGCGGCAGGACCGGCCGAACGCCCCGGCAGCACGTTGGAGTTCGCCTCGGCCTCGGACCCGGGCAGATGCACCGCGGGCGCGGCCCCGGCCACCGGAACGCCGACCGGCGGAGCGCCCACCGCGGGTGCCGCGGCGAGGATCGCCTTCGGCAGGACCACGACCGCCGCGACACCGCCCTGCTTCTGCTCGCGCAGCCGGACCCGCGCCCCGTGCCGCGCGGCGAGCCGGGCCACGACGTAGAGGCCGAGCCCGAGTCCGTCCCCGCTCTCCTGGTCGTACGCGTCGTCGGGACGGAAGTCCGCGAGGCGGGAGTTGAGCTCCTCCATGCGGTCCTCGGTGACCCCTATGCCCTCGTCCTGCACGGAGAGCATGACCTCGCCGCTCTCCAGGAGCCAGCCCGAGACCTCCACGGAGGCGTCCGGCGGCGAGAACGAGGTCGCGTTCTCCAGGAGCTCGGCGACCAGGTGGCTGATGTCGTCGGCGGCGAAGCCCGCGACATGCGCGTGCGGCGGCAGCGTGGCGATGCGCACCCGCTCGTACCGCTCGATCTCGCTGACGGCGGCGCGTACGACGTCGACCAGCGGGACGGGGCCCGGGTGCTGGTGGCCGTGCTCGGCACCGGCGAGGACCAGGAGGTTCTCGCTGTGGCGGCGCATGACCGTGGCGAAGTGGTCGAGCTTGAAGAGCGTGGCGAGGCGGTCGGGGTCCTGCTCGCGGTCCTCCAGGTTCTCGATGACGGCGAGCTGCCGCTCGACGAGGCCGAGGGTGCGCAGCGCCAGGTTGACGAACGTGCCGTGGATGGACTGCCGGACCCGCTCCAGGTGGGCGGACGCCTCGGCCAGTTCGGCGCGCAGCGTCTCCCGCTCGTCGGCCATGGACTGGCGCCGGCCGATGAGGTGCTTGCGGTCGGCCTCAAGGGTGGTGAGGCGCTCCGTGAGGGCCGCCGCGTGCTCGTGCAGCGCGTTGACGGACCGTACGACCTGGGCGAACTCGTCGTCGCGGCCCGTGAAGCGGATCGGCTCCTGGGGCGCGGGCTCATGGGCGAGGCGGGCCGAGCCGATGCGCAGGACGGCGAGCGGGCGGGTCAGGCTGCGGGCCATGGCCATGGAGACGCCGACGGCCACGAGCAGCGTGACGCCGACGAGCGCGACGCGGATCTCGAGGGCCGTCACGTCGTCGTCGCGCAGGTCGGTGAGGTTCTTGGTGCGCTGCACCATGAGCGCGGACTCGGCGCCGCGCATCATCTCGATGCGGGCGGAGAGCGCGGCGTCGAGCTTCTCGCGGTCGAAGGCGAGCTCGGCGGTGGAGAGCGTGGGCTGGTCGGTGAGGCGGGTGAGGTACTTCTCGGCCGTGGTCACCTCGTGGCCCGTGACCGTCGAGTCGTACGTCGTGCGGGCGCGGTCCGTGGCCGCGTCCCGGAAGTCGGCGAGGGAGGCCTGCGCGCGTACGTGGGCCTGCTGGCCGGCGGCGCTGAGGGCGTCGCGGCTCTTGCCGGCGGCGGGCGACTCGTCGACCACCGTGGTGGGAAGCCCGGTCACGGGGTCGATGCTCGTGCTCGTCTCCGTGGAGCGCGGGACGGCGAGGGTGGCGAGGAGCAGGCCGCGGGCGCTCGCCGCCTGTTCGACGGCGTGGTCCAGGTCGGCGAGCGCGTAGGCCCCGGAGCCCGCGCGGGGCGGGGTCTCCTCGGCGAGTTCGCGGGTGAGGCCGTGCAGTTCGGTGATGACCTTCGAGTACGCCGTGTGGGCTTCCAGGGCGCTGCTCTTGCCGGTGAGCGCCGCTCGGCGTACGGCCCCGATGTCGGAGAGGTCCTTGCGCAGTGCGGCCGGGGCGTCGGCCGTGCGCAGCTCCTCGATCTGGCGGTCCACGCGGGCGCTGCGGCTTTCGGAGAGCCCCTTGCCCTGCGGGCGGCCCGCGGCGATGAACGAGGTGACCTGGTCGCGCTCGTCGGCCAGCGAGTGGCCCAGGGACACCGCGTCCTGGGTGCGCTCGGCGAGGGTCACCAGCTGCTGTGCGTCGCTCAGTTGCCCGGAGGCGGCGATGACGGCGGGCGCTCCGGCGCCGGCGATCGCGGCGGCCACGACGGCGACGGCGACGATGAGCCGGTTGCGCACGCGCGCGGTGGGCTTGGAGTTGACCGATTTCACGGGCTTGGCGGGCTTCGAGCCGTCAGGAGGGGCCACCGCGGGGGCGGTGTGTTCTCCCGCCGCCTGCTCGGGGTTCTCTCCCGCTGTGGGCTCGGGCGAACGCTCCGAGGGGGTGGTCGCGCCCGGCGTGGCCCCTTCGGGAGCCGTCTGCTTGCCCTTGCGCCCAGGCCGCATCTTCTGCACCGGTGCTCGCATTCTTGTTTTCCGTCTGCCCATGGGCCCGGGTGACGATCCGTCAACACACGCGCCCCCCGGTACGGCTCCAGACCCTTCCAGTGCCGATGGGTGGCAGTCGTGCATCACATGCCTGGCCACCCGAAGGAGTGAACATCGGCGGGGAGTTGGCGAGCAAGTCCCGCCGCGGGCCGAAAGTCCCGGTCACGGTGCGCCGGTTGGACGTCGACCGCAGGCTTTGGCAGGATGCGCCGCCACACGCCGCCGGAAGCGATTATTCCGACTGAAATCCGGCGTCTGACCTGCTGGTCCGGGCCAACCCCCGTTGTTTTGCGCCTTCCGGACGGCCTTGTGAAGGCCTCGTGCAGACTGGCCGGATGCGTATCGAACTCGCCACCGAGCCCGGAGACCCCGCGCGCCCCAACGAGGACTATGCCGCGGTGATCCTTCCCGCAGCCGGACAGGGCGGATCGCTCGTCCTTCTGGATGGGGTGACTCCGCCTGCCGGGGATGACGGCTGTCTGCATTCCGTCCCTTGGTTCACGGCGCGACTTGGCGGCGCACTGGGAGAACTGTCCGTTTCGCGACGGGATATGACGCTCTCCGAGATTCTCGCGGCGGCGATCGTGCGCACCGCGGAAGCCCATGATCAGACTTGTGACCTTTCTCACCCGCGTACGCCTCAGGCAACCGTGATTCTGGTGCGTTGGGACGACGAGCGGGTCGAGCATCTCGTCCTGTCCGACTCCGCGCTCCTGGTGGCGGGCCCGGACGGGCGCGTCACGCCGGTGCTCGACGCACGCCTCGCGGAACTGCCCCCGAGGATTCGCGCCATGCGCGACGCGGTCCGCGCGCTGCCGCGCGGCACCGCCGAGCGCGAGGAGGCGGGCCGGGCGTACGGCGCCGCCGTCGAGGCCCTGCGGAACGCGGAGGACGGCTTCTTCACCGCGGCCGCCGATCCGTCGGCCGCCGCGCGTGCGGTCACCGGTACCTGGCCGCGCGCCGAGGTGACAGCGGTGGCGGCCCTCACGGACGGCGTCGGCCGCTGGGTCGAGACGTTCCGGGAGGGCGACTGGGCGGAGTGCTTCGCGCTGTTGCGCAAGGACGGCCCGCAGCGCCTCGTGGACCGGGTGCGGGAGCTGGAGCGCGCGGACCCCGAGGGCGTCATGTTCCCGCGGGGCAAGCTGCATGACGACGCGGCGGTGGTCTACGCGGAGCTGTGACCCGGCGACGCCCACGGCAATCGGGGGACGGCGGCCCGTCAGGACTCCGGCGACTCGTTCAGCTGCCGCAGCAGGCGGGCAAGCTCCGCGACCTCCGTGCGGTCCCACCCGGCCAGCTTGCGCACGTACCGCTCCCGCCGCCCCGCCCGCACCGTACGGAACCGCGTGCCGCCCTCCGTCGTGAGGTGGACCAGCCAGGCCCTGCCGTCGGCGGGATCGGGCTCGCGGGCGACGAGCCCCAGTTCCTCGAGGGCCCGCAGCTGGCGGCTCATCGTCGCCTTGCCGACGCCGATGTACGCCGCGAGGTCGGTGGCCCGCTGCGGGCCCGAGTCGTCGAGGCAGACCAGGAGTCCGTACGCGGCCGGCTCCAGGTCCGGGTGGACCTGACGCGCCATCTCGCCGGACGAGGCTCGCGCCCGGCGCAGGAGCAGCGACAACTCGCGCTCCAGGGAGAGGAACTCACGGTCGACCCCCCTGTTCACGTCGACGCCGCCGTCGTTCTCGCCCTCGTGCACTTCAGCACCCATGGCACGCTTTCTTTCCGGATCAGAGAAGTTTTCCGCCCCGCACGGCGGCAGACATCCGCGTCGGCCCATCGCCGCAGCTCGACCAGTATTTCGTAACGCCCCGACGGCCCACGCCGAGGACACCGCCGCTGGAGTAGACCAACGGCAGACACCGGACCCCCTTCCCAGCCCCGGGTCTACGTGCGTAGCGTCGTACATGACATGTTCACACCACGAGCATTGTCGACAGGTCCCCCCACGAGCTCCATCGAGCTCAATCGAGGCCTACGGAGGCACGCCCATGCCCGTGCACAGACCCGGAAAGCCCCGCCGCTCCCGCTGGTCGGCGGCCGCAATCCTGCTCTCAGTCCTCTCCGCCCTCTCCCTCCTCCTCACCCTGCCGGGCGCCGCGCAGGCCGCCGGCGACGACGACGCCCCCGCCCGCGGCTCCGCCCGGATGGGACAGGGCGTCGTCGAGCACGACGGGCAGGGCAGTCTGCCGCCCAGCGGCGACGCCGTACAGACCGAAGGCGTCGACGTCAGCAGCCATCAGGGCAACGTCGCCTGGTCGACGCTCTGGAACAGCGGCGTGAAGTGGTCCTACGTCAAGGCGACCGAGGGCACGTACTACAAGAACCCGTACTTCGCCCAGCAGTACAACGGTTCGTACAACGTGGGCATGATCCGCGGCGCCTACCACTTCGCGACGCCCGACACCTCCGGCGGCGCCGCCCAGGCCAACTACTTCGTGGACAACGGCGGCGGCTGGTCGCGCGACGGCAGGACGCTGCCGGGCGCCCTGGACATCGAGTGGAATCCGTACGGGGCGGCCTGCTTCGGCAAGTCCCAGTCCGCGATGGTCACCTGGATCCGGGACTTCCTGAACCAGTACAGGGCGCGCACCGGCCGGCACGCGGTGATCTACACGGCCACCAGCTGGTGGAAGCAGTGCACCGGAAACTACGGCGGCTTCGCGGTCAACAACCCGCTGTGGATCGCGCGTTACAACACCTCGCCGGGTGAGCTGCCCGCCGGATGGGGCTTCCACACGATGTGGCAGTACACCTCGACGGGCCCGACGGTCGGGGACCACAACAAGTTCAACGGCGCGCTCGACAGGGTCGTGGCGCTCGCCAACGGCTGAGTACGCCCCGCTCGGCACGCAGGCCCGGGACCCCTCGCGGGGCCCCGGGCCTGTGCCTACCGGCCACCTCCGTCACGCGGCGGCCGGAACCCTCACCTCGGCCTCCGTCAGGGCCAGTTCGAGCACCTGGCGGACGTCCGTCACCGGGTGCACGTCCAGCTTCTGCAGGATCTCGGCCGGGACGTCGTCCAGGTCGGCCTCGTTCCGCTTTGGGATGATCACCGTGGTGATCCCGGCGCGGTGCGCGGCGAGCAGCTTCTGCTTGACGCCGCCGATCGGCAGGACGCGCCCGGTCAGCGAGACCTCACCGGTCATGGCCACATCCGTACGGACCAGACGGCCGCTGAGCAGCGACGCGAGAGCGGTCGTCATGGTGACGCCCGCGCTCGGCCCGTCCTTGGGGACCGCGCCCGCCGGGAAGTGGATGTGCACGCCGCGTTCCTTCAGGTCGGCGACGGGCAGCTCCAGTTCGGCGCCGCGCGAGCGCAGGAAGGAGAGCGCGATCTGGGCGGACTCCTTCATCACGTCGCCGAGCTGACCGGTCAGGGTGAGGCCCGCGGCGCCGGTCTCCGGATCGGCGAGCGACGCCTCGACGAACAGGACGTCGCCTCCCGCGCCGGTGACCGCGAGCCCGGTCGCCACGCCCGGTACCGCCGTGCGCCGCTCGGCCGGGTCCTGCGCCGACTCGGGCACGTGGTGCGGGCGTCCGATCAGGCCGCGCAGGTCGTCCTCGCCGACGGTGAACGGCAACTCCTGCTCGCCCAGTTCGTGCTTGGCCGCGACCTTGCGGAGCAGCCGCGCCACGGACCGCTCCAGGTTCCGCACGCCCGCTTCCCGGGTGTACTCCCCCGCGAGCTTGCGCAGCGCGCTCTCGTCCAGGGTCACCTCGTCCGTCTCCAGACCGGCCCGCTCCAGCTGGCGCGGGAGGAGGTGGTCACGGGCGATGACGACCTTCTCGTCCTCGGTGTACCCGTCGAGCCTGACCAGCTCCATACGGTCGAGCAGGGCCTCGGGGATGGATTCGAGGACGTTCGCCGTCGCCAGGAACACCACGTCGCTGAGGTCGAGCTCGACCTCCAGGTAGTGGTCGCGGAAGGTGTGGTTCTGCGCCGGGTCGAGGACTTCGAGGAGCGCCGCGGCCGGGTCGCCGCGGAAGTCGGAGCCCACCTTGTCGATCTCGTCGAGGAGCACCACCGGGTTCATGGACCCGGCCTCCTTGATGGCCCGCACGATGCGGCCGGGCAGCGCCCCCACGTACGTACGCCGGTGTCCGCGGATCTCCGCCTCGTCGCGTACGCCGCCGAGCGCGACCCGCACGAACTTGCGGCCCATAGCGTGCGCGACGCTCTCGCCGAGGCTGGTCTTTCCGACGCCGGGCGGACCCACCAGGGCGAGCACGGCACCGCCCCGACGGCCGCCGACGACCCCGAGGCCACGATCGGCGCGCCGCTTGCGCACCGCGAGGTACTCGGTGATGCGCTCCTTCACGTCTTCCAGACCGGCGTGCTCGGCGTCCAGGACGCTCTGGGCGCCCTTGATGTCGTACGCGTCCTCGGTGCGTTCGTTCCAGGGCAGTTCGAGGACGGTGTCGAGCCAGGTCCTGATCCAGGAGCCCTCGGGCGACTGGTCGCTGGAGCGCTCCAGCTTGTCGACCTCCTTGAGGGCGGCCTCGCGGACGTTCTCCGGCAGGTCGGCGGCCTCGACACGGGTGCGGTAGTCGTCGGACTCCTCGCCGTCCTTCTCACCGTTGATCTCGCGCAGCTCCTTGCGCACGGCGTCGAGCTGGCGCCGAAGGAGGAACTCACGCTGCTGCTTGTCGACACCTTCCTGGACGTCCTTGGCGATGGACTCGGCGACGTCCTGCTCGGCGAGGTGCTCGCGCAGCTGCTCGGTGGCGAGCTTGAGGCGGGCGACCGGGTCGCCGGTCTCCAGGAGCTCGATCTTCTGATCGGTGGAGAGGAAGGGCGAGTATCCGGAGTTGTCGGCAAGCGCGGAGACGTCGTCGATCTGCGTGACGCGGTCCACGACCTGCCAGGCGCCGCGCTTCTTCAGCCAGCTGGTGGCGAGCGCCTTGTACTCCTTGACGAGCTCGGTCACGGAGCCGGGCAGGGGGTCGGGCACGGTCTCGTCGACCTTGACGCCCTCCACCCAGAGCGCGGCACCGGGCCCGGTCGTCCCGGCGCCGATGCGCACGCGGCCACGGCCGCGGATCAGGGCGCCGGGGTCGCCGTCGGAGAGGCGGCCGACCTGCTCGACGGTGCCGAGGACGCCGGTCGCGGCGTACGTCCCGTCGATCCGCGGAACAAGAAGGACCTGCGGCTTGCTGCTCCCATCGGAACGGGCGGCAGCCTGGGCCGCCTCGACCGCGGCACGCACCTCGGTGTCGGACAGGTCGAACGGAACCACCATGCCGGGCAGGACAACCTCGTCGTCGAGCGGCAGCACGGGAAGTGTCAGCGGTGTGGACGGCTTCGACTCGGCGGACTCAGTAGTCATGATCTCCCCTTCGGCATTCAAGTTGAGCTATGTGGACTCAATGCTTGTGAGTTCATGGATGTTCCCCAAGGGGTGTTCGCTGTGAGCGATCACTTCGATACGAGGTGATCAGGCGGTCCCGCGCCACCGTCGTACCAGTGGCCATGTGGCGATGCCGATCGACAGGGCGAGCAAGTGGCCCCAGTTCGTCATCGGGTCCGTGAAGGCGATGAGGTCGTCGATCAGCATGCCGCCGAAGCCGGCGAGCACCAGCCATCGCAGCCATGGCCTGAAGAGCCCGGCCAGCGCGCCGACGCTCGCCGCGACACCGAAGCTGATGCCGTAGTCGAGGCGGTGCAGGGAGGTGTCGGGCAGGTGCCCCGCGAGGACCGAGAGGCCCACGGGGATCTCGGTCGCGAGGGTGGCCACGACATGGCCGAGGAGGAAGACGCCCGCCGTGCGCAGCGCGCCGATGCGGCGCTCGAGGGCCGTGAGGACCAGCAGGAAGCCGATCGCGTACGGCGACGCGATGCCGCCCGCGATCCACAGCGCGCTGGCCACCAGGACGAGCAGCGGCTGCTGCGTCAGGTGTGCGACGTCCGTGCTGGAGTGCCGGTGCAGGTCCGAGATCAGGGACGGGTCCGCGTACTGCGTCAGGAGCGACGTCAAGGCGAGGACCGCGGCGTAGCCGAACGTGAAGGGCGTACCCGTGGGGGTCGGCAGGACGCGCCGGAGGCGGGGGCGGAGGCGCCGACCGATCGAAGCCGTCTCGCGGGCGGCCGCCTCGGGGGCGGTCGCTCCGGGCGCGCGGTCCCGTTGTCGCGGGATGCCGTCCAGGCCGGGCGGGGCCGTCTCCTCGGGCGCCGTGGGGGCGGCCGACGCGCTCGGGTCCAAGGTGAGACGCTCCTTCCGTCATGTCCACCCTTTGCCGATCTTTCCGGCACTGTCTATGACCCGTGCCACGCCCCGCGCCACGTGAGACACGAATCACAGCAACCCGCGAGGCCGTATCCGCGTCCGCCCCGAACCGCGCCCCCGGCGGTCATACCCTGACCGCCATGCACACCCACACCACCGCCCCCGTCGTCATCGACCGGCGCGAGGGGCCGTACGGCGAAGTCGTACTGCGGCGCCACGGTGCGCTTCTGCAGATCATCGCCAACGGCTGTTTCCTGATGGACACTTCGGACGGCCGGTCGGAGCGGCTGCTCGTCGACGCGGCGTACGACGCGCTGGACGACCCCCGGGAACCCGCCCTGCTCATCGGCGGCCTGGGCGTCGGCTTCTCCCTCGCCCACGCGGCGGCCGACCCGCGCTGGGGCCACATCACGGTCGTCGAGCGCGAGCAGGCCATCATCGACTGGCACCGCGCGGGCACGGACGCCCCGCTGGCCGCGCTCTCCGGCGCCGCGCTCGCCGATCCGCGCACCGAGATCCTGCACACAGACCTGGTGGCGCACCTCTCCGGCGCCGACGCCTCCGACGGCGCCCCGCGAACGTACGACGCGCTCTGCCTGGACATCGACAACGGGCCGGACTGGACGGTGACGGAGGACAACAACTCCCTCTATTCTCCGGCCGGTCTGGCGGCCTGTCAGGCTCGCCTCAACCCTGGCGGAGTGCTGGCCGTGTGGTCCGCCCAGCCCTCGTCCGCTTTCGACTTCGCTCTACGGAATGCCGGGTTCCAGTCGGTACGGACGGAAGAGATCCCCGTTGCCCGAGGCGTACCCGACGTGGTTCATCTCGGCGTATGCGCTGCGTAGCCGAGGTGCCTTCGCGACCCGTACCCTGCTGGTCGAACACAAGCGATCAGTGTCAGGGGCGGGCGATGGAGCAGACACACACCTCCCACAACGGTGCGACGGCGGCGATGCCAGGCGCTCAGCGCCGGGTTCTGGTGGTCGAGGACGACCCGACGATCGTCGACGCCATCGCCGCCCGGCTACGCGCCGAGGGTTTCGTAGTGCAAACGGCGGGCGACGGTCCTTCGGCGGTCGACACCGCACAGGCTTGGCAGCCCGATCTGCTGATCCTGGACATCATGCTGCCGGGCTTCGACGGGCTTGAAGTGTGCCGCCGGGTGCAGGCCCAGCGGCCGGTACCGGTCCTCATGCTGACGGCGCGCGACGACGAGACGGACATGCTGGTCGGTCTCGGTGTCGGTGCGGACGACTACATGACCAAGCCGTTCTCCATGCGGGAGCTCGCGGCCCGCGTGCACGTCCTGCTGCGCAGGGTCGAGCGTGCCGCCCTTGCCGCGACCACCCCGCGCAGCGGCATCCTGCGGCTCGGCGAGCTGGAGATCGACCACGCCCAGCGGCGGGTCAGGGTCCGCAGCGAGGACGTCCATCTGACGCCGACGGAGTTCGACCTGCTGGTCTGCCTGGCCAACACCCCGCGTGCGGTGCTCTCGCGCGAGCAGCTGCTCGCCGAGGTGTGGGACTGGGCGGACGCGTCGGGCACCCGGACCGTCGACAGCCACATCAAGGCCCTGCGCCGGAAGATCGGCGCCGAGCGGATCCGTACGGTGCACGGCGTCGGGTACGCCCTGGAGACCCCGACCCCCTGAGGTGAGCCGTCCGATGACAGGTCCCTTCGGCGGGCTGCGGCCGTTCTCCATCAAGACCAAGCTCGGCACCCTGGTGGTCGTCTCGGTCTTCATCACCACGGGTCTGCTGATGGTGGCGATGAAGACGGAGACGGAGCTGCGCTTCATCACCGTCTTCTCCGTGATCGCCACGCTGCTGATCACGCAGTTCGTGGCGCACAGCCTCACCGCCCCGCTCGACGAGATGAACTCCGTGGCGCGCGCCGTCTCGCACGGCGACTACACGCGCCGGGTGCGCGGCGCGGACCGCCGTGACGAGCTGGGCGACGTGGCCACCACGATCAACCGCATGGCGGACGACCTGGAGGCCCAGGACCAGCAGCGCAAGGAGCTGGTCGCCAACGTCTCGCACGAACTGCGCACCCCCATCGCGGGCCTGCGCGCGGTCCTGGAGAACGTCGTCGACGGAGTCTCCGCCGCCGACCCGGAGACCATGCGTACGGCCCTGAAGCAGACGGAGCGGCTGGGGCGGCTCGTGGAGACCCTGCTCGACCTCTCCCGCCTCGACAACGGCGTCGTACCGCTGAAGGCCCGCCGCTTCGAGGTGTGGCCCTATCTGTCGGGCGTCCTGAAGGAGGCCAACATGGTGGCCTCCGCGCGCGCGGGCATCGCGTCGGGCTCCGGCAGCCACACGCGCACGGACGTCCATCTGCATCTGGACGTCACGCCGCCCGAGCTGACCGCCCACGCGGACGCCGAGCGCCTGCACCAGGTCGTGGCCAACCTCATCGACAACGCGGTCAAGCACAGCCCGCCGCACGGCCGCGTCACCGTACGCGCCCGGCGCGGTCTCTACCCCGAGTCCCTGGACCTGGAGGTCCTCGACGAGGGCCCCGGCATCCCCAAGTCGGAGTGGCACCGGGTCTTCGAGCGCTTCAACCGCGGCAGCCACGCCAACACGCCTCCGTCGGGCCCCGGCAGCGACGGCGGCACCGGGCTCGGGCTCGCCATCGCGCGCTGGGCGGTCGATCTGCACGGCGGTCACATCGGTGTGGCCGAATCCCCTCGTGGCTGCCGGATCCAGGTCACCCTTCCGGGCCTGTCCGAACTGAGAAGTTGACGTAGGGTTCGAAACGGAAGCGATTCGCGGGCGCATCGGAAGCGCGCCCGGGTGAAGCCACCGCGCCGGCCACGGCCCGCGCGGCCGTCCTGCGTTCCGGAACCCCGCTTGTTTCCCGCCATTTATGCCGCCGAAACCATCCGTCCAATGTGACTTACGCGACGGATGACCGGCCCGGCCTGCACCTGGCGGCGATGGAGGCGTAGCCTTGATTCCCGCTGTCCATCACCTTGTGAAGCGGAAGAGGGCGGTTACCGCCGTGTCGTCACAGTCCCCCAGTAGCTCGAGCATCTCGACCGACCAAGACGGGCAAGGCAAGAGCCCTGCTGCGGCCTTCGGTCCCAATGAGTGGCTCGTCGACGAGATCTATCAGCAGTACCTCCAGGACCCGAATTCGGTCGACCGAGCCTGGTGGGACTTCTTCGCCGACTACAAGCCGGGAGCGGGAGCGTCACCTGCCGCCGCCCCGGCCAAGCCGGCGGGTGACGCAGCCGCGGGGGCTGCGGACACCACGTCCCCCGCGACTCCCGCCGCACCCGCAGCCGCTCCGGCCGCGCCCGCGGCCCCCGCAGCGCCTGCCGCGCCCGCAGCTCCGGCTGCGAAGCCCGCGGCCGCCGCTCCGGCCCCCGCCGCGAAGCCCGCGGCCGCGAAGCCCGCCGCCAAGGCGGAGCCCGCGGCCCCTGCTGAAACGGCCCCGGCAGGACCCGAGTACGTGACGCTGCGCGGCCCCGCCGCCGCGGTCGCGAAGAACATGAACGCCTCCGTGGAGGTCCCGACGGCGACGTCGGTCCGCGCGGTCCCGGTGAAGCTGCTCTTCGACAACCGCATCGTCATCAACAACCACCTCAAGCGCGCCCGCGGCGGGAAGATCTCCTTCACGCACCTCATCGGGTACGCGATGGTGCAGGCCATCAAGGCCATGCCGTCGATGAACTACTCCTTCGTGCAGAAGGACGGCAAGCCGACGCTGGTCAAGCCGGAGCACGTGAACTTCGGCCTCGCCATCGACCTCGTGAAGCCCAACGGCGACCGCCAGCTGGTCGTCGCGGGCATCAAGAAGGCCGAGACGCTGAACTTCTTCGAGTTCTGGCAGGCCTACGAGGACATCGTCCGCCGCGCACGCGACGGCAAGCTCGGCATGGACGACTTCACCGGCGTCACGGTCTCGCTGACCAACCCCGGCGGCCTCGGCACCGTCCACTCGGTCCCCCGCCTGATGCCCGGACAGTCGGTCATCATGGGCGTCGGCTCGATGGACTACCCCGCGGAGTTCCAGGGCACGTCCCAGGACACTCTGAACAAGCTCGGCATCTCGAAGGTCATGACGCTCACGTCGACCTACGACCACCGGGTGATCCAGGGCGCCGCCTCCGGCGAGTTCCTGCGGATCGTCGCGAACCTGCTGCTCGGCGAGAACGACTTCTACGACGAGATCTTCAAGGCGCTGCGGATCCCGTACGAGCCGGTCCGCTGGCTCAAGGACATCGACGCCTCGCACGACGACGACGTCACGAAGGCCGCCCGCGTCTTCGAGCTGATCCACTCCTACCGCGTCCGCGGCCACGTCATGGCCGACACGGACCCGCTGGAGTACAAGCAGCGCAAGCACCCCGACCTGGACATCACCGAGCACGGCCTCACCCTGTGGGACCTGGAGCGGGAGTTCGCGGTCGGCGGCTTCGCCGGCAAGTCGATGATGAAGCTGCGCGACGTCCTCGGCGTCCTGCGCGACTCGTACTGCCGCACCACCGGCATCGAGTTCATGCACATCCAGGACCCGAAGCAGCGCAAGTGGCTCCAGGACCGCATCGAGCGCACCCACGCCACGAAGCCCGAGCGCGAGGAGCAGCTGCGCATCCTGCGCCGGCTGAACGCCGCCGAGGCCTTCGAGACGTTCCTGCAGACGAAGTACGTCGGCCAGAAGCGCTTCTCCCTGGAGGGCGGCGAGTCCGTCATCCCGCTGCTCGACGCCGTCATCGACAGCGCCGCCGAGTCGCGTCTGGACGAGGTCGTCATCGGCATGGCCCACCGCGGCCGCCTGAACGTCCTCGCGAACATCGTGGGCAAGTCGTACGCCCAGATCTTCCGCGAGTTCGAGGGCAACATGGACCCCAAGTCCATGCACGGCTCCGGCGACGTGAAGTACCACCTGGGCGCCGAGGGCACCTTCACCGGCCTGGACGGCGAGCAGATCAAGGTCTCGCTCGCGGCGAACCCGTCCCACCTGGAGACGGTCGACCCGATCATCGAGGGCATCGTCCGCGCCAAGCAGGACATCATCAACAAGGGCGGCACGGACTTCACGGTCCTGCCGGTCGCCCTGCACGGTGACGCGGCCTTCGCGGGCCAGGGTGTGGTCGCCGAGACGCTGAACATGTCGCAGCTGCGGGGTTACCGCACCGGCGGCACCGTCCACATCGTCATCAACAACCAGGTCGGCTTCACCGCCGCCCCGGAGTCGTCGCGCTCCTCCATGTACGCCACGGACGTGGCCCGCATGATCGAGGCGCCGATCTTCCACGTGAACGGCGACGACCCCGAGGCCGTCGTCCGCATCGCGCGGCTCGCGTTCGAGTTCCGTCAGGCGTTCAACAAGGACGTCGTGATCGACCTCATCTGCTACCGCCGCCGCGGTCACAACGAGTCGGACAACCCGGCGTTCACGCAGCCGCTGATGTACGACCTGATCGACAAGAAGCGCTCGGTGCGCAAGCTCTACACCGAGTCCCTCATCGGTCGCGGCGACATCACCCTGGAAGAGGCCGAGCAGGCCCTGCAGGACTTCCAGGGGCAGCTGGAGAAGGTCTTCACGGAGGTCCGCGAGGCCATCTCGCAGCCCGCCGAGGCCGAGGTCCCGGCCCCCGAGGCCGAGTTCCCGGTGAACGTCGACACGTCGATCTCCCAGGAGGTCGTCAAGCGGATCGCCGAGTCCCAGGTCAACATCCCCGACCGGGTCACCGTCCACCCGCGTCTGCTGCCGCAGCTGCAGCGCCGCATGTCGATGGTCGAGGAAGGCACGATCGACTGGGGCATGGGCGAGACCCTCGCCATCGGTTCGCTGCTCCTCGAGGGCACGCCGGTCCGTCTGTCGGGCCAGGACTCGCGCCGTGGCACGTTCGGTCAGCGCCACGCGGTCCTCATCGACCGTGAGACGGGCGAGGACTTCACGCCGCTCCTGTACCTCTCGGACGACCAGGCCCGCTACAACGTCTACGACTCGCTGCTCTCCGAGTACGCGGTGATGGGCTTCGAGTACGGCTACTCGCTGGCCCGCCCCGAGTCCCTCGTCATGTGGGAAGCGCAGTTCGGTGACTTCGTCAACGGCGCGCAGACCGTGGTGGACGAGTACATCTCGGCCGCCGAGCAGAAGTGGAACCAGCACTCCGGCGTCACGCTGCTGCTTCCGCACGGCTACGAGGGCCAGGGACCGGACCACTCGTCCGCCCGCATCGAGCGCTTCCTCCAGCTGTGCGCGCAGAACAACATGACGGTCGCGATGCCGACCCTTCCGTCGAACTACTTCCACCTCCTGCGGTGGCAGGTGCACAACCCGCACCACAAGCCGCTGGTGGTCTTCACCCCGAAGTCGATGCTGCGCCTCAAGGCGGCGGCCTCGAAGACGGAGGAGTTCACGACGGGTGGCTTCCGCCCGGTCATCGGCGACGACTCGGTCGAGGCGTCGGCGGTCCGCAAGGTCGTCTTCTGCTCCGGCAAGCTGTACTACGACCTCGAGGCCGAGCGGAAGAAGCGCGAGGTCACGGACACCGCGATCATCCGCATCGAGCGCCTGTACCCGCTGCCGGGTGCCGAGCTCCAGGCCGAGATCGCGAAGTACCCGAACGCCGAGAAGTACCTGTGGGCGCAGGAGGAGCCGGCGAACCAGGGCGCGTGGCCCTTCATCGCCCTCAACCTCATCGACCACCTGGACCTGGCGGTCGGCGCGGACATCCCGCACGGCGAGCGCCTGCGCCGCATCTCGCGGCCGCACGGCTCGTCCCCGGCGGTCGGCTCGAAGAAGCGCCACGAGCAGGAGCAGGAACAGCTCCTGAGCGAGGTCTTCGAGGCGTAGGCCCCGAGCGGTTCGTGCGCAGGTGGGCCCGGCCCCGAGTGCTTGTCACCCGGGGCCGGGCCCACCGGCGTATCGGCTTATCCTGAATGTCCTGAGCACATCGCTCGTCAGTCGTTCTTGAATCGCGGAGCCTGTCTTGTACTTCACCGACCGTGGCATCGAGGAGCTGGAGAAGCGGCGCGGCGAGGAGGAAGTCACCTTCGAGTGGCTCGCCGAACAGCTCCGCACCTTCGTGGACCTCAACCCGGACTTCGAGGTGCCGGTGGAGCGCCTGGCGACGTGGCTGGCCCGCCTGGACGACGAGGACGAGGACGAGTAGGACGCGTCACCCGCCGGTCTCAGCCCCGCGCCGACCCGGCGTCAGCCGCCCGCACCCTGTCGTAGGCCAGCCCCAGGGAGCCGTGGATCAGCAGGAGTGCGCCGGCCACGGCCCATCCCCCGCTGCGGCGCCGTACCGCCCACGCGGCCAGCGGCAGTCCTGCGGCCATCTGCGCCACCGCCAGGGCGCGCGCCCGCGGTCCCCGCAGCCAGGGGCCGAAGGGGCCCCGCTCCACCACGTCCAGCTCCGCCCGCACCGCGTCCCGCCACCCGGACCACTCGACCTCCCGCACTCCCGGCGCCATGCCTGCCACCGCGCGCAGCCGGTCCGCGGGTTCACCGGGGCCGAGGCCGGCCGGGAGGGCCACCTCTGCCCGCGCGAGGACGGCGAGCAGCGCGAGGAGCCGCGCGCGGGCGTCGGCCTCCGTGTCGGGGCGTCCCAGGGCCTCGAGGGCCTGCATGTCCAGGACGGGGTCGAGGCCCAGCCGGGCGGCGAAGGTCCGTAGCGCCTCGTCCTCACCCACGGGCGTCCCGTTCGCCAGCCATACGTACTCGACGGTGCGCCGGAAGCCCGCGGCGAGGGTGCAGCCCGAGCGGTCGGAGTCCCACCACAGCGCGAGTACGGGCCAGGCCGATCCGACGGCGAGCGCGGTGGCCCAGCCCGTGAGCACCCGGTCCACCGGTTCGTCACCGTGCACCCAGGGTTTGCCCTCGGGCACGAGCACGCTCCACCCGTGCCCCCCCGGGGCGAGCAGCATCTGTTCGCGCAACAGGCGGGCGGCGGGCTCGACCACGTCGGGTTCGGCCCGGCAGAGCAGCAGCGCACCGGCGGCGGCGTGCTCGAAAGCTTCGGACGACATGGCCCCACGCTAGGTCAAACCGGCATATTTGGCGCAGAGAAGAGAGAGTGTCTTGACTTTCCGCAACCGCGATATATCGTGTGTTGCAGAGACGCGATATGGCGCGTTGCCGTACGGGCTTCGGCCCTCCCGTCCACAGCAGCCCGGTCCGCCCGAGGAGGTCAGCCCGATGTCAGAGTGGTCCGTCGCCGAGCCCCAGAAGCTCACGTTCGACGCCCCCGTGAAGACCCTCCACGTGCGCGTGGTCAACGGAACGGTGAACGTCGTGGGCACCGACGAAGTTTCCGCCCGCCTCGAGGTGTCCGAGATCGAAGGGCCGCCCCTGGCCGTCACGCAGACCGACGGCGTACTGACCGTCGCCTATGACGACCTGCCCTGGAAGGGCTTCCTCAAGTGGCTCGACCGCAAGGGCTGGCGCCGCAGCGCGGTGGTCTCCCTGGCCGTCCCCGCGGGCACCCGCGTCGAGGTGGGCGTGGTCGGGGCGGGCGCCGTGGTCTCGGGGATCGAGGGGAGCACGGAGGTCAAGGGGGTCACCGGAGACACGACCTTCGTCGGCCTCGCGGGCCGGATCCGCGCCGACACGGTCTCGGGCAGCGTGGAGGCACAGGGCATCACCGGCGACCTGCGCTTCAACTCGGTCTCCGGCGATCTGACGGTCTTCGAGGGAGCGGGCTCATCCGTCCGGGCCGACTCGGTGAGCGGCTCGATGATCGTGGACCTCGACCCGGCGGGCGTGCCGGCCGACATCAGCCTGACGAACGTCTCGGGCGAGATAGCGATCCGGTTGCCCCATCCGACGGACACGGACGTCGAGGCGAACACCGCGAGCGGCGCGGTGTCCAACGCGTTCGAGGATCTGCGGGTCAGCGGCCAGTGGGGGGCCAAGAAGATCACCGGCCGCCTGGGATCGGGCAGCGGAAAGCTCAAGGCGACGACGGTGTCGGGGTCCATCGCGCTGCTGCGCAGGCCGCCGACAGAGGAAGATCCTTCCGACGAGGTCCCGCCGGCCGCCTCCCCGACAGACCCGCCGGACCCCTCGGACCCGACGGACCCGACGGGCACTCCCCCGTCCGACGACGCCGCCCCGACAGACAAGAAGGTGCTCTGAGATGGCCCCCGTGTTCGCCCATGGCCGACTGCGCCTGTATCTGCTGAAGCTCCTCGACGAGGCGCCGCGCCACGGCTATGAGGTGATCCGCCTCTTGGAGGAGCGCTTCCAGGGGCTGTACGCACCTTCGGCAGGCACGGTCTACCCGCGCCTGGCGAAGCTGGAGGCCGAGGGCCTGGTCACGCACACCACAGAAGGCGGCCGGAAGGTGTACGCCATCACGGACGCGGGCCGCGCCGAACTGGCCGACCGCAGCGGCGAGCTGGCCGACCTGGAGCTGGAGATCCGCGACTCCGTCGCCGAGCTCGCCGCGGAGATCCGGGACGGCGTGCGGGGCGCGGCCGGTGAGCTCCGCCGGGAGATGCGGGAGGCGGCCAAGGAGGCACGCGCTTCCGGCGGCAAGGCCGAGGGCAGGAGCGGCGCGGGTTCCGGCACCGGCTCCGGCAGGCCGTTCCCCGACCCCGCGGACTTCTTCGACGGAGCCTGGGGTGACAAGGAGGGCTGGCGTCAGGCCAAGGAGGAGTTCAAGCGCGCCAAGACGGAGTGGAAGGAGCAGGCCCGGCGGGCGAAGGACGAGACCCGCAAGGCACGCGAGGACGCCCAGCGCGCCCGCCGCCAGGCCCAGGACGCGCAGGAAACGGCGCGCGCCCAGGTCCAGGAGGAGGTGCAGCGCATCGCCCGGCGCGTCCAGGACCAGGTGCAGGACCACTTCACGCGGGGTGACTGGCCGACCGGGGTCCGCGAGGGCCTGACGGAACTGGCCAAGGAGTTCGGCGACTTCGGAAAGGACCTGGGCAAGGACTTCGGCAAGGACTTCGGCGACTTCGGCCGCAAGGGGCCGCGAACCACCGCCGAGGAGCCCAAGTTCACCTCCGCCCCCGAGGACGGGGTCCCCACGGAGTACGTCCCGGAGTGGGCCCAGGAGGACACCACGGGCGATCCGGCACGGGACTTGGACCGCCTCCTGGACCGCTTCCGTGACGACATCCGCGACGCCGCCCGGGACCACGGCGTGACGGAGGACCAACTGCGCGATGCCCGCGGCCACTTGTCGTCGGCCGCGGCCCACATCGCCGCGACACTGCGCACGCCGAAGGGCTGACCTGGGGACGCGACGCCGAGGCCGCCGGCTGCCTACTCGGGGCCGGGGCCAGTGCCGGGGCCAGTACGGGGGCCAGTGCCGGGGCCGGGGCCCGCCGCCCCGCCGTACAGCACCCGATCCACCGACTCGTGGGTCACGCCATGGTCCGCGAGCACCTCGCTGACGATTCCGGGGCGGACGGTCAGGGCGAACAGGATGTGCTCGTCGCCGATCTGCCGGTCCTTGCGGGCGGTGGCCATCCGCAGGGACTTCACCAGGGTGTCCTTGGCCTCGCGGGTGAACGGCCGGTGCCCGCCCCAGCCCCGGCCGGGGCGCCCGGCCTTGCGCCCGCCCGCCAACGCACCCGCGCCATGGGCCTCTTCGACCCGGGAGACGATCTCGGACACGTCGATGCCGAGTCCGGCCAGCGCCTCCGTGTCGGCCTGCGAGAGGCCCCCGCGGCGCCGTGCCTCGCCCAGTGCGCCCTCGATCGAGTCGCGGCGGCGCGTGGCCCCGAGCGAGGCCAGGGCGAAGGACGCCCGGCTCGCCTCGCGGTCGAGCAGCGCGAGGAGCATGTGCCCGTCGTCGACGGAGGCCGCACCTTCCCCCTCGGCATGCTCGACCGCGCCCTTGACCACAGCGCGGGCGTCCTTCGTGAACCGCTCGAACATCACTGCCTCCCGTACTTCTTGTGCACGGCCTGCCTGCTCACTCCGAGCTCCGCGGCGATCCCCTGCCACGACCAGCCCTGCCGGCGCGCACTGCGCACCTGCACGGCCTCCAACTGCTCCACCAGCCTCCGCAGCGCGGAAACGGCCCGCAGTCCGACTCGTGGGTCACGGTCACCCGCACGCTCGGCGAGATCCGTAGCTTCGGTCATGCATGTCAACTTACGTTGACAAGAAGCGGCTGTCAATCAAAGTTGACATCCGTGATGGGGGCGCGGTTCCTCCGGGACTCCGACTCCCCGGCCTCAGCCGACTTCCAGCACGATCTTCCCGAACAGATCGCCGGACTGCAGGCGCTCGAAGCCCTCGCGGGCCCGGTCGAGCGGCAGCACCTCGTCGATGACGGGACGTACGCCCGTGGCCGCGCAGAAGGACAGCAGGTCCTCCAGTTCGTCCTTGGACCCCATCGTCGAGCCGACGATCTTCAGCTCCAGGAAGAAGACCCGGGTCAGCTCCGCGTGCGAGGGCCGGTCACCGCTGGTCGCCCCGGAGATCACCAGGGTTCCGCCCGGCTTGAGGGACTTGACGGAGTGCGACCACGTCGCCGCCCCCACCGTCTCGATGACGGCGTCCACCCGCTGCGGCAGCCGTGCGCCGGACTCGACGGCCTCCACCGCGCCCAGCTCCAGGGCCCGCTTCCGCTTGGCCTCGTCGCGGCTCGTGGCGAAGACCCGCAGCCCCGCGGCCTTGCCGAGCACGATCGCGGCGGTCGCGACACCGCCACCGGCACCCTGGACGAGGACCGAATCCCCGGGGCGCACCCCGGCGTTGGTGAAGAGCATCCGGTACGCGGTGAGCCACGCGGTCGGCAGGCAGGCCGCCTCGGCGAAGGACAGCTCCTTCGGCTTCGGCAGCAGGTTCCACGTAGGTACGGACACCTGCTCGGCGAACGTCCCCTGGTACTTCTCGGTCAGGATGGAGCGGCCCTCCGCGGGGCCGACCCCGTACCCGGTCTGGCCGATGACGGAGTGCAGGACGACCTCGTTGCCGTGCTCGTCGATGCCCGCGGCGTCGCAGCCGAGGATCATCGGCAGCCTGGCCTCGGGAAGACCGACTCCGCGCAGGGACCACAGGTCGTGGTGGTTGAGAGAGGCGGCCCGGACGTTCACGGTCGACCAGCCCGGCCTGGCGTCAGGGGCGGGACGCTCCCCCAACTCAAGGCCACTGAGCGGCTGGTCACGGTCGATGCGGGCGGCGTAGGCGGCGAACATGAGGCGACGATAGGCCGCGGGCCCGCCTGGACGTAACCACGCACGACTGTGACGCGCGCCGCGCTCCCACCCCGCCCTACGCACCGGCCCTACGCACCCGCACCGAACGCGCCGCGCCCCCGCCCGGACGCAACACGTGCGTACGAGACGGGGGCACGGGTCACGCCGTGCGGCGCACCGCTCAGCGGCGGGCGACACCCTCCGCGCGGGCGGCCGCCGCGACAGCAGCGGTGACCGCCGGGGCGACCCGCTCGTCGAACGGCGAGGGAATCACGTAGTCGGCGGACAGCTCGTCGCCCACCACACCGGCCAGCGCCTCAGCCGCGGCGATCTTCATCGTCTCGGTGATACGCGAGGCCCGCACCTGCAGCGCGCCCGCGAAGATGCCGGGGAACGCGAGCACGTTGTTGATCTGGTTCGGGTAGTCCGAGCGCCCGGTCGCGACGACGGCCGCGTACTTGTGGGCGATGTCGGGGTGCACCTCGGGGTTCGGGTTGGCCATGGCGAACACGAACGAGTTCGGCGCCATGGAGGCGACCGCGGGCTCGGGGACGGTGCCGCCCGAGACGCCGATGAACACGTCCGCACCCGCGAGGGCGCTCTCCAGCGAACCGCTGAGGCCTGCCTTGTTGGTGATCTCCGCGAGCTCACGCTTGACCGGCGTGAGGTCGTCCCGGTCCCGGCTCACGACGCCCTTGCGGTCCGCGACCGCCACATCGCCGAGGCCCGCCTCAAGGAGGAACTTGGCGATGGCGACACCGGCCGCGCCGGCGCCGGAGATCACGGCACGCAGCTCGCCGAGCGTGCGCCCGGTCAGCCGTGCCGCGTTCCGCAGCGCGGCGAGCGTGACGACCGCCGTGCCGTGCTGGTCGTCGTGGAAGACCGGAATGTCGAGCCGCTCCTGGAGCTTGCGCTCGATCTCGAAGCAGCGCGGCGCCGAGATGTCCTCGAGGTTCACGCCACCGAACGACGGCGCCATGCGCACGACGGTCTCGACGATCTCGTCCGCGTCCGTCGTCGCGAGCGCGATCGGAACCGCGTCCACGCCGCCGAACTGCTTGAAAAGAATGGCCTTGCCCTCCATCACGGGGAGGGAGGCCTCGGGGCCGATGTCACCGAGGCCGAGCACGGCCGTGCCGTCGGTGACCACGGCCACGACGTTCGACTTCCATGTGTAGTCGTTCACCAGCTCCGGCTGCTCGGCGATCGCGGTGCACACTTTCGCGACGCCGGGCGTGTACGCCAGGGACAGGTCGTCCTTGTCCCGCACGGGCACGGTGGCCTGGACGGCCATCTTGCCGCCACGGTGCAGCGCGAACGCCGGATCGAAGGGCTCTTCCGCGCCTTCGTGACCCGTATTGCTGTCGCTGCGAGGATTGACGATCTCCGCTGCCACTTGTCTTACCCCTTAAGTCTTAAATCATCAGTTGAGGGTGTCCACTCCTGGTTGAGAAGTGGGCGGGCACCGCGTCTGTTCCCCGCCTGTCGGCGGAGGGAGGTACAGACACGCGAACGCGCCGCACACGCGCTCTGGGCCCCGGATGAGGGGTGTAGCCAACCTTTCTACCTGAAGGCAGCAGGCGCGGGCGAGTGACATTGGTTTCAGTGACTCCGCAGGTAGCACCTGAAGCCGGAACAGATGTTCTTGATCCGGACGGGTGACCTTCCTCGGTCGGCTTCGTTGAGCTGTTCGACGTGGGAAGAAGCGGCCGGACGAAGGACTGGACATGGCGGGCACGAGAGCGGGCGTGGCGACCGGGCCGAGAGGGCGGAAGCCGTTGCGCCCGCTGGCCTCTCCGGTAGCGGTGCCCGTTCCGACGGGGTGCTCGATCCAAACCCGGCTCCATGTCTCCGCCGAGGAGTCGGGGCTCCTGTGGGAGCTCGGGTGCTTCTTGGGTTCACTGGCCTGCAGGGATCTGGCGGCCAGATGCCGTGACGGGCGGGACGAGCAGTTTGCTGATCGTTCACGCCGGTGGGCGGAGCGCAAGCGGTCCCTCACGGAGGTCACGTCGTCTCGATGGGCCGGGTCGATCACCGGTTGGGTGAACGGGCAGTACGCAGCCCGGCGCGAGGCCCAGGCCGGGGAGGTCGCCGAGCTCCGGCGGGCCATCGGTCTGATCGAGCAGCGGCTTGCGCTCCCGCTCAGGAGCAGGGGATCCAAGGGACGCTCCGGCGGGTACCGGTCCAAGTCGGAGCGCAGGGGCAAGCAGATCCGGCTGGCTCACCTCACGGCCCGCCTGTGCCGAGTCGAGGCAGATCGTGCGGCCGGCGCGGTGCGCATGGTGCGTGGTGGACGGCGCCGGGCGAATGCCCGACACCACCTGCCCGATGGCAGTGGAGCCCTCACGGCCTGGCGTACGGAGTGGGAAGCGTCGCGCTTGTTTCTGCAGGCGGACGGTGAGGCGGGCAAGCCCGGCGGGAACGAAACGATCCGAATCGACGGTGGGGGCCGGGTCTCGATCCGTTTGCCCAAGGCACTGGAGCACTACGCGAACGCACCGTACGGCCGCTATGTCCTCGATGCCCCGGTACGGTTCGCCTGGCGCAGCGGTGAGTGGGCCGAGCGGCAAGCGGCGCGCGCCACGCTGGCCTATCGAATCACCTTCGATCCCACGCGGGACGGCCGGTGGTACCTGACATGCTCCTGGACGGCAGCGCAGACGGCCGCTCCCGGACCTCGGAGCCCCCAGCCGAACGGCGACGAAGCCGCTTTGAAGGCCGCCTTGGCTCATGGTGCTGCCGGGATCGACTTGAACGCCGACCACCTGGCTGTGTGGCGGCTCGACGAGCACGGCAATCCGGTGGGCCGCCCCAAGGACTTTCCCTTCGACTTGTCGGGAGCCGGCTCGCACCGCGATGCCCAGATCCGTCAGACGATCACCAGGCTGCTCCAGTGGTGCGGGAAGCACGACGTGAGGGCTCTGGTCATCGAGGACCTCGATTTCACCGACTCCAAGTCCCGCGACAGGCATGGCCACAAGAAGTTCCGGAATCTGATCTCCGCCTTCCCCACCGCGATCTTCAAGCGGCGGCTGCGGGGCATGGCGACGCGAGCCGGGATGGTTTTGGTGGCGGTCGACCCTGCGTACTCGTCGGTCTGGGGCGATCAGCACTGGCGGACACCGACATCTACGTCGACCCATGAGACCACCCGTCACCAGGCCGCCGGCTTGGTGATCGGACGGCGCGCCTTCGGATACAGCGCGCGACGACGCAGGCCTGTCCTGGCCCCCGCGAGTGCCAGGACAGGAGCGGCCCACTGTCACCGGAGTGATGGCAGCGGACACCGCGACCGTGCGGCGAGCAGGTATCCGGTGGAGCGAGGAGACCCCGCACCCGTCCCCGTCCCTGGTGGGCCGGGCAGACCGGGGCCGAGCCCTGGTCCGGGGACCGCGCACGCGATGCGCAGGCCCCAACGGGAGGATCCAAGATCGAGAAATGGGGGAACCAGCCTGCCCGCAACCGTTCAGGGCAGGCCGCTGACCAGCACTCAGGGGTCCCGGAGTCCGCTGGCCGCTCAGCGATCAAGAACGGTGTAACGCACCTTTCAGGCGTCCGACCCGTCACCGGTCCACATCGCGAGATTCACCCGGGATTCACCGAAAATCTCAGATGGCGGTACTTCGTTCCGGGCCGGTACGGCCCTGTTGTCCCGGCCTGTCTGGGTTGCCAGGTCACCCGTTATCCGATTTTGACATCTCTGGCACCCAGAATCGGACGGTCCGAATGGCAAGATGCGGTCATCACACGAGGTCGCGACACCCGAAGGTGTGTGCACGACCGCTCGGCAACTCCCTCATCCGCCGGAGGACCCTCATGACCGCACGCTCCATTTGTCGTACCACCGCCGGTAAGTCCGCGAAGTCCCGGATGGCCACGGTCGGCGCGATCGCGGTCGCCGGCGCGCTGCTGCTGACCGGCTGCGGTGACCAGACCAAGAGCAAGGACGGGGGCGGCGAGAAGGTGAGCAACGCGCCGCTCGCCGACAAGCTCCCCAAGGACATCCGTGACGCGGGTGTCATCAAGGTCGGTTCGGACATCGCGTACCCGCCCGTCGAGTTCAAGGACAAGTCGGGCAAGACCGTCGGCATCGACCCCGACCTCGGCGACGCCCTCGGCAAGCAGCTCGGCGTGGAGTTCCAGTTCGACAACGGCACCTTCGACACCCTGCTCGGCGGTCTGCGCTCCAAGCGCTACGACCTCGCGATGTCGGCCATGACCGACACCAAGAACCGCCAGGAGGGCGTCGACGAGGAGACCGGCAAGAAGATCGGCGACGGCGTCGACTTCGTCGACTACTTCACGGCCGGCGTCTCGATCTACACCAAGAAGGGCGACGACCAGGGCATCAAGACCTGGAGCGACCTCTGCGGCAAGAAGATCGTCGTCCAGCGCGGCACCGTCTCGCACGACCTGGCCAAGGCCGAGTCGAAGAAGTGCAAGAGCGGCAAGAAGATCACCATCGAGTCCTTCGACAACGACCAGCAGGCCCAGACCCGGCTGCGCTCCGGCGGCGCGGACGCGGGCTCGTCCGACTTCCCGGTCGCCGCGTACGCGGTGAAGACCTCGGGCGGCGGCAAGGACTTCGAGCTGGTCGGCGAGCAGGTCGAGGCCGCTCCGTACGGCATCGCGATCTCCAAGAAGAACCCCGAGCTGCGGGACGCGGTCAAGGCCGCGCTCGACGCGATCATCAAGAACGGCGAGTACGACAAGATCATCGCGAAGTGGGGCGTCGAGGACGGCGCGGTCAAGGAAGCCCGGATCAACGGCGGCAAGTGACCGCGCAACCGTCTCGCCGCTGAAAGGCCACTCCCGTGACAACCGACATCTCCAAGAAGGGGCCGGAGGACACACCCCCGTCCTCCCGCCCTGAGGCCATCAAGGCCATCCCGGTCCGGCACTACGGCCGGTACGTCTCCGCGGTCATCGCCATCGGTGCGCTCGCCTCGATCATCTACGCGTTCGCGCAGGGCGACATCAACTGGAACGCGATCCCCGAGAACTTCTTCGACGAGCGCATCCTCAAGGGCGTCCGGGAGACCCTGCTCCTGACCTTCCTCTCGATGCTCATCGGCGTGGTCGGCGGCGTCCTCCTCTCGGTGATGCGCCTGTCGAAGAACCCGGTGACCTCGTCGATCGCCTGGTTCTACATCTGGTTCTTCCGGGGTACGCCGGTCCTGGTCCAGCTCTTCATCTGGTTCAACCTCGGCTTCGTCTTCGAGTACGTGAATCTCGGCCCGTTCTACAAGGACGAGTGGTCGGACTTCATGACGCCGTTCCTGACGGCGCTGCTCGGCCTGGGTCTCAACGAAGCCGCGTACATGGCGGAGATCTGCCGCGCCGGTCTGCTCTCGGTCGACGAGGGCCAGACGGAGGCGTCCCACGCGCTCGGCATGAGCCACGGCAAGACGCTGCGCCGGGTCGTGCTTCCGCAGGCGATGCGCGTGATCGTGCCGCCGACGGGCAACGAAGTCATCAACATGCTCAAGACGACGTCCCTGGTGGCGGCGGTCCAGTACTTCGAACTGCTGCGGTACGCCCAGGACATCGGCACCTCGTCCGGTGCCACGGTCGAGACCCTGCTCCTTGCCGCGGCCTGGTACCTGATCATGACGTCGATCCTCAGCGTCGGTCAGTTCTACCTGGAGCGTTACTACGCACGCGGTTCGTCGCGCGCGCTGCCGAGCACGCCGTGGCAGAAGATCAAGGCCAACATGCTGTCCCTCAACAGCCCGCGGGGAGGCACCGCATGACCGCCATGGTGAAGTCCGAAGGCGTCCACAAGTCCTTCGGCAACGTCGAGGTCCTCAAGGGCATCGACCTGGAGGTCAAGTCGGGTGAGGTCTTCTGCCTCATCGGCCCGTCCGGCTCCGGCAAGTCGACGTTCCTGCGCTGCATCAACCACCTGGAGAAGATCAACGCCGGCCGGCTGTACGTCGACGGCGAACTGGTCGGCTACCGGCAGAAGGGGGACAAGCTGTACGAGCTCAAGGACAGCGAAGTCGCCCTCAAGCGCCGGGACATCGGCATGGTCTTCCAGCGCTTCAACCTCTTCCCGCACATGACGGCCCTCGAGAACGTCATGGAGGCGCCGGTCCAGGTCAAGGGTGAGACGAAGTCGGCGGCCAGGGAGCGTGCCGGGCAGCTTCTGGAGCGGGTCGGCCTCGCCGACAAGGCGAAGAACTACCCCTCGCAGCTCTCGGGCGGCCAGCAGCAGCGTGTGGCCATCGCCCGCGCGCTCGCGATGGAGCCGAAGCTGATGCTCTTCGACGAGCCGACGTCGGCGCTCGACCCGGAGCTCGTCGGTGACGTGCTCGACGTCATGCGCGACCTCGCGGAGTCCGGCATGACGATGGTCGTCGTCACGCACGAGATGGGCTTCGCGCGCGAGGTCGGCGACAGCCTCGTCTTCATGGACGAGGGCGTCGTGGTCGAGTCGGGCATCCCGCGTGACGTCCTGACGAACCCGCAGCACGAGCGGACGCAGTCCTTCCTGTCGAAGGTCCTGTAACGCGCCACGCACGCGGAAGGGGCGGTACGGATGCACGATCCGTACCGCCCCTTCGTGTTCCCGCTACTTGAGGCCGAGCACCATCGCGTCCGACGGCGATGACCACACCGTCCGCGCCTCGCCGAAGCCCGCGTCGCGCAGGGTCCGCGCGTGCCACTCGGGCGAGGGGGTGTCGCCGTCCGCGTGCTCGCCGTAGATCTCGAAGCGCTTGGCGGTGGGCCCGGCGAGCACCGGGTCCTTGGCGGCGAGGTCCCACCAGTCGCGCCAGTCCAGGGCGCCCTCGGCCTTGGCCCGGTCCATGCGGGCGTGCCGCTGGGCCCGGTCGGCGTCGTTCAGGCGGGGCGTCGCGGGGTCGGGCATGTGGTCGGCGTTCAGGAAGACGCCGCCGTCCCTGACGAGTCCGGCGAGTTGGCCGTAGAGGACGGTGAGGGGCTCGCTGTGCAGCCAGTGCAGAGCGGTGGCGGTGAGGACGGCGTCGTACGAGTCGTACGGGAGCTGCGCGGTCCAGTCCGGGTCCTTGAGGTCGGCGGTCACGAACGTGACGCGGTCGTCCCCGGCGAAGGTGCCCTCGGCGATGGCGAGGAGCGCGGGGTCGAGGTCGACGCCCGTGCTGACGGCCTTTGGGAACCTCTTGAGCAGCCGGTCCGTAATACTCCCCGTACCGCACGCGAGGTCGAGGACGCGCGGTTCGGTGCCGACCACTGCCTCGACCATGTCCAGCATGACCCTGAACCGCTCCTCGCGGTCGGGCAGGTACCACTCCTGCTGCCGGTCCCAGCTGTCCTGCCAGGCACGCCAGTCGGCCTTGGACACCGTTTCCGTCATGAGAAGCCCTCCCGTACGTAATACGCTCTCGTAATACCCTAGAAGCGCGCGCAACTGTTACTCACGCACCTGACGAAGATAGCCCGCCCCGGTAAGGACTACAAGTGGAACTGGCCTATTACTCGGACTACGCCGTACGTCTGGTCAACAGCGAGGAGCCGGGTCGCAACAAGGACACGCTCACGTCGGTCGAGGCGGTCCGTGAGCTGTTCGGAGGCAGTTCGCAGGCGGCACGGCGCGCCACGGACTCCGATGTCACCCGCTTCCGTTCGGTGCGGGCCAGGCTCAGGGCGGTCTTCGAGGCGGCCGACGGCGGCGACGAGACGCTCGCGGTCGACCTGCTGAACTCACTCCTCATGGAGTTCCCGGTCAGCCCGCAGATCTCCGGCCACGACCATCGCGACGACGACGGCCACCCGCTGTGGCACATGCACCTGGCCGACCACCCGTCGAACGCGACGTCCGGCTACGCGGCGATCGCCGCGATGGGCCTGGCCTTCCACCTCACCGAGCACGGGGTGGACCGCCTGGGCCTGTGCGAGGCGGCACCGTGCCGCAACGCCTATCTCGACACGTCGACGAACCGCTCCCGACGCTACTGCTCGGACCGCTGCGCGACCCGCGCCAATGTCGCCGCCTACCGCGCCCGCAAGCGCCTGGAGACGGAGCGGTCGGCCAGCACCGGCCGCGCGGCCGACACGGCCCAGCGCAGCAGGCTGAACGGCGAGCGCTGACCGGAGCCGAACCGGGGCGGGCGGTAGCGGAACCACACCTTCCCCAGGACGAGTTCCTCGGGCACGGTGCCGTAGTCCGTGCTGTCCCCTCCCGCGTACGTGTTGTCCCCGAGCACCCACCAGCCGCCCTCACGCCGCTCGGCGGCCCGCTTGACGACCAACAGGTCCTGCTGGAACGGATGGCGGAGCACCACCACGTCACCCACTCGGACCCGTGCGCCCCACTGCACCACCAGGCGATCCCCGTGGTACAGCGTGGGCACCATCGACGGGCCGGTCACCTCGGCCGCGCCCCACGGCAAGACGGCCCTTCCGCGCTCGCTCTCCTGCGACAGCTCCGGCATCCCCGCACCTCCCCGGTCCAATCCTCCACCAGTCCCAGTCTGACCCTGGACTTTTGACCTAAGCCCATGGGGGCACTCGCGAAAAGCCGTCTCTCACGGAGTAATGTCCCACCTGAGAAGACGATCACGAGGAAGGACCGCTGCATGCTTTCCCGCCTGTTTGCCCCCAAGGTAAAGGTCAGCGCCCACTGCGACCTCCCCTGCGGCGTGTACGACCCGGCCCAGGCCCGCATCGAGGCGGAGTCGGTCAAGGCCGTCCAGGAGAAGATGGCCGCCAACGACGACGCGCAGTTCCAGACGCGCGCCATCGGCATCAAGGAGCAGCGCGCTGAGCTCGCCAAGCACCACGTGTCGGTGCTCTGGAGCGACTACTTCAAGCCCCCGCACTTCGAGAAGTACCCGGAGCTGCACCAGCTGGTCAACGACACCCTGAAGGCCCTCTCGGCCGCCAAGGGCTCGTCGGACCCGGCCACGGGCCAGAAGGCGCTGGACTACATCGCCCAGATCGACAAGATCTTCTGGGAGACCAAGAAGGCCTGAGCCTTCGCGTCACGTCAGCTGAAAGCACCCGGCATCCGCGCGGAGCCGGGTGCTTTCCGCGTTCCGTCAGCCCTGCAGGGCCGCAATGCCTTTCTGCAGGTCCTCCGCGTTCATCACCGGGTAGATCTCGATCTCCGCACCGAGCTCCAGGAAGAAGGGCTCGGCGATGGACGGCATGTCCGAGCTGTCCTGCATGTCGAAGACGAATGTGGCGGCCCGGCCACCGTCGCTGGGACCGAAGTAAGCCGCCTCGGGCTTGATCTTCTCCGCCACCGCCTGCATCAGCTTCGGCAGCGTGCCGTTCTTGATGGCCTCATTCGAGATCTGGGTGTCCAGACGTGCTCTCAGCATGACTCTCATGGCATTCACTTCCTCCCTTCCAGAGTCCCGCATCAGGCCCGGTCGTGCAGTGCCAGGCCCCCCGCGCGGCCGGATATTCAGTTGCCGCGGCGATCTGCGCCTGGTGCACTCTGCGTACGCCTAGACCCGTCGAGGAGACGCAATGCGCCGTTCGTTCATGTCCAGCCAGAAGGGAATTGCCATCAACCCAGAGGACATGACACTCAGTGCATACGTCGAGCACGTGCAACACCCTGAACCTGGGAATCCTGGCGCATGTTGACGCCGGCAAGACCAGCCTGACCGAGCGGTTGCTGCACGCCGCCGGTGTCATCGACGAGGTCGGTCGCGTCGATGCGGGAAACACCCAGACCGATTCACTGGCCCTGGAGCGGCAGCGCGGCATCACGATCAAGTCCGCCGTCGTCTCCTTCGCCGTCGACGACGTCACCGTCAACCTCATCGACACCCCCGGTCACCCGGACTTCATCGCCGAGGTGGAGCGGGTCCTGAGCGTGCTCGACGGTGCCGTGCTGGTCATCTCCGCCGTCGAGGGCGTCCAGGCGCAGACGCGGGTGCTCATGCGGACGCTGCGGCGGCTGCGGATTCCCACGCTCGTCTTCGTGAACAAGATCGACCGACGCGGCGCGCGCCACGAGGAGTTGCTCCGCGAGATCGCCGAGCGGCTCGTCCCGGACATCGTGCCCATGGGGGCACCTCGCGGCCTCGGTGGGCGCGACGGGGCCTTCGTGCCCTTCGACGACGGTGACCCCTCCTTCACCGCCCGACTCGTCGACGTACTCGCCGCGCACGACGACGCCCTGCTCGCCGCGTACGTCGAGGACGAGGACGGGCTCTCCGGCCGGCGGCTCCGCGGCGAACTCGGCACGCAGACCAAGAAGGCGCTGGTGCACCCGGTGTTCTTCGGCTCGGCGGCCACCGGCGCGGGCGTCGGTGAACTCATCGCGGGCATCCGGGAGTTGTTGCCCTCCGAGGACGGTGGCCCGCTCGCCGACGACCCGGCGTCCGGCAGTGTCTTCAAGGTCGAGCGCGGGGACGCCGGGGAGAAGATCGCGTACGTACGGATGTTCGCGGGGACGATCCGCGCGCGGGACCGGCTGCCGTTCGGCGGCGGGCGCGAGGGCAAGGTCACCGCGGTGAGCGTCTTCGACCGCGGCTCCGCCACCCCGCGCGAGGGTGTCTCCGCGGGGCAGATCGGGAAGTTGTGGGGGCTCGGCGACATCCGGATCGGCGATGTCGTGGGCGTACCGCGCGCGAGGAGGGGCGGAGAGGGACAGCACTTCTTCTCGCCGCCCACCCTGGAAACCGTCGTCGTGCCCGCCCGTCCCGGCGACAGGGGCGCCCTGCACCTCGCGCTCGCCCAGCTCGCCGAGCAGGACCCGCTGATCGACCTGCGGCAGGACGACCTCCGCCAAGAGGTCCACGTGTCGCTCTACGGAGAGGTCCAGAAGGAGGTCATCCAGGCGACCCTCCTCGACGAGTACGGCGTCGACGTCACGTTCCGCGAGACCACGACCATCTGCGTGGAGCGGGTGACCGGCAGCGGGTCGGCCTTCGAGATCATCGACAAGGACGACAACCCCTTCCTCGCCACCGTCGGTCTGCGCGTCGATCCGGGCCCGCCCGGTTCCGGCGTGGAGTTCCGGCTGGAGGTCGAGCTCGGCTCGATGCCGTACGCGTTCTTCCGCGCCGTCGAGGAGTCCGTGCGGGATGCCCTGCACCAAGGGGTCCACGGGTGGGAGGTCGACGACTGCGTCGTCACCATGACGCACTCCGGGTACTGGCCACGCCAGAGCCACGCGCACGGCACCTTCGACAAGAGCATGTCGAGCACGGCAGGGGACTTCCGGCAGCTGACCCCGCTGGTCCTCCTGAGCGCGCTGCGGCGGGCGGGCACCGAGGTGCACGAGCCGCTGCACCGCTTCCGGCTCAGCGTCCCGGACGACGTGTTCGGGACGCTCCTGCCCGCGCTCTCCCGGCTCCGCGCGGTCCCGCACACCCAGACGGCGCGCGGTGCCTCGTACGTGGTCGAGGGGGACATCCCGGCGGCCCGCGTGCACGAACTGGAGCAGCTGCTGCCCTCGCTGACGCGCGGCGAGGGCGAGCTGGAGTCGGCCTTCGAGCGGTACCAGCCGGTCCGGGGCGAGGCCCCGGACCGGCCGCGTACCGACCGCAACCCGCTCTGCCGCAAGGAGTACCTGCGGGAGGTGGCGGGTGTCCGGCGCTAGGGAGAGGGGGCCGTGGTCCCGGTCAGCGCCGGAACGCGGGCAGACCGAGGGCGCGCACGCGAGCGGGGTCGACGAGGATGTTGAGCTCGACGATCCTGCCGCCGGTGATCGTGAACTCCATGACGGAGACGACCTCGCCGTCCGGCACTCCGACCATGCCGAAACGGCCGTTGACGAGCGCGATCTCGGTGGTCGGCGCCGCCTTCGAGAACATCGCGGCCTGCCCCGCCACCACCGACGCGCCCCGCACCAGCTTCGAGAGCCCGGAGGCCACTTCGCCGGTGTCGGCCCGCAACACCACATCGGGGTCGAGCAGTTCGAGCAGCGCGTCGAAGTCGCCGCCCCGCGCCGCCGCGAGGAAGGCGTCGACGATCTCGCGCTGACGTACGGGATCGTTGTCGGGGGTGGGCGCGACGCCCTGCACCCTGCGGCGGGCCCGGCTCGCCAGCTGGCGGGTCGCGGCCGGGGTGCGCTCCACGATCGGGGCGACCTCGTCGAAGGGCACGGCGAACATGTCGTGCAGCACGAAGGCGAGGCGTTCGGCGGGTGCCAGCGTCTCGAGGACGACGAGCAGCGCGAGGCCGACCGAGTCGGCGAGCAGCACCTCCTGCTCGGGATCGACCACGTCTCCCCAGCTCACCACCGGGTCCGGCACATGGGTGTCCGGCGACACCGACAGGGAGTCCTCGCGCCGCGCCTGCCGCGTACGCAGCATGTCGAGGCATATCCGGCCGACGACCGTCGTCAGCCAGCCCCCCAGGTTCGACACCTCGCTGATGTCGGAGCGGCTGAGCCGGATCCAGGCCTCCTGGACGGCGTCGTCGGTCTCGCCGAGCGAACCGAGCATGCGATACGCGACCGCCTTCAGATGCGGCCGGTGCTCCTCGAATCGGGCCGCCAGCACGTCATCCTGATCTACTGCTGCTTCGTTCAGATCCATTTGTCACATTCCCTCGTCGCGGTACGTCACAGCAATGACGCACCGTGCCAGCGCACTTGGAGGAGAACAGTAATGAGCACCGACACGACAGGCCCGCGCGCACCCGAGCAGCGCAAGCGCGACGTCCTGCACCGCCTCGCCCACGACATCGACGCGTGGGTGGCGACGGCCGACGCGGACAGCGGAACCCCGTACCTGGTCCCGCTGTCCTTCCTCTGGGACGGCGAGAGCCTGCTGGTGGCCACTCCCGACGCCAGCGTCACCGGCCGCAACCTCCGGGCGACCGGGCAGGCGCGGGTCGGCATCGGGCCGACCCGTGACGTCATCCTCGTCGAGGGGGCCGTACGCGCCCTGGGCGAGGACGAGTTGACCCCCGAGGACCGTGACGCCTTCGCCGAGAAGACGGGCTTCGACCCGAGCAAACTCGACACCCTCTACACCTACTTCCGCATCACCCCGCAGCGGCTCCAGGCCTGGCGCGAGGCCGACGAACTCGAGGGCCGGGAGCTGATGCGGGGCGGGCGGTGGACGGTGCGGTAGGCGGGGGGCATGGTGCGGTGGGCGGTGGGCCGGGCGTCCGGGGTCAGTCCCTGCCGAGCACCGGGGCCAGCGCCTCCCTGAGGTCGTCGGGGCCGGTGTAGTGGAGTCCCGCCATGCCGAGCGCGACGGCCGCGTCCACGTTCTCCTTGCGGTCGTCCACGAACAGGCAGCGCTCGGCGGGGACTCCCGCGCGCTCCACGGCGATCTCGTAGATCCGTCGGTCGGGCTTGACGATGCCGACGTCGGCGCTGCTGACCACGGTGTGCGCGAGGTCGGCGATGCCGAGCTCGGCCAGGTCGTCGTCGAGCCACGGGGTCGCGTTCGTCACGAGCGCCACGTGCAGATGGGCGCGGGCCCGTCTGAGCAGGTCCACCACGGTGGCGTCGGCGGAGAAACCGGCCCCGGCGAGCGCGGTGCCGAGGGCGTGCCCGCGCTCGTGGGGCACCCGGTCGGCGAGGCCGTGGGCGATGGCCCCCACCCACTCCTCCTTGCCTATGCGCCCGAGCATCAGCGGCTGATCGGTCTCGGGCGCGAAGGCGATCTCGGCGGTGCTGCCGTGGGGAAGTCCGGCGGCGCGCTCCATCTCCTCCACCTCCGTCATGTCGTAGAAGCGGATCACGCCGTCGAGATCGCAGAGCACGGCGTCGAACGGCAGCGGCGGCACCTGCCAGGCGAAGCGCAGCTTCTCCTTGGCGTCGGCGCCGATCCGGCCGTAGAAGCGGATCGCCCCCTCGTTCCACGCGGGCGTCTGCCACTGGACCTCGGTGAGGCCGAGGCGACGGGCCTCCGCGGCCACCGCATCCGTCAGGCGCTCGCCGAGGCCGAGGCCCCGGTGGCCGTCACGCAGGAAGAGGCAGTCCATGTGGAGGTACTCGGCGCCGTCCCAGGTGGAGATCTCCGGCGCACATGTGGCGTAGCCGACGACGTCACCGCCGGGCAGTTCGGCCACCAGACAGCGCAGCCGCGGGTCCGGCACCCCGAAGAGCAGGGCCTGCAGGCGCTGTTCGAGGCCGGGGGCGGGCGGGGCGCCCTTCTCGTACGCGGCGTGCTCGGCGACGAGTTGCACGACGCGGGGGAGGTCGGCGGGGCGTGCGTGGCGGATGCGGGGTGCTTCGCCGTTGTACGACGTCGGGTCTTCGTACGACCTCGGGTCCTCGTACGCTGTCGGGCCTTCGTACGACGTCGGGTCCTCGTACGTCATCGCAGGTCCCCCTCGATGACGTCCCGGCCCCACGCGGTGAGCCGCTCCGTGAGGCTTCCGGTCCCGTCGAGCACGCGCCGCACGTACGCGTCCCGCTCGTGCGTGAGCACGGCTGCCTCCCACACGCAGGGCGCGAGCCCGGCCCGTCCCGGCCTCAGCTCACCCGGCTCCCCGGCGGGGCCGACGAAGACCGCGAGGTCGGACATGTACCCCTCGATCCAGCTCTGCACGAGGACGTAGTCCCCGTCACCGCCCGCGTGCACGATCAGCACGGCGAGCCCGGCCGACCCGCGAGTGCTGCCGAGCCCCAGATGCGCTCCCGCGATCGCGAGTGCGGACTCCTCGTCCCGCCCGGTCACCTTCCGTCCGGGGGCCTCGACGGCGTACACCTTCACGAGATGCCCGCCGGCCTCGCGGACGCCGAGAGGCCGTGCGGTGCGCGCGTGATGGCCGTCGGCGAGCGCAAGCAGCCGCTCACCGTCGACGGCCGACGGAAGTACAACAAGCTCGGTCATGTCCATGCGCCCATGATGCAGATGTCCCGCGCATCATGGGGACGCGGATGTCCTCAGTCGTCGTCGGAGCGCGCGGGCGCGGGCTCCACCTCGGCCTCGGCCCCCTTCGCCGCGGGTTCGTCGACGCACGCGTCGCATCGCGGGTTGTGGCAAGGGCCGGGGCCCCACACGGGGACGTACGCCCCGAGCACCTTGCGTCGCTTGATGGCCGTCCCGACAGGCCGTCCGCAGCTCGCGCACACCGGCTCGCTCCGCGGGCGGGGGCCGGACCGGCTCCCGTCACTGCCCATACGCCCAAGGTAGAGCGGACCGCCCCGGCCGGGAAGCCCGACCACCGGCACTGGTCGAGGTGCGGTACGGCGCGACCGCGTCACCCCCGGCGGATTCCCTCCGTGTCGAACTCCCCCGCCACCACCTGCCGCGCGCACTCCGCGAGCCGCAGCCGGTTCGAGCGGGCGTGGCGCCGAAGTGCCGCGAACGCCTCGTCGACCGTGCAGCTCCAGCGCTCGGCGAGCACACCTTTCGCCTGCTCGATGGCGATCCGGCTGATGAGCGCCTCCTGCAACTGGCCGCGCTCCGTCTCGCTCTGCTCCAGTGAGCGCCGCTGGAGTATCGCGATCGTGGCGACATCCGCGAGGGCCTGGGCGAGCGCGATCTCGTCGGGCCCCATCACCTGCGGCCGCGCCTGGAAGAGATTCAGCGTGCCGACCGCCTGATCACCCTGGTGCAGGGGCAGCACCTGCGTCATGGTGTAGCCCGCTTCCTTGGCCCGCGTCGCGAACTGCGGCCAGGCGATGTTCGCCTCCAGGCCGGTGAGCGCGAGGTTCGTGTACGCCGCGCCGGAGCGGTAGCAGTCCAGCGACGGCCCCTCCTCCTGCTGCAGGGCGAACAGATCGAGCACCCAGGCGTGCTCGCCGGAGGCGGCGACGAGCTTCAACTCGTCCTGGGAGTCCGCCAGCAGGACACCCACGGCCGAGACGCCGAGCAGTTCCACACAGCGCGCGGCGAGGCTCTGCAGGAAATCGACGACCTCGAAATCGTGGCTCACGGAGTCGGCCATCTCCACGAATGCCTCCGCCAGAAGTCGCTCGCGGGACGTGTCGCCGGACACCGCACTGGTCATCTTGCGGGACATGGGGCTCGTCCCCCCTTCGTTGTGCCTACGGCCAACACAGCGGCGCTACAACGACCTTAGGCGAATCAGCCGGTGGCGCCACCGCCCATGTCGAAAGGTCGCGGCTCCCGCCACATCGGCCACAACTGCGGGCCGTCCGGCAGATCGACGGCGTTCCCCGTGAAGTGGAATCCGAGCCGGGCGTACAGCGCGCGGCTGCGGCTGCTGCTCGCCTCCAGATAGGCGTGCAGCCCTTCCTGGTCACAGCGATCGAGTACGGCCGAGATCAGCGCCGAGCCGAGTCCCTCGCCCTGCCGCTCCGGACTCACGGCGATCATGTGCAGGTACTGGTGGGGCCGGTCGGTCGGGTGCGCCTCGCCGGTCAGCCGGCCGATCTCCTCGATCCGCGCGTTGCCGGGATCGACGGCGGCGCGCAGCTGTGCGGGGCCCTCTTCGGCGCCCTCGTCCTCGCCCGCGGGGACGGACCACCACAGCGCGACGGCCGAGCCGTCCTCGGTGATGTCGACGTAACCCATGCTCAGCGCGAGGTCGAGGAAGGCGTTCATCAGAGCGCCGTGCGTACGGCGGCGGTACTCCGCGTCGGGAAAGACCCAGCCGCTCACCGGGTCGTCGTGGAACGCCTCGTCGAGCAGCCGGACCACGTCCGCCCTGTCGCTCTCCCCGGCTCTCCGGATGCCTACGCCCACAGCCCGCCCCTCCACCCCTCGACCACGCTCAACTGCGTGTACCGCCCCACTGGTTGCTTCCGTTGCAGCCTAGGCGATCGGGGCCCCGACACGCGGGCGAGCCCCGCACCCTGACCGGATCTCGGTGGGGTGCGGGGCACGGGCGCGGGGTGCACGGCGTCACGGTCCGCGGACGACCGCGTACGGGCGACCGCATACCTGACGGCCGCGTCCGTACGAGACGGCCTACTTCAGTGCGTACGCCGGGTCACGAACTCCGCGAGCGCCAGCAGGCTGTCCGCGGCCTCCGGAACCGGTACCGCGCCGGCGAGCTGGTTGATCGCGCGGGACATCCGGTCGCCCGCCTGCAGCAGCGCCCAGTCCCTGCCGCCCGCCGCCTCGACGGCGTGCGCCATGCGGTCCAGGTCGCCGTCGACCGACGGTCGGCCGTACAGCTCGGCCAGTTCGGCCCCGGCCGGGGTGCCCGAGGCCAGGGCGGCGACCACCGGCAGGGACTTCTTGCGGGCCGCGAGGTCGGCACGGGCCGGCTTGCCCGTGCACCCGGGATCGCCCCAGATGCCGATCACGTCGTCGATCAGCTGGAAGGCGAGCCCCGCCTCGCGGCCGAACCCGTCGAGCGCCTCCACCTCACTTGGCCCCGCCCCCGCGTACAGCGCCCCCAGCGCACAGGCGCAGCCGAGCAGCGCCCCCGTCTTGGCCTCGGCCATGGCGAGGCACTCGTCGAGCGTGACCTCGTCGGCGCCGCGCCGCTCCAGCGCGCCGTCCGCGTGCTGGCCCTCGCAGAGCTCCATCACGCAGGCGGCGAGCCGGGCGGCCGCCGCCGGGGCCCCGGGGTGGGGGTCCTCGGCGAGCAGCCGCTGCGCCAGTGCCTGGAGCGCGTCACCGGCCAGGATCGCGTCGGGTTCGCCGAACACGGTCCATGCGGTGGGCCGGTGCCTGCGGGTGGCATCGCAGTCGATGACGTCGTCGTGGAGCAGGGTGAAGTTGTGGGTCAGCTCCACCGCCGCCGCGGCCCGCACCGCCCTGGCCTGGTCCCCGCCGAGGGCCCGCACCGCGGCGAGCACGAGCGCGGGCCTGATCGCCTTGCCCGCGTGCCCGGCCGCCGGTGTGCCGTCCGCGTGTTCCCAGCCGAAGTGGTAGAGCGCGATACGGCGCATCATCCCTGGCAGCGAGTCGATCGCCCGGCGCAGCTCCGGGTCGACGCACGCGCGCGCCGAGGCCAGGATCTCCGCCGCTTCGGACGCATCGTGCCCCGCGTGCTCCTCGTACTCCGTCATGTTCGTCGTCGTGTCCGTCATGGACTCACCCCGGAGAGGATGCGAACGGTGGCGGTTTCTGGGCCTGCGGGCGCGTACGGAAGGGGTCTACCCGGACGCGCGCCCACAGACACGACCTCATCGCCAGCGGCCGATCTCGACGTTCTCCAGCACGCCCAGCGCGTCCGGCACCAGGACCGCCGCGGAGTAGTAGGTCGACACCAGGTACGAGATGATCGCCTGCTCGCTGATGCCCATGAAGCGCACGGACAGGCTCGGCTCGATCTCGTCCGGGATGCCGGCCTGGTGCAGGCCGACGACACCCTGCTCCTCCTCGCCCGTACGCATGCAGATGATCGAGGTGGTGCGGGCCTCGGTGACCGGGATCTTGTTGCACGGGAAGATCGGCACCCCGCGCCAGGTGGGGATGCGGTGGCCGCCCATGTCGATGGTCTCCGGCACCAGACCGCGCTTGTTCAGCTCACGGCCGAACGCGGAGATCGCGCGCGGGTGGGCCAGGAAGAGCTTCGACCCGCGCCTGCGGCTGAGCAGCTCGTCCATGTCGTCCGGGCTCGGCACGCCGTCGTGCGGCTGCAGCCGCTGCTCGTACTCGCAGTTGTTGAGCAGCCCGAACTCGCGGTTGTTGATCAGCTCGTGCTCCTGGCGCTCCTTGAGCGCCTCGACCGTGAGCCGCAGCTGCTGCTCGGTCTGGTTCATCGGCTGGTTGTAGAGATCGGCCACGCGCGTGTGGATGCGCAGGACGGTCTGGGCGACGCTCAGTTCGTACTCACGCGGTGCCGATTCGTAGTCGACGTACGTGCCCGGCAGCACGGCCTCGCCGATGTGTCCGGCGGAGAGGTCGATGGGCGCCTCGCCGAACTTGTTGGTGCGCTGGGCCGGGATGGACCGCAGCCGCCGCAGGTGCTCGCGCAGGGAATCCGTGCGCTCGGCGACCTGCTCCAGGTCCTGGCGGGGCAGGGTGAGCACGGTGCACGCGGTCACCGCGCGCGTCGTGTACTCCCAGATGGCCTCCGGGTCGAGCAGTGCCTGCTCGCCGAAGTAGGCGCCGTCGGCGAGCGACTCGAGGACCGTGTCGTCCCCGTAGGGCCCGGTGCCGATCTTCTCGACCCTGCCGTGCGCGAGCAGGAACACCTCGTCCGCCTGGCTGCCGAAGGAGGTGATGACCTCCCCCGCGGCGAACTCCCGCTGCTGGCAGCGCTGGGCCAGCTCCCCCAGGACCTCGGCGTCCTCGTAGTCCCGCAGGGTCGGCAGTTCGCCGAGCTCCGCGGGGATGACCTGGACCCGGTCCCCGGTTTTCACGAACGTCACCCGGCCGTCACCGACCGAGTAGCTCAACCTCCGGTTCACTCGATACGTACCGCCCTGCACCTGCACCCACGGCAGCGTCCGCAGGAGCCAGCGGGAGCTGATCTCCTGCATCTGCGGCGCGGACTTGGTGGTGGTGGCCAGATTCCGCGCGGCCGACGTACCCAAGCTCTGCTGCTGCTCGGCCTGTTCCGCCCGGACCTCTTCGCCTACCGACATTGGCTATGCCCTCCCGATCAAGCGCTGATCTGCGCCGACAACCCTTCCAGCACGGTGCGTGTCGGCGCCATTACACAAACGAGCGGGAATGGAACAGGCGAGACGGGGCACTCACCCGCGTACCAGGACAAGGGTTCGCGAGGGTGGGGAACTCCAAGATCCGTGCATCCGTTGAACAGGACACGACGGCCGATACGCTTCATACCGGTATGTACAGATCAGCACCAATCCGCACCTATGCGTAGGAGACGGCAATGGCAGGCTTCCTGGATCGCGCCAAGGAACAGGCGCAGCGCGGGCTCACGCAGGGCAAGCAGAAGATCGACGAGGTCCAGGCGCAGCGCACCGGCGGCGACCTCCTGAAGAAACTGGGCGCCGCGTATTACGCGCAGCAGCACGGCACGGGGACCCCTCAGGCCACGCAGCAGGCCCTGCAGGCGGTCGAGGCGCACATCGCGACGAACGGCGACGCGTTCCTGCACGGCGGCGACCACCGCGGCTGACCAAATCGGCTCGCACGGTGCCCGAACAAGCCACGGAATCCGTCCGAACGGCTGGTTCAGGCACCGTGGTTCCGGTAAAAGCGGACATACAAGACGGTCCGCGACAGGCGGCCGTCGTGCTCCGCAAAGGAGTCGGCCATGGCCCCACCCATGTCCGCGGGCAGCTTCATCGACGTGCTCAAGGACGAAGGGGTGACGGTCGTCGAAGTCGGCGACTGGATTCACCACAACCGCAACCACAAGGGGCCGTGGGGGCCCGTGCACGGCGTGATGATCCACCACACGGTCACGTCGGGCAGCCAACGGACCGTGGAGATCTGCCGTGACGGCTATGCCTCACTGCCCGGTCCGCTCTGCCACGGCGTCATCACCAAGGACGGCCGTGTCCACCTCGTCGGGTACGGCCGCGCCAACCACGCGGGCCTGGGCGACGACGACGTCCTGCGCGCGGTCATCGCCGAGAAGGCGCTCCCGTCCGACAACGAGGCGAACACCGACGGAAACCGCCACTTCTACGGCTTCGAGTGCGAGAACCTCGGGGACGGCGAGGACCCGTGGCCCGACGAGCAGCTGGACGCGATCGAGCGGGTCTCGGCGGCCATCTGCCGGCACCACGGCTGGACCCATCGCTCGGTGATCGGCCACCTCGAATGGCAGCCGGGCAAGATCGACCCCAAGGGCTTCACCATGAACGCGATGCGGGAGCGCATCGAGGAACGCCTCAAATAGGGATACGCCTCAGGCGGGCGGACGTACCCGTGGCCGTGCCCGGCGGCACGGCGGCGGGCAGAATGGCGGGGTGAGTACCACCCCGCCGACCACCCCGCGCCCCCGGCTCCCGTCCCCGCTCCAAGAGCTCAGGGACGAGCGGTTCACGCGGCGCGGCGTCACCCTCACGCTCAAGCGGGACGACCTCATCCACCCGGACCTCCCGGGCAACAAGTACCGCAAGCTCTTCCTGAACCTGGACGCCGCCGTCGAGGCCGGGCACGAAGCCCTGCTGACGTTCGGCGGCGCCTACTCCAACCACCTCAGGGCGACCGCCGCGGCGGGCCGCCTCCTCGGCATGGACACCATCGGCGTGGTCCGCGGCGACGAACTCGCCGACCGCCCCCTGAACCCGTCGCTCACGCAATGCACGGCCGACGGAATGCGCCTGCACTTCATCGACCGGGCGACGTACCGCAGGAAGACGGACCCGGAGGTCTTGGCCGCCCTCCTGCACGCGACAGGCGCCAGGAATCCCTACGTCATCCCCGAAGGGGGCAGCAACTCCCTGGCCGCACAGGGCTGCACGGCCCTGGGCGAGGAACTGCGCGGCCGCACCGACACGGCGGCCGTGGCCTGCGGCACCGGCGGAACCTTGGCCGGAATGGCCGCGGGCCTCGCCCCGGACCAGCACGCGCTCGGCATACCGGTGCTCAAGGGCGGATTCCTCGGCCCCGAGATACGGGCACTGCAGCAGCGGGCCTTCGGCGCTCCCACCGCCAACTGGCGTCTGGACGAGCGCTTCCACTTCGGCGGCTATGCCCGTACGCCCCCCGAACTCACCGCGTTCGCAAACGACTTCGAGGACCGGCACGGCCTCCCCGTGGAGCGCGTCTACGTCGCCAAGCTGCTCTACGCGCTGACGGCCCTCTCCGAAGAGGGCGCGTTCCCCCCGGGCAGCAAGGTCACCGCGGTGATCACCGCGACGGAACCGGCGGCCCCCACGGCTCACTCCTCGACCTCCCGGTAGGCCGCGGCCTCCTCCAGGTCCAGCTTGCGAAGGAGCGTCCGCATCATCTCGTCGTCGATGCGCCGCTCGTCCCGCATCGTCACGAACACCTCCCGCTCCGCGGCGATCGCCTCCCGGGTGAGCCTGCGGTAGGTGTCGTCGGCGGACTCCCCCGTGACCGGGTTGGACTGGCCCAGGCGTTCCCACACGGAGTTGCGGCGCCGCTCCAGGACGGTGCGCAGGCGGTCCTGGAGGGGCTCTGGGAGGCGATTGCGCTCGTCCCGCATGAGTTCGTCCACCCGCCGCTCCGCGGCCTGTGAGGCGGCGTTCTGCGCCTGCGCCTCCGCGAGCGTCTCCGCCTGCGTGTCACGCCCCGGCAGCTTCAGGACCCGGATCAGCCACGGCAGCGAGAGCCCCTGCACGACCAGCGTGCCGATGACGGTGGTGAAGGTCAGGAACAACACGAGGTTGCGTGCGGGAAACGGCTCCCCGTCGTCCATGACGAGCGGGATCGAGAAGGCGATCGCCAGCGACACCACACCGCGCATGCCGGCCCAACTGACGATCAGCGGCCGCCGCCAGTCCATGTCGCTCTCGCGCTCCTTGATGCGCTTCGACAGGATGCGCGGCAGATAGGTCGCCGGATACGACCACACGAAGCGCACGAGGACGACCAGGAAGAAGACCCCCAGCGCGTACCAGGCCGCCTCCAGGCCGCTGTACTCGCCGAGCCCCTTGAGCACGAGCGGCAGTTGCAGGCCGATGAGCGCGAAGACCGCGGACTCGAGGATGAACGCGACCACCTTCCACACGGCGGCCTCCTGGAGCCGCGTCTCGAAGTCGACCTCCCACGAACGGTGGCCGAGGAAGAGGGCGACGACGACCACGGCGAGCACTCCGGAGGCGCCCACCTGCTCGGCGGCCGCGTACGCGACGAAGGGGATCAGCAAGGAGAGGGTGTTCTGCAGCATCGCCTCCCTCATGTGCCGCCGCAGCCAGTGGATCGGCACCATGAGGACAAGGCCGACGCCGACACCGCCGACCGCCGCCACCAGGAATTCCTGGATCCCGCCCGCCCAGCTCGCTCCCTCCCCGACCGCCGCCGCCAGGGCGACCTTGTAGGCGGTGATCGCGGTCGCGTCGTTCACCAGCGACTCGCCCTGCAGGATCGTGGTGATCCGTGACGGCAGCCCCACCTTCCGCGCGATGGCCGTCGCCGCCACCGCGTCCGGCGGCGCGATCACCGCGCCGAGGACGAGGGCGGCGGTCAGCGGCAGATCGGGGATCAGCAGATACGCGAGATACCCGACGGCGACGGTCGCGAACAGCGTGTAGCCGACCGAGAGCAGCGCCACGGGCCTGATGTTGGCGCGCAGATCGAGGTACGAGCTCTCCAGGGCCGCGGTGTGCAGCAGGGGCGGCAGGATCAGCGGCAGCACGATGTGCGGGTCCAGGTGATAGTCCGGCACCCCGGGCACGTACGCGGCGACGAGGCCCGCCGCGACGAGCAGCAGCGGCGCGGGCACCGGTGTGCGGCGCGCGGCTCCGGCCACCGCGGCACTCGCCGCGATCAGTGCCACCAGGGGCAGTACGTCCATCGGTCAGGCCCTCCGCGATACGCGTTCCCGTCGTAATCTGGCAATCATGAACGAGTGCCCGCATGTCGCAGCGCTGCCGCACCCTGAGCCCGCACCGCTGAGCGAGACCTGCCTCGAGTGCCTCGCGGCCGGCAGTCACCCCGTGCAACTACGCCTCTGCCTGGACTGCGGGCATGTCGGCTGCTGCGACTCCTCGCCCTTCCGGCACGCGACGGAGCACCACAAGGACAGCGGGCACCCGGTGATGAGGACCTTCGAACCGGGCGAGAGCTGGCGTTGGTGCTTCGTCGACGGTTCGATCGTCTGACGCCTGGGTACGTCAACCCGACGCCCGTACTCTCCAATTGGGACCGCGAGACCCCTAGCCACTCTCCGTACCCTTAGGCTTACTATGAGTGACAGCAACGGAGCGGGGTCCCCGGGACACGGAACTGGGGAGCGCGGTAGCGTCACCGCATAACTACGTGGTGCGTTACCCGTGTGACGCAGTCCGGTCCGCCGCTCGACGGCGGACCTGGAGCCCCGAAAGTGCTTGTACCACCTTGGAGGTGAGGGTGTCCCAGATCGCAGGCGAGCCCGGGAATCAGGACTTCGTCGAGGTCCGCCTTCCGGCTGCGGGTGCCTACCTGTCGGTGCTGCGTACGGCCACGGCCGGTCTCGCGGCGCGTTTGGACTTCACTCTCGACGAGATCGAGGACCTTCGCATCGCGGTCGACGAGGCGTGCGCGATCCTGCTCCAGCAGGCCGTGCCCGGTTCGGTGCTCAGCTGCGTCTTCCGGCTCGTCGACGACTCCCTGGAAGTGACCGTCTCGGCGCCGACCACTGACGGCCGGGCCCCGGAGCGGGACACCTTCGCCTGGACAGTGCTGTCCGCCCTCGCGGGTCAGGTCGACTCCTCCGTGGCCGAGGACAACACCGTCTCGATCAGTCTCTACAAGAAGCGCGGCGCGGGACCCGGGCCGGCGTGAGGGACGGGGAGGGGCCGGTGCGGGACGAAGAGCGCGGCACACGGGGTCTGCCCGGTGGCCGGGGAGGGACGCCCACGAGCAGGCGCGCGGCTCCGGTGGAGCCGCCCCTGACGGGCATCCCCGAGCAGCAGGCCAGGCCGCACCCGGAGGACCCGGAGCAGCCGGGTCCGTCGACTGTGGCTGACGCGTCGGAGCAGGCAGAGCCGACCGCCCAGGAGGAGCGCGCAAAGCCCTCCGTCCGGGGCGGCGCGCAACGGGCGGGATACATGAGCGAGCAGCAGCACACCCGGCACGATCCGCAGGACCGCAGCGGTGCACGCGCGATGTTCATCGAGCTGCGCGAGCTGAAGGACGGCAGCCCTGAGTACGCGGATTTGCGCAACAAGCTGGTCCGCATGCACCTGCCGCTCGTCGAGCACCTGGCCCGCCGCTTCCGCAACCGCGGCGAGCCCCTCGACGACCTGACGCAGGTCGCCACCATCGGCCTGATCAAGTCGGTGGACCGCTTCGACCCGGAGCGCGGCGTGGAGTTCTCCACGTACGCGACACCCACGGTCGTCGGCGAGATCAAGCGTCACTTCCGCGACAAGGGCTGGGCGGTCCGGGTCCCGCGGCGTCTCCAGGAGCTGCGGCTCGCGCTGACGACGGCGACGGCCGAGCTGTCCCAGTTGCACGGCCGCTCGCCCACGGTGCACGAGCTCGCCGAGAAACTGGGCATCTCCGAAGAGGAGGTCCTGGAGGGCCTGGAGTCGGCCAACGCGTACTCCACGCTGTCCCTGGACGTCCCGGACACGGACGACGAGTCCCCGGCGGTCGCGGACACCCTGGGCGCGGAGGACGAGGCCCTGGAGGGCGTCGAGTACAGGGAGTCCCTCAAACCGCTCCTGGAGGACCTTCCACCACGCGAGAAGCGCATCCTGCTGCTGAGGTTCTTCGGCAACATGACGCAGTCGCAGATCGCCCAGGAAGTCGGCATCTCGCAGATGCACGTCTCCCGGCTTCTCGCCCGCACACTCGCGCAACTGCGCGAGAAGCTCCTCGTCGAGGAGTGACGAAGGAGCAGGCCGCCCCTCCTGGCCTGCTCCTTCGGCAAGCCGGCCGGTCGGTCCCGTGCGGGACGGCTACTTCACGTCGTCCTGTACGTTCCCCGGGCCCCTGATGCCGAGGGCCTCGGTCGTGGCGGGATTGACCAGCAGGACGAGCGCGGCGACCGCGACGGCGGCGAGCGCGATACCGGCGGGGATGGCCATGCTGTCGGCCTGCAGCAGCTGCCAGGCCACCGGCAGCGCCATGATCTGCGTGATGATCGCGGGCCCCCGGCTCCAGCTGCGGCGGAGCAGGAGACCGCGCGCGGCGAGCAGGGGCAGCAGCGCGAGGACGATCAGCGTGACGCCGCCCGTCGTGGCCTGTTCCGGGTTGTCGGGGTCACCCGCGAGGCCCATCACGAGCATGTAGACGCCGGCGGCGATGAGTGCGACGCCCTCCAGCGCGGCAAGGGCCGCGGCGGCCGTCAGACGTCCGGGACGCGGGCCGGGCTCCGGCGCTTCGGGGGTGGGGTTCCGCTCAGTGCTCACCCTTGCAGGGTAGCTGTGCGTATCCGTGCTCCGGTGCCCGGTCCGACCCCTCGGTCTGTGTCGGGCAAAGAGGGCTGGGTACTCTGCTTCGCATGCGTGCACTCCTTGTGGTCAACCCAGCGGCAACCACCACCAGTGCGCGCACGCGTGACGTACTGATCCATGCGCTGGCGAGCGAGATGAAGCTCGAGGCGGTCACCACGGAGTACCGCGGCCATGCCCGGGACCTCGGCAAACAGGCCGCGGAGAGCAAGGACATCGAGCTGGTCGTCGCCCTCGGCGGGGACGGCACGGTCAACGAGGTCGCCAACGGCCTGCTGCACAACGGCCCCGATCCGGCCCGGCTGCCGCGCCTGGCCGTCGTGCCCGGCGGTTCCACCAACGTCTTCGCGCGCGCCCTCGGTCTGCCCAACGACGCCGTGGAGGCGACCGGCGCACTCCTTGACGCGCTGCGTGAGGGAAGCGAACGGACAGTGAGCCTCGGTCGTCTGGCCGGCACCCCTGGGACCGAGGACGAGACGATCCCCGCACACTGGTTCACTTTCGCCGCCGGCTTCGGTTTCGACGCCGGGGTCGTCGGGCGGGTCGAACAACAGAGGGAACGCGGGAAGCGGTCCACGCATGCGCTGTATTTGCGCCAGGTGGTCCGTCAGTTCCTCGACGAGCCGCACCGCAGACACGGAATGATCACGCTGGAACGGCCCGGACAGGACCCGGTCACCGATCTCGTGCTTTCCATAGTCTGCAACACCTCTCCGTACACCTACCTGGGCAATCGCCCGATGTACGCGTCCCCGCAGGCCTCCTTCGACACGGGCCTGGACGTGCTCGGTCTGAGCAAGCTCTCCACCACGGCGGTGGCCCGGTACGGGACCCAGCTCCTGACGTCCACGCCGGATCGCGGACCTCACGGCAAGCACGCGGTTACGCTCCATGACCTCACCAACTTCACCTTGCATTCGAAGGTGCCGCTCCCCCTTCAGATGGACGGTGACCACCTGGGGCTGCGCACGAGCGTGACGTTCACAGGCGTTCGCCGTGCACTGCGTGTGATTGTGTGAGTAGAAGGGCCCAAAGTCCTTTCACTCGAACGTTTAGGCCAGGGTCCACCCCATGGAAGTACGGCTGTGACCCAGTCGACACTGAGGAATCAAAAAAAACTTTCCGGAAGGGGTTGTATCCGCCGCCGAGGTTTGCGAATCTCTACATGGCGATCGGGACGGCCCGCAACATCGGCCCCACAGACCGCCAGAACCCCCTCCTCAACGCATAGGACATCGTCGCGTATGTGACGAAAGTCCCTTCCGTCGTCGAGGGATTCGTGAAAGCGTTCACATTCACAAGCAACCTGCATGTAATACCAAGGAGAGGTAGCAGCCATGGACTGGCGTCACAACGCCGTTTGCCGCGAGGAAGACCCCGAGCTCTTCTTCCCCATCGGCAACACCGGTCCTGCGCTGCTGCAGATCGAGGAAGCCAAGGCCGTCTGCCGCCGCTGCCCCGTCATGGAGCAGTGCCTGCAGTGGGCGCTCGAGTCCGGCCAGGACTCCGGCGTCTGGGGTGGCCTCAGCGAGGACGAGCGCCGCGCAATGAAGCGCCGCGCCGCTCGCAACCGTGCTCGCCAGGCAAGTGCCTGACGCTCACGCCCCCTAACGAGCCTTAGCCCGGCGGCGCGTACAGCGAGTACGCATCTCCCGCCCCCGAGCCGCAGCCGCGCAGTACCCCCGATGCGCAACGCAACGTGAGCAGTGAGCCCCGGACCACTTCGGTCCGGGGCTCACTGCTTTCTGTTCGCGTGTGCGCTACTTGTCGGCGCGTACCGGGATGTCGAGGACGACCTGCGTGCCGCGCTCCGGGGCCCGCACCATGTCGAAGGTGCCGCCCATCTCGCCCTCGACCAGAGTGCGGACGATCTGCAGGCCGAGGTTGCCCGAGCGGTGCGGGTCGAATCCCTCGGGCAGACCGACGCCGTCGTCCTGCACGGTGATGAGGAGCCGGCCGTCCTTGCTGGTGCCGCCGCGCACGGCGGAGACCTCGACCGTTCCGGTGTCGCCTTCCTGGAAGCCGTGCTCCAAGGCGTTCTGCAGGACCTCCGTCAGGACCATCGACAGCGGGGTGGCGACCTCGGCGTCCAGGATGCCGAAGCGTCCGGTGCGCCGGCCGGTGACCTTGCCGGGTGAGATCTCGGCGACCATCGCGAGGACGCGGTCGGCGATCTCGTCGAACTCCACGCGCTCGTCCAGGTTCTGGGACAGCGTCTCGTGCACGATGGCGATGGAGCCCACGCGGCGCACGGCCTCCTCGAGCGCCTCGCGTCCGGCGGCCGAGTCGATCCGCCGCGCCTGGAGGCGCAGAAGTGCGGCGACGGTCTGGAGGTTGTTCTTCACCCGGTGGTGGATCTCCCGGATGGTCGCGTCCTTGGTGATCAACTCCCGCTCGCGTCGGCGCAGTTCGGTGACGTCGCGGAGCAGTACGAGTGAACCGATGCGCGGGCCCTTGGGTTTGAGGGGGATCGCGCGGAGCTGGATCACGCCGTCGCCGCCCTCGATCTCGAACTCGCGGGGTGCCCAGCCGCTTGCGACCTTGGCGAGCGCCTCGTCGACCGGGCCGCGGGACGGGGCGAGTTCGGCGGTCGCCGTGCCGAGGTGGTGGCCGACCAGGTCGGCGGCGAGACCGAGGCGGTGGTAGGCGGAGAGCGCGTTCGGTGAGGCGTACTGGACGATGCCGTCGGCATCCAGCCGGAGCAGACCGTCGCCCACGCGCGGGGACGCGTCCATGTCGACCTGCTGGCCGGGGAACGGGAAGGACCCCGCCGCGATCATCTGGGCCAGGTCGGACGCCGACTGGAGGTAGGTCAGTTCGAGGCGCGAAGGGGTGCGCACCGTGAGCAGGTTCGTGTTGCGGGCGATGACCCCGAGGACACGTCCTTCCCTGCGTACGGGGATGGACTCGACCCGCACCGGAACCTCTTCGCGCCACTCGGGGTCGCCCTCGCGCACGATGCGGCCCTCGTCGAGGGCGGCGTCGAGCAGCGGGCGGCGGCCGCGCGGGACGAGGTGGCCGACCATGTCGTCCTGGTAGGAGGTGGGGCCGGTGTTCGGCCGCATCTGCGCCACGGAGACATAGCGGGTGCCGTCGCGGGTGGGGACCCACAGCACGAGGTCGGCGAAGGAGAGGTCGGAGAGCAGCTGCCACTCCGAGACCAGCAGATGCAGCCACTCGAGATCGGAGTCACCGAGAGCGGTGTGCTGGCGTACGAGGTCGTTCATGGAGGGCACGTGTGCGAGCGTACCTGGCACGTACGGCGGGTCCGCTCCGGGAGAATCCCGATCCGCTTCGGGAGATTCCCGATCAGCTCGGGGAGAATCCCGACCCGCTCGGAGAGATTCCCGACGAGCCGCGGCGCCAGGGCGGGACCCTCAACCCACCCACGGCACCGCAGCCCTTCAGGAACACCGACCACCGGAATGTGCGGTACCGGACGGCCGATCGGAGGATCCGACACGGTCAGGGCAGAGAGTGCCGGTTCCTCGGTCCACCCTCCTGTGCGGGAAGGGCGGATGCTTTACCCACGCATTGTGGACTAGACCATTCTCCTGTGTCTATGCGTCGGCAGATGTTTGTTGTTGTCTCTTTCTCCCGCTCATCTTCTCCCGCCGGACCCTCGCCGCCCACCAGGGTCACGCATCGGGCCAGACCCGCATGGCGAGCTCGGCGACCGCTTCCAGCTCCTGCCGGCTCGCGCCGTCGCGGGACTGCTGGGACATGCCCTGGAGTACCGCACCCGTGTAGCGGGCGAGGGCGGGGGCGTCCGTGTCCGCGGGGAGCTCGCCGGTGGCGACGGCGGCCCTGATGCGGGACTCGATGGAGCTGATGTTCGCGTTGCGCCGCTCGCGCAGGCCGGCCTCGACCTCCGGAGTCGTGCAGTTCGTCGCCGCGCAGATGACCAGGCAGCCGTGCGGGTGTCCGGCCTCCGTGTACTTGTCGGCGGCCTCGTGCAGCATCCGCGCGACTCCGCCGCGGACGGTCGGCTCCTCCGCGAAGGCGCGCTCACCGAAGGAGCCGTGCGTCTGCCCGTACAGCAGCACGACCTCCTCGAACAGTGACTGCTTGTCACCGAAGGCCGCGTACATGCTGGGGGCGCCGATGCCCATGGCCCGGGTGAGGTCCGTGACCGACGTCGCCTCGTACCCCTGGTCCCAGAAGGTGCGCAGGGCCTGCTCCAGGGCGGTCTCGCGGTCGAAGGAGCGAGGGCGGCCGCGCTGTTTCGTCGCCATGGAGTGAATTGTATAGCGGCCGCTAGAAAAACGGCTGCGGGTCCGCTACGGTTACTTCTGTAACGACCACTAGAGAAACAGGGGGCGGCTCTCATGGGTGCGCTTGCAGGGAAGCTCGCGGGCAGGACGGCGCTGGTCACGGGCGGCAGCCGTGGCATCGGGCGGGGCATCGCCGAGCGGCTGGGGCAGGACGGCGCACGGGTGGCCGTGCACTACGGCAGCAATGAGGCGGCGGCGAAGGAGACGGTCGCGGCGATCGAGGGGGCGGGGGGCTCCGCTTTCACCCTCGGCGCGGAGTTGGGCGTCCCCGGCGACGCCGAGGCGTTGTGGGCGGAGTTCGACCGGCATGCCGACGGCCTGGACATCCTGGTGAACAACGCGGGGATCGGCACGTCCCGCCCCTTCTCCGAGGCGAACGACGCGGAGTACGACAGGCTGTTCGCGGTCAACGCCAAGGCACCGTTCTTCATCACGCAGCTCGGCGAGCACCGGCTGCGGGACGGCGGGCGGGTCATCAACATCTCCTCGGGCCTCTCGCGCGCCGCGGTCATGCCGGAGATCTTGACGTACGCCATGACCAAGGGCGCCCTGGACGTGTTCACCCGGAACCTGTCCAAGATCCTCGGCCCCCGGGGCATCACGGTGAACTCGGTGGCGCCCGGCATCGTGGACACGGATGTCAACGCCGCCTGGCTGCGCGGCGACGAGAACAAGGAGGCGTGGGCGGGCGCGGCGGCGATGTCGGCGCTCGGCCGGGTCGGCACCCCGGCGGACATAGCCGACGCCGTCGCCTTCCTCGCGTCGGACGACGGGCGCTGGGTCACCGGCCAGTGGTTGGACGTGACGGGAGGGTCGCTGGCGTAGGGGGTGGCCGCTCGACAGGCGGGGGGGGTGCTCGACGGGAGGGGGAGAGGGGGAAAGGGGACAGTTGACGGGAAGGGGGGGGCGGTTTCCGGCAGGCGGGGTGGTTTTTAGTAGGCGGGGGCGGGTGCCCGGCAGGCGTGCGGTTCCCGACAGGCGGGGGGCGGTCGCAGAGTCGAGCATGGGATGCGGGGACTGTGCGGGGACTTCGTACAGCGGGGCCGAGAACCTGGGCCGCGGTGGGTCAGCTCTGCTAGATTGGTCTATACCACATAGTCCAACAGTTCCCCGTGGACTCTCACTTCGGGTCCGCGAGCCCCCTCCAGATCGGCAGGCCCAGCGTGGAAGTTGTCATCGTCCCGGACGCCAAGGCAGGCGGCGAGCTCATCGCGGAGGCCATGGCCGCCTTGGTGCGCCGTAAGCCTGACGCCCTGCTCGGTGTCGCCACCGGATCCACCCCGCTGCCCATCTACGAAGCCCTGGCCGCCAAGGTCGCCTCCGGTGCCGTGGATGCCTCGCGGGCGCGGATCTGCCAGCTCGACGAGTACGTGGGGCTGCCCGCCGGGCACCCCGAGTCCTACCGCTCCGTGGTGCTGCGCGAGGTCGTCGAGCCGCTCGGGCTCAGCGAGAAGTCCTTCATGGGGCCGGACGGCACCGCGCAGGACGTGCAGGCAGCCTGCGAGGCGTACGACCAGGCGCTCGCGAACGCCGGCGGGGTGGACCTCCAGCTGCTCGGGATCGGCACGGACGGGCACATCGGGTTCAACGAACCGTGCTCCTCGCTCGCCTCGCGCACCCGGATCAAGACGCTGACGGAGCAGACGCGGGTGGACAACGCGCGCTTCTTCGACGGGGACATCGAGCAGGTGCCGCACCACGTGATCACGCAGGGGATCGGGACGATCCTGGAGGCGCGGCACCTGGTGCTGCTCGCCACCGGTGAGGGCAAGGCGGACGCCGTGGCCGCGACGGTGGAGGGTCCCGTGGCCGCGGTGGTTCCGGCCTCGGCTCTGCAGTTGCATCCGCACGCGACTGTCGTCGTGGACGAGGCGGCCGCCTCCAAGCTGAAGCTCGGGGAGTACTTCCGGGCCACGTATGCGGCGAAGCCGGCCTGGCAGGGTCTGTAGGTTGCGCGAAGGTGCCGGGTGCCTCCTGCTGGGGCGCCCGGCACCTTCCGTTTGTCGTCTCTCCGCGGGTGCGTGGGGGCCTGTTGCGCTGTCCCCCGCGCCCCCTACGGGGCGCTGCCTATGCCCCCGTGATGACCTCTGCCGCCGCCAGGCCGCACACCCTCGCCGCGCCGTGCGTCGCGATGTGCAGGGAGCCCGTCGGGGGTGACTGGGGGACGCCCATCTCGACCACGATCGTGTCGGGGCGGGCGGACAGGAGGGTGTTCAGAGACTCTGCCATCCATGCGTGACGGTGGGCGTCGCGGACGACGGCCACCACCCGCCGCTCCCCTGCCTCGGCGAGGGCCAGCGCACCGGCGTCGGCACCCGTGAAGCTGCCCGTCTCCGTACCGGGGAGCAGGCGCTCCAGCTCCGCGGCCACACCCCACGGGGTCTCGTCGCCCACCGCGATGTTGGCCATCGGAGTGAAGGCGGCGACGAACGGAGCTTCGGTGAGCGGGGCCGCGTAGGACTCGCCCCGGGTGACCGTCAGGGCGCGGCGGGCCGCGACCAGGCCGATCTCGGTGCCGGGCGCGCCCCCCGAACGCTCGGCCGCGCCCGACACCGAAGTCCAGTGGGCAAGCGCCCGCACGCGCGTGGCCGCGTCGGCGAGGCGCTCCTCGGAGAGCTCGCCCGAGCGGACCGCCCCGACCAGCGCGTCACGCAGGCGCAGGACCGTCTCGTCGTCCGCGAGGCCGCCGCCCACGCAGATCGCGTCGGCGCCCGCGGCGATGGCGAGGACGCTGCCGCGCTCGATGCCGTAGGTGGCGGAGATGGCCTGCATCTCCATGCCGTCGGTGACGATCAGGCCGTCGTAGTTCAGTTCCTCGCGCAGGATGCCCGTCAGGATGCGGTGCGAGAGCGTCGCCGGGTACTCCGCGTCCAGGGACGGCACGAGGATGTGCGCACTCATCACGGCGCGCGAGCCCGCGGCGATCGCGGCCCGGAACGGCGCGAGGTCACGCGCCCGGAGCACCTCGGGGTCCACCCCGATGCGCGGCACGTCATGGTGCGAGTCGACCGCGGTGTCGCCGTGCCCCGGGAAGTGCTTGGTGCAGGCCGCGACGCCCGCGGACTGCAGCCCCTCGACGTACGCGGCGGTGTGCCGGGCCACCAGGAGGGGGTCCGAACCGAAGGACCGTACGCCGATGACGGGGTTGTCCGGGTTCGAGTTGACGTCGGCGGACGGCGCCCAGTTGAGGTTGACGCCGCACGCGGCGAGCCGGCGGCCCAGCTCGGCGGCCACGTCCCGGGTGAGGCCCGTGTCGTCGATGGCGCCGAGGGCGTGGTTGCCGGGGAAGGAGGAGCCGGTGCGGACCTCAAGGCGGGTCACGTCACCGCCCTCCTCGTCGATGGCGACCAGGACGTCGTCACGCTCGGCACGCAACTGGGCCGTCAGAGCGGCCAGTTGTTCGGGCGAGGCGATGTTGCGGCCGAAGAGGCCGACCGAGGCGAGCCCTTCGCCGATCCTGCGCAGCAGCCAGTCCGGCGCGCTGGTCCCGACGAAGCCGGGCTGCAGGACGGTCAGGGCGTCGCGGGTCAGGCCATCTTTTGGATTGAACGCAGTGGTGGGGCTGGTGAGTGTCGTCATATGGCGGTTATCCCTTCACGGCACCGTCGGTCAGACCGCTGACGGCCCTGCGCTGCAGGAAGACGAAGAGGACGAGGATCGGGATGGCGAAGAGCGAGGCGGCGGCCATGGTGGCGCCCCAGTCGTCGCCGAAGGCGGTCTGGAAGCCGGACAGCCACACCGGGAGCGTCTTGGCCTCCGCCTCCTTGTTGAGGACAAGGACGAGCGGGAATTCGTTCCAGGCGGTGATGAAGCCGAAGAGCGAGGTCGACATCAGGCCGGGTGCGAGCAGCGGCAGGATCACCCGGCGGAACGCCTGCATCCGGGAACAGCCGTCGACCATCGCCGACTCCTCCAGCTCGCGCGGCACCGCGGCGACGAAGCCGCGCAGCGTCAGGAGCGTGAAGGGCAGGATCATCACCATGTAGAAGAGGGTGAGGGGAACGAGGCTGTTCAGCATGTCGGCGTCGCGCACGATGATGTAGATCGCGATGACCATGACTTCCCAGGGCGCCATCTGGGCCAGCATGAAGCCGATGATGAAGCCCTTGCGGCCCTTGAAGCGCATCCGGGCGAGCGCGAACGCCGCCGCGAGGCCGATGATCAGCGAGAAGATCACGGCGAGGAGCGTGACGGTGAGCGAGTTGCCGACCATCGTCCAGAAGTGCTCGGCGTTCACGGCCGTCTTGAAGTGCTCGAACGTGGCGTCGGTCGGGAACCACACCGGGTCCTCGCTGATGATGTCGCCGGTCGGCTTGAAGGCCGTGGCGAACATCCAGTAGACCGGGAAGACGAGGCCGATGAAGAGCACGACGGCCACCGCGTTGGGCCAGATGCGACGGACCACCGACGAACGCGACGACCTCGACGAAGCGGTGCGGTTCACAGCTCGTCCTCCTCTTGCTTGAGCACGATCCGCAGGTAGAAGGCGGTCAGGGCCAGCAGGATGACGATGGTGAGCAGCGCGATCGCCGCACCCATGCCGAAGTGCTGGTTGCCCATGCCCTCGATGTAGGCGTAGACGGGCAGGATCTCGGTGAGCCGGTCGGGGCCGCCCTCGTTGAGCGCCATGACCTGCGCGAACGCCTTGAAGACCCAGATGATCTCCAGGAACGTCGTCGCGTAGAGGAAGGGCCGCAGGTAGGGCAGCGTGACGTTCGTGAAGCGTTTCCAGGCGCCGGCGCCGTCGAGCGACGCGGCCTCGTAGAGCTCCTTGGGGATCACCGTCGTCGCGGCGTACAGGTTGATCGCCACGAAGGGGACCGACATCCAGACGATGAGAGTGATGACCACGAAGAACGTGGAGTACTGGGTGCCCATCCAGTCGTAGTCGGCCATCGAGTGCCAGCCGGCCTTGTCCAGGACCCAGTTGACGACGCCGAAGCGCTGGGCGAACAGCCACTGGTAGACGGTCGTCGCCGCGATGACCGGCATCGCCCAGGCGAGCACGAGACCGACCAGGAGGAACGTTCGCATCCGCTTGCCGAGCCGTGCGAGCAGCAGGCCCACCAGGGTGCCGATCAGCATGATCAGTGCGACGTTGATCGCGGTGAAGGCGATCGAGCGGCCTGTGACGCGCCAGAAGTCCTCGCCGCTGAGGACCTCCTTGAAGTTGTCGATCCCGTTCCACTCCGTGAGGTGGAGGATGAACTGCCTCATGTTGAGGTTCTGGAACGACAGCATCCCGTTGTTGACCAGCGGCCAGCCGAGGAACAGCAGGGTGGCCGCGAGCGCGGGAAGCAGCAGCAGGTAGGGACCGAGCGACCGGGCCCCCGTGCGGGGCTTACCCGGATCCGCCGGCCGACTGTCCGATTTCAGATCCTCCGTCGGGCCGGAGGGCGGCCGTTCGGTCTGCACGGTCATGCTTCGCCATCTCTTTCGTGGGCATCGCGGAACGCAGCGCTGAGCCGGGGCACCGGGCCCGGGGTGGTGAAGACACCCCGGGCCCGGGGCCCCGGCGGGAGCGCGTCCTTACTGCTTCTGCGCCAGGCGCTTGTTGAGCTCGCCCTCGACCTGCTTGGCCGCGGCGTCGTTCGACTTACCGTTCAGCACCGCGGTCATGTAGTTCTTGATCGGGTTCGGCGGGTTCTCCACCGCGGCCCACTCCGGGATCAGCGGGGTGGTGCCGCCACCGGCGGTCGCGGGGGCCATGGCCTCGGCGGCCGGGTTGCCCTTGAGCTGGGCCTCCAGGGCCTGCTTGTTCGGGATGACGCCGCCTTCCTTGGCGAGCGCACCCTCGAACTTGTCGTTCAGCGCGATCTTCAGGAACTCCTTGGCGAGCTCCTGCTTCTTGCTGGTCGCGGCCACGGCGAGGTTCGATCCGCCGAGGAAGACGCCCTCGGGCTTGTCGGCCGTGGCACCGGGGATGGTGAAGTAGCCGATGTTGTCCTTGAACTTCTTGTCCTTGCTGGCCTCGATCGCGGTCGCGGCCTCCCAGCTCATGCCGATGAAGGCGCCGGTCTTGCCCTTGGCGAAGACCTCGGCCTGCTGCGGGGTGGCCTCGTCCTTGTTCTTGGGGGCCTTGGAGAGGTCCGCGAACTGCTTGTACGTCTTCATGGCCGCGGCGACCTTGGGGTCGGTCAGGTTGGAGACGTACTTGTCGCCGTCCTTCTTGACCAGCTCGGCGCCCTCACCGATGGTCAGGCCGACGAAGTGGTACCAGTTCTGGCCCGGCAGGTAGATCGGCTCGGCGTCCGTCTTGGACTCGATCGTCTTGAGGTCCTTGAGGAACTCGGCGCGGGTCTTGGGGGTGTCCTTGAGGCCCGCGTCGGCCCAGACCTTCTTGTTGTAGATGACGACGCGGTTCAGGACGAACCACGGGGCGGCGTACTGCTTGCCGTCCACGACCGAGGACTTGTTGATCGACTCGGTCCAGTCGGCGCCGACGCCTTCCTTGAGGTCGCTGAGGTCGGCGAGGCCGCCGGTCTTGGCGTACGCGGCGGTCTGGGTGTTGCCGATCTCGAAGACGTCCGGCGGGTTCTCCTCGGAGAGGGCCGTCGTCAGCTTCTGCTGGATGCCGTTCCACTGCTGGACTTCGAGCTTCAGCTTGGCGCCGGTCTTCTTCTCGAAGGCGGCCTTGACGTCCTTGGTCCAGCCTTCGGGCGTGGAGCCGTCCATCGCCCAGAGCGTCAGGGTCTCCCCCTTGAAGCCGTCCGCCCCGGTCTTCGCGTCGTCCTTGTCGTCGCTGCCACAGGCCGCGATCGAGACCAACATGCCCGCGACACCGATGGCCGCTATGAGCTTGCGCTTCACGTCACCCTCCTCAAGGGATGCGCCAGTCAACCCCCCACCCGCAGCGACCAAATGGACCGAGATCTGCCCGTGGGACTGGAACCTGGTCTTTAATGGTGTAGACCAGTACGGGGAGCTTGGCCTAGACCTTTAGGGGTGTCAAGGGTGTATAAGAAGGGCTGTCAGGTCCGTTATCGGACCGACACCTGAGCGGGCACAGTAAGCCCGGCCCGGTACGTGCCACGATGTGAGCCGCGACAGACGGAGGAGCCGGTGACGGCAGCAGGAAGGCGGGCCATGGGCACCGAGGCGGGGAGTACGGAGACCGAGGCGGGTACGTCAGCGCCCATGGAGGCCCCGGACACCGGCTCGGCCGCGGCAGTCGGCCGCACCGCACGCGTGCCCAAGTACTACCGCCTGAAGCGGCACTTGCTCGACATGACGGAGACCCTGCCGCCCGGCACCCCGGTCCCTCCGGAGCGCACCCTGGCCGCCGAGTTCGACACCTCGCGCACGACGGTGCGCCAGGCCCTGCAGGAGCTGGTCGTCGAGGGCCGCCTGGAGCGGATCCAGGGCAAGGGCACCTTCGTGGCCAAGCCGAAGGTCTCCCAGGCGCTGCAACTCACCTCGTACACCGAGGACATGCGGGCCCAGGGCCTCGAACCCACCTCGCAGCTCCTGGACATCGGGTACATCACCGCCGACGACACCCTCGCCGGACTGCTCGACATCTCCGCGGGCGGCCGGGTGCTCAGGATCGAGCGCCTGCGGCTTGCCAACGGCGAGGCGATGGCCATCGAGACGACGCACCTCTCCGCCAAGCGCTTCCCGGCCCTGCGCCGCTCCCTGGTGAAGTACACCTCGCTCTACACCGCACTCGCCGAGGTGTACGACGTCCACCTCGCGGAGGCCGAGGAGACCATCGAGACCTCGCTCGCCACCCCGCGCGAGGCCGGCCTGCTCGGCACGGACGTGGGCCTGCCGATGCTGCTCCTGTCACGGCACTCCCTGGACGGCGGCGGCCAGCCGGTGGAGTGGGTCCGCTCGGTCTACCGCGGCGACCGCTACAAGTTCGTGGCACGCCTCAAGCGCCCCACGGACTGACCCGTTCCTCCCAAAGGACTCTTCCGGGGTCTGGCGCAGATCACCTTGCTGCTCTACGTTCCTCCCGTCATCGCATGATGAACGGGAGGACGAGCCGGTGCGCACAGCGAATCCCCGATCCATCGTCATCTGGACCCTCGTCGGGCTGGTCGGCGCCGCGGGCTGGACCGTCCTCGCGCTCTCGCGCGACGAGGAGGTGTCGGCCGCCTGGATGGTGGCCGCGGCCCTCGGCTCGTACGCCATCGCCTATCGCTTCTACTCCAAGTTCATCGTCGTCCGCGTCCTGAGGGTCGACAAGAAGCGGGCCACCCCGGCGGAGCGCCTGGACAACGGCATCGACTTCCACCCGACCGACCGCCGTGTCCTGCTCGGGCACCACTTCGCGGCGATCGCGGGCGCGGGGCCGCTGGTGGGGCCCGTCCTTGCCGCGCAGATGGGGTACCTGCCGGGCACCATCTGGATCATCGTCGGAGTGATCTTCGCGGGCGCCGTGCAGGACATGGTCGTCCTCTTCTTCTCCACCCGGCGCGACGGCAAGTCGCTCGGTCAGATGGCGCGCGAGGAGATCGGGCCCTTCGGCGGGGCCGCCGCGCTGCTCGCCGCGTTCGCCATCATGATCGTCCTGCTCGGAGTGCTCGCGCTCGTCGTCGTCAACGCGCTCGCGGACTCACCGTGGGGCACCTTCTCCATCGCGATGACCATTCCGATCGCGCTCTTCATGGGCTTCTACCTGCGGATCCTGCGCCCCGGCCGGGTCAGCGAGGTCTCCCTCATCGGGATCACCCTGCTGCTCCTCGCGCTCGTCGCCGGGCGCTGGGTCGCCGAGTCGTCCCTCGCGGACACGTTCACGCTGGCGCCCTCGACGCTGGTCATCTGGCTGGTGGCGTACGGATTCATCGCCTCGATCCTGCCGGTGTGGATGCTGCTCGCGCCGCGCGACTACCTCTCCACGTTCATGAAGATCGGCACGATCCTGCTGCTCGCGCTCGGCGTCGTCATCACGCTGCCGACGATGAAGATGGACCCGGTGACCGACTTCGCCTCACGCGGCGACGGGCCCGTCTTCGCCGGGTCGCTCTTCCCGTTCGTCTTCATCACCATCGCCTGCGGGGCCCTGTCCGGCTTCCACGCGCTGATCTCCTCGGGCACCACACCGAAGATGGTCCAGAAGGAGACGCAGATCCGGATGATCGGCTACGGCTCCATGCTGATGGAGTCGTCGGTCGCGGTCATGGCGCTCGTCGCGGCCAGCATCATCGACCCCGGGCTGTACTTCGCGATGAACGCGCCCGCCGGCGTCATCGGGGACAACGTCCAGGCAGCCAGCCAGGCGGTCGCGAACTTCGGGTACTCCATCTCCCCCGAGGAACTCGCGCAGGCGGCCAAGAACGTCGAGGAGTCCTCGCTGCTCTCGCGCACCGGTGGTGCACCCACGCTCGCGGTCGGTGTCTCCGAGATCTTCTCGAAGGTCACCGGCGGCTCCATGAAGGCGTTCTGGTACCACTTCGCGATCATGTTTGAGGCGCTGTTCATCCTGACCGCGCTCGACGCGGGCACGCGCGTGGGCCGGTTCATGCTGCAGGACATGCTCGGGAACGTCTACAAGCCCTTCAAGAACGTCAGCTGGAAGCCCGGTCTCATCATCACGAGCGCGGCCGTCACCGGCCTGTGGGGCTACTTCCTGTGGGTGGGCGTGCACGAGCCGCTCGGCGGGATCAACCAGCTCTTCCCGATCTTCGGCATCTCCAACCAGCTCCTCGCCGCGGTCGCGCTCGCCGTCTGCACGACGCTCCTGGTGAAGTCCGGGCGCCTCAAGTGGGCCTGGATCACGGGCATTCCGCTCGCCTGGGACGCCACGGTGACGCTCACCGCGAGCTGGCAGAAGGTGTTCTCCAGCGACCCGCGTGTGGGCTTCTTCCAGCAGCGCTCGAACTACCAGGACGCCATCGACGCGGGCAAGGTCCTGCCACCGGCCAAGAACATGGACGACATGCACACCGTCGTCACCAACTCCACCGTGGACGGCGTCCTTTCGGCCGCTCTCGCCCTGCTCATCATCGTCGTGATCGCGGACGCGGCACGGATCTGCGTGAAGCACGTCCGCAACCCGCAGTCGTCGAAGCTGAGCGAGGCCGAGTACGTGGAGTCGAAGCTGACCGCGCCCGCCGGGCTCATCGCGACACCGGAGGAGAAGGCCGAACTGGCGGCGGCGAAGGCAAGGTCGTCCGACGACGCGCAGGTCCCGTCATGACGTGGGTGCTGCGCGGCCTGCGCTGGGTGCGGTGGTACGCCCGGGAGTTGACCGATGAGTCCGCGTACGACCGTTATGTGGAGCACACGCGGAGGACCCATCCCGGGGCATCCGTCCCCTCCCGGCGGGAGTTCGAGCGAATGCGGACGGACCGCCAGGAGTCCGACCCGAGGCAAGGGTTCCGCTGCTGCTGAGCCCGCGCCGACCAGGCACATCGACGCGTCCGGTATCCGGACGGGGGTTCCATAGATCAATCCTCTCGCTTAGATTTCCCGCACGTTAAAGGTGGGATAAGCGAGGGAGCGGAGCCGCGAAGTGTCAGATGCGCCTGAAGTGAGCAGACCGGTGATCACGCCGGTCCGGGTGGTCGTTGCCCTCTGTCTCGTCGCGCCGTTCGTGGCGATGCTCTGGGTGAGCTCCTACGCGAAGGTCGAACCGACCTTCATAGGCATCCCGTTCTTCTACTGGTACCAGATGCTGTGGGTGGTCATCTCGACCGCTCTCACCATGATCGCCTACAAGCTGTGGCAGCGTGACCAGCGCGCCCGCAAGGCCGAGCAGGCCCAGGGGGGTGCGACCCGATGAACGAGCTCGCAGCGGACACGGGCGGCGTCAACGGCATCGCCCTCGCCGTCTTCATCTTCTTCTTCGCCGCCGTCACGGCGATGGGCTTCCTGGCCGCGCGCTGGCGCAAGGCCGAGACCGAGAGCCTGGACGAATGGGGCCTGGGCGGCCGGTCGTTCGGCACCTGGGTCACGTGGTTCCTGCTCGGCGGCGACCTCTACACGGCGTACACCTTCGTGGCCGTCCCGGCGGCGATCTACGCGGCGGGCGCGGCCGGCTTCTTCGCGGTGCCGTACACGATCCTCGTCTACCCGCTGATCTTCACCTTCCTGCCGCGCCTGTGGTCCGTCTCGCACAAGCACGGATACGTGACCACCTCCGACTTCGTGCGCGGACGCTTCGGTTCCAAGGGGCTCTCGCTGGCCGTCGCGGTCACCGGCATCCTCGCCACGATGCCGTACATCGCGCTCCAACTGGTCGGCATCCAGGCCGTGCTCGACGTCATGGGCGTCGGCGGCGGCCCGGACACGAACTGGTTCATCAAGGACCTGCCGCTCCTGATCGCGTTCGCGGTGCTCGCCGCGTACACGTACTCGTCGGGCCTGCGCGCGCCCGCGCTGATCGCGTTCGTCAAGGACGGTCTGATCTACCTGGTCATCGCCGTGGCGATCATCTACATCCCGATCAAGCTCGGCGGCTTCGACGAGATCTTCCAGGCCGCGAACGACAAGTTCTCGGCGGCGAACGACGCGGCGGGCAAGCCCGTCGCGGGTCTCGCGCCGGGTGAGGCCGGGCAGTGGACCTACGCCACGCTCGCGCTCGGCTCCGCGCTCGCGCTGTTCATGTACCCGCACTCGATCACGGCGACGCTCTCCTCCAAGAGCCGCGACGTGATCCGCCGCAACACCACGATCCTGCCGCTGTACTCGCTGATGCTGGGTCTGCTCGCGCTGCTCGGCTTCATGGCGATCGCGGCCGGGGTGAAGGTCGAGAACGGCCAGCTGGCGATCCCGCAGCTGTTCGAGAACATGTTCCCCGACTGGTTCACCGGCGTCGCGTTCGCGGCGATCGGCATCGGCGCGCTCGTGCCGGCCGCCATCATGTCCATCGCCGCCGCGAACCTCTTCACCAGGAACATCTACAAGGACTTCCTCAAGCCGGACGCGACACCCGCGCAGGAGACCAAGGTCTCCAAGCTGGTCTCGCTCCTGGTGAAGGTCGGCGCGCTCGCCTTCGTCCTCACCATGGACAAGACGGTCGCGATCAACTTCCAGCTCCTGGGCGGCATCTGGATCCTGCAGACCATGCCCGCGCTCGTCGGCGGCCTGTTCACGCGGTGGTTCCACCGCTGGGCGCTGCTCGCGGGCTGGGCGGTCGGCATGGTCTACGGCACGGCCGCCGCGTACGGCGTCGCCTCGCCCACCCAGAAGCACTTCGGCGGCTCGTCCGACGAGATCCCGGGCATCGGCGAGATCGGCTACATCGGCCTCACGGCGTTCGTCCTGAACGTGGTGGTCACCGTGGTCATGACCTTCGTCCTGCGCGCCATGAAGGCCCCTGACGGCATCGACGAGACGTCTCCCGGCGACTACACGGCGGACGCGGGCGACCCCGGCGTCGTGGAGGAGCTGCCGCCGGCCACGGTGGGAGCGCCGGGCGGGCACTGAGTCCTCTCCGTACGTACGTGACGCGGGCCGCCGGATCCGACTCCGGCGGCCCGCTGTCGTGTGCGGATCAGGAGGTCTTACGAGGCCTTGTAGAGCCCGGTCCTGACCCGCCCCGCCGCCTTGGCCGCGGAGGAGATCACCAGGTCCTTGTGCGGGCCCGCGTCCACCAGGACGAGCACGCCGCCGACCCGCACCTCGGCCTTGTAGTACCGGGTCTCCTCGTCGTAGTCGTCGCCGCCCTCGTACCGCGTGCTCTCCAGGATCGCCTCGTCGCCGATGCCCGGCAGGTCCTCGGCCACGTGATGCTCCACCACCGGGGCCGCCTCGGTGTCCACGGTGACGCTGGGGCACACCTTGTGGAGTTGTCGGCGCAGTTCGACGTGGCGCTCGGCCCGCGCGTCCGGCATCGAGACCAAGGTCTGGGAGAGGACGGGGTCCCCCTCGTCGGCGATCGCGCCGGGGAAGGGAAGGATCATGTGGCCGGCGCTGGTTCCCCGCATGCCGGACAGCTCCGCGCTCGCCCCGCGGCCGGCCTCGCACCCGCCCCAGTCGCCGCCCCCGTAGTGCTGGTTGAAGCCGCCCGTGGTGCCGTTGACCACCTTGGCCCGCGCGCCGACGGCCTTCGCCGGCAGCAGCGCCGCCTTCAGCTCGGCGTCCGTGAAGACCTTGCCGGGGTCCACGTCTCCGTCGACTCCGGCCGCCGTGGCCGGGGGGCGCGCGGGCTTCGTCTCCGCCTTCTCGCCGCCCTCCCCGCACCCGGTGAGCAGCATCAGCACCACCGCCGCACAGCCCGCGCCCCGCCCTCGCACGCCGTCTCCCCCTGGTCGCCCATCAGTTCGGCGCCACCCTAGGGGATACGCGCGCCGACACAAGATGTGGGGCTGACTCCCAGAGCCAGCACAAGATGTATGCTCGTGCTCGCTGTCGCCGCAGGGGAATCCGGTGCAAGTCCGGAACTGTCCCGCAACGGTGTATGAGTGCGCATTTGTCGTGCTCTCTAGTCCGAAGACCTGTCGACAGCGCATCCGTTCCGACCGGTCCGGGTGCCGACGACGTCCGGGCCTCGTGGAATGGGCTGGTGGACGCGGAGCGCAGCCCTGCCCAGGGCGGGCCCCCGTGTGTCACTCACCCCTCCCCAAGGCCCTGAGCCGAGCGAGGGAGTGCTCCACGTGACCATCGCGCCAGCCGAACCTGCGTCAGCGCAGAACACCGGCGGTCAGCAGACCGCCGACGGCCCAGGAACCGCGCTGCTGCGTACCCTGACCGACCTCACCGCCGACCTCCCCGACGCCGACCCCGGCCGGGTCGCCGCCGCCGCGCTGCGGGGCCGCTCGGCCAAGGCTGATGTGGCGGAGCTGCGGGAGCTTGCGACCGAGGCCGCGGCCGGCCTCATCTCCGAGGACCCGACGTACTCGCAGCTCGCGGCCAGGCTCCTCAGCCTCAGCATCCGGGACGAGGCCGCGTCGCAGGGCGTGCGGTCCTTCTCCGACTCGGTCGCCGTGGGGCACCGCGAGGGTCTGATCGCGGACCGTACGGCCGCGTTCGTCACCGATCACGCGGAGCGCCTCGACGGTCTCGTGGAGGCCGCCCTCGAGGACGGCGCCGACTTCCGTTTCGGCTACTTCGGCCTGCGCACCCTGCACAGCCGCTATCTCCTGCGCCACCCGATCACCCGGCACGTCATCGAGACCCCGCAGCACTTCATGCTGCGCGTGGCGAGCGGTCTGGCCGAGGACGGCTCCACGCGCTCGGTGGACGAAGTCGCCGCGCTGTACCGCCTGATGAGCCGCCTGGACTACCTGCCGTCCTCGCCGACGCTCTTCAACTCCGGCACCCGGCACCCGCAGATGTCCTCCTGCTACCTCCTCGACTCCCCGCTGGACGAGCTGGACTCCATCTACGACCGCTACCACCAGGTCGCGCGCCTCTCCAAGCACGCGGGCGGCATCGGCCTCTCGTACTCCCGCGTCCGCGCCCGCGGTTCGCTGATCCGCGGCACGAACGGGCACTCCAACGGCATCGTTCCGTTCCTGAAGACCCTGGACGCCTCCGTCGCCGCCGTGAACCAGGGCGGCCGTCGCAAGGGTGCCGCCGCTGTCTACCTGGAGACGTGGCACTCCGACATCGAGGAGTTCCTGGAGCTGCGCGACAACACGGGTGAGGACGCGCGCCGCACGCACAACCTCAACCTGGCGCACTGGATCCCGGACGAGTTCATGCGCCGGGTCGCCGCCGACCAGGACTGGTCGCTGTTCTCCCCGGCCGACGTGCCCGAGTTCGTGGACCTGTGGGGCGACGCGTTCGACGCGGCCTACCGCAAGGCCGAGGCCGCCGGGCTGGCCCGCAAGACCATCCCGGCCCGCGAGCTGTACGGCCGCATGATGCGCACCCTGGCGCAGACCGGCAACGGCTGGATGACCTTCAAGGACGCCGCCAACCGCACCGCCAACCAGACGGCGGAGCCCGGCCACACCGTCCACTCCTCCAACCTCTGCACGGAGATCCTGGAGGTCACGGACGACGGCGAGACGGCAGTCTGCAACCTGGGCTCGGTGAACCTCGGCGCGTTCGTGGACACGGCCGCCGGTGACATCGACTGGCAGCGGCTCGACGAGACCGTCCGTACCGCCGTCACCTTCCTCGACCGCGTGGTCGACATCAACTTCTATCCGACCGAGCAGGCCGGGAAGTCGAACGCCCGCTGGCGCCCGGTGGGCCTGGGCGCCATGGGTCTGCAGGACGTCTTCTTCCAGCTGAAGCTGCCCTTCGACTCCCCCGCCGCGCGTGCCCTCTCGACGCGTATCGCCGAGCGCATCATGCTCGCCGCGTACGAGGCGTCCGCCGACCTCGCCGAGCGCAATGGCCCCCTGCCCGCCTGGGAGAAGACCCGCACAGCGCGCGGCGTCCTGCACCCCGACCACTACGGCGTCGAGCTGACCTGGCCGGAGCGCTGGGCGGCGCTGCGGGAACGTATCGCCGCGACCGGTATGCGCAACTCGCTGCTTCTCGCCATCGCGCCGACCGCCACGATCGCGTCCATCGCGGGCGTGTACGAGTGCATCGAGCCGCAGGTCTCCAACCTGTTCAAGCGCGAGACGCTGAGCGGCGAGTTCCTCCAGGTCAACGCCTACCTGGTGGAGGAGCTGAAACGGCTCGGCGTCTGGGACGCCCAGACCCGCGAGGCGCTGCGCGAATCCAGCGGCTCCGTACAGGGCTTCAGCTGGATTCCCGCCGAGGTGCGCGAGCTGTACCGCACCGCGTGGGAGATCCCGCAGCGCGGCCTGATCGACATGGCCGCCGCGCGCACGCCGTTCCTGGACCAGGCGCAGTCCCTGAACCTGTTCCTGGAGACGCCGACCATCGGCAAGCTCTCCTCGATGTACGCATACGCCTGGCAGCAGGGTCTGAAGACCACGTACTACCTGCGTTCGCGCCCGGCGACCCGCATCGCCCGCGCGGCGGCCGGCAAGAGCGCCGAGTCCGCTCCCGCCCCCGTTCCCGCACAGGTCTCGGCCGAAGAAGCCGTCGCCTGCTCCCTGGAAAACCCCGAGTCCTGCGAGGCCTGCCAGTAATGAGCTCCACCACGAACGCCGAGAAGAACCTCCTCGACCCGGGCTTCGAGCTGACCCTGCGCCCGATGCGCTACCCGGACTTCTACGAGCGCTACCGCGACGCGATCAAGAACACCTGGACCGTCGAGGAGGTCGACCTCCACTCGGACGTCGCCGACCTCGCCAAGCTCTCGCCCGGCGAGCAGCACATGATCGGCCGCCTGGTCGCGTTCTTCGCCACCGGCGACTCGATCGTCTCCAACAACCTCGTGCTCACGCTCTACAAGCACATCAACTCCCCCGAGGCCCGGCTCTACTTGAGCCGTCAGCTCTTCGAGGAGGCCGTGCACGTCCAGTTCTATCTGACGCTGCTCGACACCTATCTGCCCGACCCGGAGGACCGCGCCGCGGCCTTCGACGCGGTCGAGGAGATCCCCTCCATCCGCGAGAAGGCCGAGTTCTGCTTCCGGTGGATGGACTCCGTCGAGAAGATGGACCGCCTGGAGACCAAGGCGGACCGGCGTCGCTTCCTGCTGAACCTGATCTGCTTCGCCGCGTGCATCGAGGGGCTCTTCTTCTACGGCGCCTTCGCCTACGTCTACTGGTTCCGCTCGCGCGGTCTGCTGCACGGCCTGGCCACCGGCACCAACTGGGTGTTCCGCGACGAGACGATGCACATGAGCTTCGCCTTCGACGTCGTCGACACCGTCCGCAAGGAGGAGCCGGAGCTCTTCGACGACGCGCTGCAGACGCAGGTCACGGACATGCTCAAGGAGGCCGTCGAGGCCGAGCTGCAGTTCGCGCGCGACCTGTGCGGTGAGGGCCTGCCCGGCATGAACACCGACTCCATGCGCGAGTACCTGCAGTGCGTCGCCGACCAGCGGCTCCAGCGGCTGGGCTTCGCTCCCGTCTACGGCTCCTCAAACCCGTTCTCGTTCATGGAACTCCAGGGAGTCCAGGAGCTGACCAACTTCTTCGAGCGGCGCCCTTCGGCCTACCAGGTCGCGGTCGAGGGTTCGGTCTCCTTCGACGACGAGTTCTAGGGCCTCAGACTGCCGCGAGCTGCGTGGGGCGCGGGGGGCCTCACGCAGTTCGCGGTCGATCCGGCGGTCGTGGACGTACCCGACGAGCGAGGGCGCGGCCAGCAGGAGGAGGACGGCCAGGACGGTCACGTATCCGAGGAATGTGTTCATGTCCTCACTGTCCTGCGCGCCGGGCCCGCGCGTCAGTGGCAGGACTGCCACACACCATCGACTTACTGCCACTCCTGCGGCACACTGGCGACATGCTGAAGGCCGGGACCCTGAAGAACGTGGCAGCCGTGCTGCTCGACGGCGTCAATCCCTTCGAACTCGGTGTCGTCTGCGAGGTGTTCGGGCTCGACCGGAGTGACGCGGGCCTTCCCGCGTACGACTTCGCGGTGGTCGCCGCGGAGAGCGGGCCGCTGAGCAATCACGCCGGGTTCACGATCACCACTCCGTACGGCCTCGACCGGCTCGAAGAGGCCGACCTCATCACCGTTCCCGCAGGCCAGGCGTTCGTGGACCGCGAGTACCCCGAGGACCTGCTCGACGCCCTGCGCCGGGCGGTGGACCGCGGGGCCCGCGTCCTGTCCGTCTGCTCCGGCGTCTTCGTGCTCGGCGCCGCGGGACTCCTGGACGGCCGCCGCTGCGCCGTGCACTGGCGGCACGCCACGGAACTCGCGGTGCGGTATCCGCTCGCCCGGGTCGAGCCCGATGTCCTGTACGTGGACGAGGGGCCGGTCATCACCTCGGCCGGGACCGCCGCCGGGATCGACGCCTGCCTGCACATCGTGCGTCAGGCACACGGCACCGAGGTCGCCAACGCCATGGCCCGGCGCATGGTCGTGCCGCCCCATCGCGACGGCGGACAGGCCCAGTTCGTGGAGCGGCCGCTGCCGCGCACGGCGTGCGACACCGTGGGCGGGGTGCTCGCCTGGATGGAGCGCCATCTGGACACGGACATCACCGTCGAGCGGCTCGCCGAGCGCGCGCACATGTCGCCGCGCACCTTCGCGCGGCGCTTCCAGCAGGAGACCGGCACCACGCCCTACCGCTGGCTCCTGCGCCAACGCGTGCTCCTGGCGCAGGAGTTGCTCGAAGGCTCGGACGAGACGGTGGACGCCATCGCCGGGCGTGCCGGTTTCGGCAACGCGGCGGCGATGCGCCACCAGTTCCTGCGGGCGCTCGGGACCACGCCGAACGCCTACCGCCGCACCTTCCGCGGCCCCGCCGTCAGCGTCGCTCGGCCCGCAGGACCAGACGCTTCGGCTGTAGCGTGATGCCGATCTTCGTGTCGGCGTCGGTCTCGTCGACCGGCGCCAGGTGCCACTTCGGGGCCACCGTCGCCAGGATGATGGCGAGTTCGGCCAGACTGAAATGGTCGCCCGGGCACTTGCGGTTGCCGGTGCCGAACGGCATCATCGCGAACTCCGGTACGTCTTGCGCTCGTTCCGGATTCCAGCGGTCCGGGTCGAACCGGAGATGTTGCTCGAAGGAACGCGGATCGCGCTGCATCGCGTACACGCTGTAGACGATGTCGGCACCGGCCGGAATGCGGTAGCCACCCAGGGTGGTTTCTCCCACCGACCGGCGGGTGAATATCCAGGCCGCCGGTTGTATACGCATGGCCTCCGTGACGACATTCCGGGTGTGCGGAAGGTCCCCGAGGTCGGCGAATGTGATCTCCCGGTCCGGCGCGACGGAATTTACCTCTTCAACCAATCGCCTTTCCTGCTCGGGGTGTTCGGCCAGCAGATGGAAGGTCCATGCCAGTGTCGCCGCGATATTCTCGGCGCCCGCCACGACAAGGGAGATCACATGGTCGTGAACCTCCTGATCGCTGAGCGGCTGCCCTGATTCATCGCGCGCCCGCAGCATTTCGGCCAACAGGTCGTCCTGATCTCCGCCCGCCGCCCTGCCTTCGGCGATGATCTCGTCGACCAGTGCGTGCAGATCGGCGAGCGCGCTCTGGAAGCGGCGGTTGCCCTGGGTCGGCACGCGGTACAGCGGCCCGACCGAGAGCACCATCCTGCGGTAGAGACCCTCGAACACGGTGTGCAGCGATTCGGCGATGCGGTCCGCCTTCTCGCTGATCGCCTCGACCTCCAGGAGCGAGCGCGAGACGACGCGCACGGCGGTGCGGAACATCTCCGCGTTGATGTCGATCGTGTCGCCCGGCCGCCAGCGCGCGGCGGTCGTCCGGGCCTCCTCCTCCATCACCTTGGCGTAGTCGGCGATCCGCTCGGGCCTGAACGAGGGCTGCATCATGCGCCGTTGACGCCGGTGCAGCTTGCCGTTGCTGGTCGCGACCCCCTTGCCGAGGAGCACTTCCAGGGTGTCCCAGAGGGGTCCTCCGACGATGTAGTCGGGGCTCCTGAGCAGCTTGCCGACCAGCTCCGGATCGCAGACCGCGTACGCGGTCTTGGGTCCCAGCCTGATGCGTACGAGATCACCGTGATCCCGTAGCGCGGCGAGGAAGCCGAGCGGGTCGCGCACCAGGTTCCAGGCGTGGCCGATGAGCGGGGCACCGCCGCTGACGAGCGGCGGAGTCGTTGTCGCGGACACCGCGGATTCGACGCTCATTCCTCACCCACCAATTCAGTTTCGGCCAAGTCGCTCATTACCGCGTCGCTCACGTACGGGGGAATTGACCTGTCGTCCCAGCTGTCCACCCGATAGCGACCGGATTCGTGATGGAACCAATACACGGAAGAGAACCAGTTCCGCATATTGGTGATGCACGATTCCACCGCGCCCGAGAGCGCCCTGCCCTGCACGCTTCCGTCGGCCAATTGCCCGGCGATGTGGAGCACTTCTTTTTCTGCCACCAGGAAATCCGAGATGCAGCCGACGACCCGCCGGTGGACTTCCGCCACTGCCTCTTCCAGGGAAAGTCCCTCGTGCTGGATCAGGCTGATCCCGAGATTGTGCAGTTCATCTCCCGCGAGTTCTTTGGGGAGCGAGCACAGGTCGTTGTACCAGGCGGAGAAATCCTGCGTGGCGAGCGCCGCCCGCCGATATGCGGGATGCTTCCGCACGGCCGTCGGCAGTTCCTGTCGCGCGGTCGGTTCGAGCAGGTCGATCCAGGTCCAGTGCGCGAACGTCAGCCGGCGCAGCTCGATGTAGGCCTCGACCGTCGGGACGGTTCCGGTCCTGCGGTTCCTGAACTCCAGGTCGTACGCCTCGATCACGCTGTGGAAATGCCGCGCGAACCGGGCGTTCCAGCCCGCCCCGAGGTGCGAGTACAGCCGCAGGACGCAGTCCGCGAACCCCGCCACCAGGGGGTCACGGTGGTGCAGTTGCTGCCGGGGGGCCCGGAGTGTCTCGTGGAGCCCGCGGCACAGTCGGCGCCACTGCGCCGCCCTGCCGTGCACCGAGTCGCGGTCGTGCCGGTCGTCCCACGCGAAGAACCAACTGCTGAGGTCGGCTATCGCGCAGAGCAACTCGTCCGGCGCGCCAATGTAGTAGCCGGCCACCAGATCCGTGTAGCAGAGGCTGTCCGCGTACCGCTCGACCTTGTCCGCGGGCATGAGGCGCATTTCGCGCAGCCACGTCCTGGACTTCTCCTGGAGCTGCGGCCAATACGGGTGCAGCTGGCGAGGAAACCCTGACTCGATCACCGGAAGTGCCAACGCCGGTGGCACGGATACCACCCGTACATGTGTCTGTGTCGGTGAAATGCCATGTGAATATGCAGGCACGGACAAACCCCTCTCAGCCGCGTGAGGACGCACGCCCCTCCCGCCGTACCGGGCGCGCGCCGTTGCGTATCCCCGCGCTTTCCATTCAGCACCACAACTGACCGTTCAGGGAACAGATTTGCGCCATTCACTACCCCCCAGTGCCGAGAAAATCCCCGTACGTGACTGATTATGGATCACCAAGAGCCTGATTCGATCGCACAGCTGACCGGTTCGGGTCGGTTCATGCGAACGGCCCCTGGCCGGGAGGGAGTTCCCGGCCAGGGGCCGCAGGTGACTCGCGGTGCGCGCGAGTCCGGAGTCGACTAGTCGTTCGGCACGACGGGGTAGCGCGGGGTGCCCTCTTCCATCTGCCGCAGCGCGTCCTTGCGCTCACGCTTGGAGAGGCGGTCGATGTAGAGGTAGCCGTACAGGTGGTCCGTCTCGTGCTGGAGGCAGCGCGAGAAGTACCCGGTGCCCCGCACCTTGATGGGGTTGCCCTTCTCGTCCTGCCCGGTGACCTCGGCGAAGTCCGGGCGGGCCAGCTCGGCGTAGGCCGTGGGCACGGAGAGGCAGCCCTCGTTCGAGTCGTCCAGGCGGCGCCGGTCCGCGGGGAGCTCGCGCACGACGGGGTTGCAGACCGCGCCGACGTGCCGCCTGCCCTCGTCGTCCATGCAGTCGTAGACGAAGACCTTCAGGTCGACGCCGATCTGGTTGGCGGCCAGGCCCACGCCCTCGGCGGTCCGCTGGCTGGCGAACATGTCGGCGACGAGCTGCTCGAGCTCGGCGTCGAAGGCGGTGACGTCCTTGCACTCCTTGTGCAGCACGGGGTTGCCGACGACCGTGATGGGCCGGGACGTGCCGCGCTCGCGCCAGGCCGTCTCCCGCTCCTCGCAGTCCTCCGTGTCGATGACGAAGCCCTCGTCGTCGACGGGGAGGACCCCGCCCGAGGCCTGCTGCTCAGTGTCCTGCGCCATTGTCCGACGTACGCCTTCCTGGGAACCCACGAGAGATAGTGCCGGTACAGCCTACGGCCAGGAGTCAGCAGACCTCTTCCAGATCCCGCCAGTCGCGGGAGTCCGGGCTGTCCGCGACCCAGCCGTCGAGCAGCCCGCGCACCAGGGCGGCGGGCGCCGCGATGCCGCACTCCCGCTCGGGCACCCACAGGGCGCCGGGGCTGCGGTGGCCGAGCGGGCCGGGGTGACCCGGCTCGCTGTGGTCGTGCGGGTCCAGGTGCTCGCCGTCGCCCTCGTCGCTCGGCATGCGGCTCTCGGAGCACATCCGGCAGAGCAGCCGCACGGACGAGGACCAGTCCTCGGCGGCGAAGCCCGCGTCCGCGGCGAGCTTCTCCAGGGCGTCCCGATCGTCCTCGGTGGCGGCCTCCAGGAGGACCACCCAAGTGGGGACGGGTGAGGGAGCCCACAGCTCGATCTCGTCGAAGACGGGATACGAGTCGCCCGCGCCCGTCGTCCGCTCGCCGTGCGGAACGCCGTCGTGCAGCACGACCTCGCCCCAGCGGCGCCCGGAGGACGGCAGCGGGATGGAGAGCACCTCGATGCGGGCGGGATCGAGCCTGCGCCCCCACACGACCTCGGCCTCGCCCTCGGGCGAGAGCCGCACGGCGGCGCTGCCCAGGTCCATGCCGGTGGGCTCCCCGGAGGCGGCCACACCGCCGGGCACCTTCAGGCCGTACGCCTGCCAGGCACGCCGGGCCAGGGGCCAGTCCTGCAGGGCGGTGGCGGCGATCCCCACGTTCCACCAGTCGGGGGCGCCCGCCGACCGGTCGAGCAGCGCGACGGCCCGCAGGCCCGCGGCCCGCGCCTGCTCCCAGTCGTGCCGGAACTTGTGGAGCAGCGCGAGGTTGAACCAGGACTCCGAGAGCCACGGCTCGAGATCCGCCGCGCGGGTCAGGAGTGCGCCCGCGTCCTCGTACCGCCCGTCGCCGATCAGCGTGAAGGCGCGGTCGGTGGCCTGCCGCCATGAGGCGGAGGGCCGGTGCCGTCCCTTGCCGAAGATCCTCACGATTCCCGCCTGCCGATGCTCAAGTTCCTGTGTTCCGCTGTGCCCGAGGGCCCTCTTCGCATCCAACCACGTACGGTCGGACGGCCGCTCATTACCCATGGGTTACCCAACCGGCGGCAAGCTATGACCGCCCCGCGAAAGCACTCGGGCCAGGGCTTCCACCACTTCGGGCTGGTAGTCGCGGCCGGTGCCGAGGCGCAGCCGCTCCAGAGCGTTGAGAGGGCCCCCGGGACCTTCTCCCCTGGCCATCTCGTCGTACGCGTTGGCGGCCCGCACAATACGGGCGGTGAGCGGCTGATCGCGGTACGGGTCGGCCTGCCGCTCCACGACCACGGCGACGTCGCCGTTCACCCCCGTCTGACGGACGACGGCGCCCCCGAGCAGGGCGATCCGCCGCTGTTCCGCGTCCGGCAGGGCGGCGGTGGCGCCCGCGGGCACGGGATCGACGAGGGAGAGCTGCCCGATGTCGTGCATCAGGGCCGCGTGCTCCAGAACGGCCAGGTCCGGCGTGGAGAGTCCCAGCTCACGCCCTACGGCCCGGCTGAGCGCGGCCACGCGGCGGGCGTGGCCCTGCGGGGTGTACCCGGCGATCTCGGTGGACCGGGCGAGCGAGGTGATGGTCTGCCGGTAGGTGGTCCGCACCGCCGCGTACCGCCCGAAGGACAGCTGGGTCAGGAGCAGCGGCAGGCTGAACACCGGCAGCGCCCAGAGCCCCGCCACGGCCACCGCGAGCGCCATCACGGCCCCGGTCGCGCAGACGGCGGACCCGATGCCGAGCATGGCCCGCAGTTCGTCGCGCAGGAGCGGTCCGAAGGGCCAGCGGGTACGGGCGTGTGCCATGGCCGCGGCGAGCACGGCGTCGCAGAGGGCGGTCAGGACGAGCAGCGCCACGATGACGGCGGCGAAGGCGGGCCCATGGCCGACCCACTCCCCCAACTTTCCCGCGTTGTAGAGCGGTTGAAAGCAGGCGGCGGCGAATCCGACGGTGAGCACGCGCCGGGCCACGTGGTCGAGGGCGGGCCCCTTGCCGAGCGCCACATGCGGCACGGCCCCGACGAGCGCGGCCGCCACGACCACGGCGATCACCTGGAAGACGCCGTGATGCGTGGCCTGTCCGCCGGCCTCCCCGAGCAGCGCGTACGCCAGCGCCCCCGCGGCCCCGAGCGGCGCGGGCTCCCGGTCGCTGCCTCCCGTACCCCACCGGGCCAGCTCTCCCACGGTGACGAGCCCTCCGAAGGCGAGCGCGATGCCCCCTTCGGCGACGCCGTGCCAGAGGGTCCAGCCGAGACCGAGCAGGGTGAGCAGCGCGGCGGCGCCGTACACGCAGGCCGCCACCGTGGTGCCCACCCTGCCGGGTCCCGGCGGAGAGGCGCTCACCGTGCTCCCGCCCCCGGCCCTGTGGGCACGCCGGGTGCCCCCTGCCGGGGTGACGGCACGCTGTCCGCGGGATCGGCGGTGACCGCGGGGTGCCATCCGTGCCGGTCGAGCGCCTGCCGCAGGGCGGTGACCATCGCGGGGTCGAACTGCGCCCCCGCGCACCGGGACAGCTCGGCCACGGCGGCGGCGACGGGCCGCCCCCGCCGGTAGGACCTCGTGGACGTCATGGCGTCGAACGCGTCCGCGACGGCCACCACCCGGGCGAACTCCGGGATCTGCCGTCCGACGAGCCCGTAGGGGTACCCGCTCCCGTCCATCCGCTCGTGGTGGTGGAGGATCGCCGCCCGCGCCTCCCCGAGGAAGCCGATCCCGCGCACCATCTCGTGCCCGTACTCGGGATGCAGCTCGATGATCCGCCGTTCCTCGGGGGTCAGCGGCCCGTCCTTGCGCAGCAGCCGGGTCGGTACGCCGAGCTTGCCGACGTCGTGCAGGATCCCGGCGAAGCGCAGGCTCTCCACCCGCTCGTCCGCCATCCCCAGCTCCCGCGCGATCATCACGGAGGCCCGCCCCACGCGCTCGCTGTGCCCGCGGGTGTAGCGGTCCTTGATGTCGACGGCCTGCACGAGTGCCCGGATGGTGGCCTGGTGGGCGGCGCGCTCGCGGTGGTACTGGGCGAAGACCCAGCAGGAGACCCCCATCGGCAGCAGCACCAGGAGCGCGGCGAGCGGCCCGTACGGACTGCGCCAAAGGACCGCCATCATCAGGCCGGCGAGGCCGTGCACGGCGACCGGCGCGAACGACCGCAGGAAGAGCCCCCGCCACGCGCTCCGCACGGGCACCCGTTCCGCCGTGGCGAGGATGCCGCCGTCGAGGACGGTCAGTACGACGGAGAAGGCGAGGACGGCCGCTCCCGCGGGCACGAGCGCGTACGGGAAGTCGGGCGCGGCCACGGCCTCGCGCCCGCCCAGCGCGTCGTGCGTCCACGCGGCGGTCCAGGCCGCCAGGGCGAGTTGGGACGCGCGCCAGAGCCTGCGCACCCACCGGGGGCGCCGCTCCACGCGGGCGAGCAGCGCGCCCGGCACCGCGACGAGCGCGGCGGCCGCGGGCGGCAGCAGGAAGACGGCGGCGAGCAGCACGGGGAAGAAGGTGCCGAGGCCGTTGGCGGGGGCTCCGGCGCGGCGGCCGATGATCCGGCAGCGGGTGATCTGCTCGCACCCGGCGTAGAGCACGGCGAGCAGCGCGAGCGCGGCCCACGGCGTGCGCGAGCCCGCCGCGGGCGCGGCGCAGGCGGCGGCCGCCAGGGCGGCGCACAGGATGTAGGCGCGCGCCCATGGAGCGATGGACCGCATGGCGCTGCCTCCTCCCCCGCGACCGTCCTCGGTCCCCCGTGACCGTCCCCAGGGACCACGTTCCAAGGTCCGGAGACTAGAACGACTGCCGCCCGCTCCGAGCCCCGCGCGCGGAAATTGGCACGTACGAGTGACGGTGAACGAGGGGGCACAGCAAAAAGCAGGCCGTGACGGACATCCCGTCACGGCCTGCTCACGCTCAACTACCGGCAGGTCAGGCTTCCTTGGCCCGCAGGCTCTTCGCGGACACGCTGCCCTCGGCGGTCACCGTCTCCACCGTCACGTCGTGCTCGGGCACGGCCTCGCCCGAGCGGATCAGATCGATGCGTCCCATGACCTTGGCGCGCAGGTCGACCGGCACGTCGTCCGAGCCGCAGCAGCGCTTCACCAGCTTCTTGACCGCCTGCTCGAGGCCGTACTTCTCCAGGCACGGAGAGCACTCCTCGAAGTGCGTCTCGAACTTGGTGCAGTCGCTGTCCGGCATCTCGTGGTCCAGGAACTCGTACAGATGGTCCAGGACTTCACTGCAATCCGTCTCGTGCGGCTCTCCGCAGCTCATGAGCCTGAGCCTTTCGCTTCGTTCGACGACTCTGACGCGGCGCCGGCGGGGACGAGGCCGCGGTCACGGGCGTAGTCCTCGAGCATGCCGCGCAGTTGGCGACGGCCGCGGTGCAACCGGGACATCACCGTACCGATGGGTGTCCCCATGATGTCCGCGATCTCCTTGTACGCAAAGCCCTCTACGTCGGCCAGATAGACGGCGATGCGGAATTCCTCGGGGATCGCCTGCAGTGCGGACTTCACGTCCGAGTCCGGCAGGTGATCGAGCGCCTGCGACTCGGCGGAGCGCAGACCGGTGGACATGTGCGACTCGGCACGCGCGAGCTGCCAGTCCTCGATCTCCTCGGCGGCGCTGCGCTGGGGCTCGCGCTGCTTCTTGCGGTACGAGTTGATGAACGTGTTGGTGAGGATGCGGTACAGCCACGCCTTGAGGTTGGTGCCCTCACGGAACTGGTGGAACGACGCGTACGCCTTGGCGTAGGTCTCCTGCACCAGGTCCTCCGCGTCCGCCGGGTTGCGCGTCATGCGCAGCGCCGCCGAGTACATCTGGTCGAGGAAGCCCAGGGCGTCCCGCTCGAAGCGGGCCGTGCGCTCCGCCGACGTCTCAGCGCTTCCGTCGGGTCGCTCCGCCTGGCCGTTCTCGGCCCCTGCGTCGGTCCCAGTGACCGGACCCACCTCCTCCAAAGACGTGGCGAGACCGAAAGCAGTCCCACTCGAATCGGAGGATAGACGACGATCCGGTCCCGCCGCCGCCCGAATAGGAGCGGTCTTGGGCGCGCTCAGCACCGTCCATTCCAGGTCAGAGGCGCTGGAGCGGGCCGGGCATACTGTCGAACCCATGCGGCGGACTTCCTCTCGTACGAACAGCGTTTAGCGTCTGTTCGGCACAACAGAGGTCACGCACCCAACATTCCCGCCCACCGGATGACGCCATCCGTGATGCGCGTCATGGCCTCGGCCTCGGTGAGGTCCGCGCGCTTGGGGATCGCGAAGCCATGATCGCCGTACGGAATCTCGACGATTTCGTACGCCCCTTCGGGGAACTCCGCGGGCTTCCCGAAGGGGTCGTTCCCGCCCTGCACGACCAGCGTGGGGACCCCGGCGCCGAGCAGTTCCTCCGCGCGCGACTTCTCCGGCTTGCCCGGCGGGTGCAGGGGGAAGCTGAGGGCTAGCACGGCGGCGGCGCCCAGTTCGGTGGCGGTGCGGCACGCGACGCGGGCTCCGGCGCTGCGGCCGCCCGCGATCACCGGGAGGCCGGGCTTCGCCAGAGCGGGCCACAGGCCGCGCCAGCCCACGTCCAGCGTCTTCGGCGCGGGCGCCAGCTTCTTGCCCGCCACGCGCCAGGGCTGCTCCACGAGGGCGACGGTGACGCCGTGCGCCGGCAGGGCGGCGGCGATGGCTCGCAGGTCACGGGCCTCGATGCCGCCTCCGGCGCCGTGACTCACGGCGAGCACCATGCGGGCCTTGGTCTTCGGGGCGGGGTGCCAGGTGATGCGCGCCTCACCGGCGTCGGTCTCGACGATCTCGCTCTTGGTCCCGCTCTTGATCTCGCTCTTGGTCACGTCAGAAGAGTGTGCCCTCTTCGGGGCCGTCCAGCTCCTTGAGCAGCTCCGGCCCGTTGTTGCGGACGTTGCTGACCGCCGTCGACACCGGGAAGGCCCGCATCAGGCCGTGCGGCGGCGGCTCCAGGAGCGTCCGCAGGTCCTCGGGGTCCGTGCGCGAGGGGTCGAGCCAGGCGTCCCAGCGGTCCGGCGTCAGCATCAGGGGCATCCGCGGGTGGATGTCGTGCAGCGAGCGCGGGCCTTCCTCCGGGGCGACCGCCAAGGGCGCGGTCTCCGCCTCCGTGGTGATCACCGTGCACGTCACCCACCAGGCGAGGGGGTGCTCGTCGGGGAGCGTCTTGTCGCGCCAGAACTCGTACAGGCCCGCCATCGCGAAGACCGAGCCGTCGGCGGGCGTCACGAAGTACGGCTGCTTGCGGGGGCGCTTCTTCTTGCCCTCGACCTCCAGATCGCGCTCGCCGGTGCCGGTGACCCACTCGTAGTAGCCGTCGGCCGGGATGACGCAGCGGCGGGTGGCGAAGGCCCGGCGGTAGGACGGCTTCTCGTGCACCGTCTCCGCGCGGGCGTTGATCATCCGGGCGCCGCCCTCGGGCGTCTTGGACCAGGACGGCACGAGTCCCCACTTGAGTGTGCGCAGCTGGCGAACCGGGGCCGGGTCTTCCGCGTCTTTCACTGGACGGTCGAGGACCGCGTAGACCTCCTTGGTCGGAGCCACGTTGAAATCGGGAGCCAGCGCCTCCTCCGGCTCCCACTTCTCGATCTCAAAGATTCCTGCGAGATCCTCGGGCCTACGACTCGATGCATACCGTCCGCACATACGTGCCAGACTGCCAGACCCCGTACGACCAGAGGAGCCGGTCCTGAAGATGGCCCACGCAATGCAAGGCACCGCGAACGCCAGCCTGACCGACCTCTGGGACCGGGTCTTCGGCACGCAGGCCGCCCCCGACGAGTGGCTGGTGATCGCCACCGGCGTCGTCGCCCTCGCCGTCGTCGTCCCGCACGGGATCTGGCGGGTCGCCCGCAACGCCATCACCATCGCGCACGAGGGCGGCCACGGGCTGGTCGCCCTGCTGACCGGCCGCCGCCTGGACGGCATCCGGCTGCACTCCGACACCAGCGGCCTCACCGTCTCCCGCGGCAAGCCCACCGGCCTCGGCATGATCCTGACCGCGGCGTCGGGCTACACCGCGCCGCCCCTGCTCGGTCTGGCGGGCGCCGCGCTTCTCGCCGCCGACCACATCACGGCGTTCCTGTGGATCGCGACGGCGCTGCTCATCGTGATGCTCGTCATGATCCGGAACGCGTACGGCGCCCTCACGGTGGTCGTCACCGGCGGCACCTTCCTGCTGGTCTCCTGGCTGACCAGCTCACAGGTGCAGGCGGCTTTCGCGTACGCGGTGGTGTGGTTCCTGCTCCTGGGCGGCGTACGTCCCGCCTTCGAGCTGCAGTCCAAGCGCAGGCGCGGGGGCGCGGGCGACTCGGACGCGGACCAGCTGTCGCGGCTCACGCATGTCCCCGCGGGGATGTGGCTCTTCCTCTTCCACGCCGTCTCGCTGTGCTCGCTGATAGGCGGCGGACGCTGGCTGCTCGGCCTCTGAGCAGCCACGACCCCTCGCCTCTCTGCCACTAAAGTGGGGGCATGACCGTTAACCCAGCGCACAGCACCCTCTGGCCAGCCCCGCACGCGAGCGCAGCCGTCGCCGCGACGGTCCATGTGCCCGGGTCCAAATCGGTCACCAACCGCGGCCTCGTCCTCGCCGCCCTCGCCGCCGAGCCCGGCTGGCTGCGCCGGCCGCTGCGCTCCCGCGACACCCTCCTGATGGCGGGCGCCCTGCGCGCACTCGGCGTCGGCATCGAGGAAGGCGTCGGCCCGGACGGCTCCGGTGAGGCCTGGCGGATCATCCCCTCCGGCCTGCACGGCCCCGCCACGGTCGACGTCGGCAACGCCGGCACGGTCATGCGCTTCCTGCCCCCGGTCGCCGCCCTCGCCGACGGCGCGATCCGCTTCGACGGCGACCCCCGTTCGTACGAGCGTCCGCTGCACGGCGTGATCGACGCCCTGCGCGCGCTCGGCGCCCGTATCGACGACGACGGCCGCGGCGCGCTGCCGCTGACCGTGCACGGCGCGGGCGCCCTGGACGGCGGCCCGGTCGAGATCGACGCCTCCTCGTCCTCCCAGTTCGTCAGCGCCCTGCTGCTCTCGGGCCCGCGCTTCAACCAGGGTGTCGAGGTACGCCACACCGGCTCCGCGCTGCCCTCCATGCCGCACATCCGGATGACCGTCGACATGCTCCGCGCGGTCGGCGCCCAGGTCGACACCCCGGAGTCGGGCGGCGAGCCGAACGTGTGGCGGGTCACCCCCGGCGCCCTGCTCGGCCGCGATCTGACCGTCGAGCCCGACCTCTCCAACGCCCAGCCGTTCCTGGCGGCGGCCCTGGTCACCGGCGGCCGTGTCACCGTCCCCGACTGGCCGGCGCATACCACGCAGCCCGGCGACAAGCTGCGGGAGATCTTCACCGAGATGGGCGGTTCCTGCGAACTGACCGAGCAGGGGCTCGTGTTCACCGGCTCCGGCTCGCTGCACGGCATCGACGTGGACCTGAGCGAGGTCGGTGAGCTGACCCCCGGCATCGCGGCCGTCGCGGCCCTCGCCGACTCCCCCTCGACCCTGCGCGGCGTCGCCCACCTGCGGCTGCACGAGACGGACCGCCTGGCGGCCCTCACCAAGGAGATCAACGAACTCGGCGGCGACGTCACCGAGACCGCCGACGGCCTGCACATCCGTCCGCGCCGCCTGCACGGCGGGATCTTCCACACGTACGACGACCACCGCATGGCCACCGCGGGTGCCGTCATCGGCCTGGCGGTGGAGGGCGTACAGATCGAGAACGTCGCGACGACGGCGAAGACGCTGCCCGACTTCCCCGACCTCTGGACCGGAATGCTCGGGAACTGACGGGCTGATCCAGACATGCGCCGCTACGGAAAGAACCCCGACGAGGACGACATCCGCGTCCGCCCCAACCGCAAGGGCAACCGCCCTCGCACGCACATCAGGCCCAAGCACGAGGACGCCTCCGACGGCATGGTCCTCACCGTCGACCGGGGCCGCCTCACCGTCCTGGTCGACGACCGGATCGTACTGGCCATGAAGGCCCGCGAACTGGGCCGCAAGGCCGCCGTGGTGGGCGACCGGGTCTCGCTCGTCGGTGATCTCTCCGGCAAGAAGGACACCCTCGCGCGCATCGTGCGCATCGCGCCGCGTACGTCGGTCCTGCGGCGCACGGCCGACGACGACGACCCCTACGAGCGCGTGGTCGTCGCCAACGCCGACCAGCTGGCCATCGTCACCGCACTCGCCGATCCGGAGCCGCGCACGCGCCTGATCGACCGCTGCATCGTGGCGGCGTACGACGGCGGTCTCACCCCGCTCCTCGTCCTGACCAAGTCCGACCTGGCGTCCGCCGACAAGATCCTGGAGACCTACTCCACGCTCGACATGCCCTACGTCGTCACCAGCCGCGAGGAGTTCACCGACGACGCGGAGCTCGCCCGGGTGCACGAGGTGCTCGACGGCAAGGTCACCGCGTTCGTCGGGCACTCCGGCGTGGGCAAGACGACGCTGGTGAACGCCCTGGTCCCCGAGGAGCGCCGGCGCAGCACCGGGCACGTCAACGCCGTCACGGGCCGCGGCCGCCACACCACCACGTCGGCGCTCGCCCTGCCGCTGGCGGACTCGTCCGGCGGCTGGGTGGTCGACACGCCCGGCGTGCGCTCCTTCGGCCTGCATCACGTCGACCCGTCCCGCGTCATCCTCGCCTTCCCCGACCTGGTGCCGGGGACGGAGGAGTGTCCGCGCGCCTGCAGCCACGACGAGCCGGACTGCGCGCTGGACGCGTGGGTGGAAGGGGGGCACGCGGATCCCGCGCGGCTCTATTCGCTGCGCAGGCTCCTCGCCACCCGTGAGCGACGCGACGACGACTGACCTCGCCGTTGTTTGCGCCCGCGGCGCGGCGGCAAGGGCATAATCGCACCAAGCCTGATCCAAGGCAGGCGAAGCGGTCACCGAACGTATGGTTGCGGAGGCACAGACATGGCGTGGCTGCTGGTCATCGTCGCGGGGTTCCTGGAGACCGGTTTCGCGGTCTGCCTCAAGCTCTCGCACGGCTTCACCCGACTCTGGCCGACGATCACTTTCGCGGCCTTCGCCCTCGGCAGCTTCGGCCTTCTCACGCTCGCGCTGCGCAAGCTCGACGTGGGTCCGGCGTACGCGGTCTGGACGGGAATCGGTGCCGCGGGCACCGCGATCTACGGAATGATCTTCCTCGGTGACGTGGTCTCCACGCTCAAGATCGTCTCCATCTCGCTGGTGATCGCGGGCGTCATCGGCCTGCAGCTGTCCGGCTCCGCCCACTGACCGGCCGCGGGCCTCAGGCGCCGGCCCAGTGCCCCAGGACCCCGCGCACCAGTTCCACGGGATCCTCGCCCGCGGGCGAGGGCGCGACGACGTACGACAGCGCCATGCGCACAGCGCTCTCGCAGGCCATGGCCAGCTCTTCCGTGTCCTTCGGCCGCGCCCGGCCGTTCAGCGCGTTCACCGCCTTGTCCCGGACGAGGGCGAGCAGTTCGGCGGGCGAGGGGACGCCCGCGTCCGCGCGCCGCTGCGCCGGTACGGGTGACGCGGAGACACCGGGCCTGGTCGGCGCGGGCAGCCGTTCGCTCCAGCAGCCGGTGAGCATGGCGCGGGCGAGTTCGTTCTCGCGGGCGGCGGCGATCGTCCACACGCTCACGGCGGTGAGCCGGTCCACCGGGCCTCCCTCCACGGCCAACGCGCGCTCGACGCCGTGCAGATACGCGTCGGTCTCGCGCCGGAGCAGGGCGCGCGCGAGGCCGTCCTTGCTGCCGAACTCGTTGTAGAGGGTCTGCCGGGACACCCCGGCGGTGGCCGCGACGTCGACCATGCGGACGCCCGGCCACGGTCGTCGGGCGAGCGCCATGTTGGCCGCGTCCAGTAAGGATTCCCGCGCTGCAGGCATCGTTGCCTCCCGGGGCCGAAGCGGCTCTGCGGCCAGAGTTGACGTGCTCGGAGGCGGTGTCAATACTCCCGGCGCGACCTGGCACGGTATGCGTCATGTCCCGGAATGGCCCGGACATACGGCGCTGTGGCTCAGGCACAACGAGATCGATACTGTTCACTCATGCCCGACTACCACGATGATCTGCGTCTTGCCCATGTCCTCGCGGACGCCGCCGACGCCGCGACGATGGACCGGTTCAAGGCTCTCGACCTCAAGGTCGAGACCAAGCCGGACATGACGCCGGTGAGCGAGGCGGACAAAACGGCCGAGGAGCTGATCCGGTCGAACCTGAAGCGGGGACGTCCGCGCGACGCGATCCTCGGCGAGGAGTTCGGCGTCGAGGGCACGGGCCCGCGCCGCTGGGTGATCGACCCGATCGACGGCACCAAGAACTACGTGCGCGGGGTGCCGGTCTGGGCCACGCTGATCTCCCTGATGGAGGCGGGCGAGGGCGGCTTCCAGCCGGTGGTGGGTGTCGTGTCGGCGCCCGCGCTCGGCCGCCGCTGGTGGGCGGCCAAGGGCGCCGGGGCCTACACCGGGCGCAGCCTGACCTCCGCGACGCGGCTCCACGCCTCGAAGGTCTCGCGGCTCCAGGACGCCTCGTTCGCGTACTCCTCGCTCACGGGCTGGGAGGAGCAGGGCCGCCTCGACGGGTTCATGGACCTCACGCGGGCGGTGTGGCGTACGCGGGGGTACGGCGACTTCTGGCCGTACATGATGGTCGCCGAGGGCTCGGTCGACATCTGCGCGGAGCCCGAGCTCTCGCTCTGGGACATGGCGGCGACCGCGATCATCGTGACCGAGGCGGGCGGCACCTTCACCGGCCTGGACGGCACTCCGGGCCCGCACAGCGGCAACGCGGCGGCGTCGAACGGCCTGCTCCACGAGGAGCTGCTCGGCTACCTCAACCAGCGCTACTGAGGCGTACGCCCCACACGTCCGAGGCGCACACCCTTGATGCGCACGCCCTGAACCGGCCGCACGCGCCCCCTTGTTGACTCCCCGCATGGCTGCGACTCTGAGAGTTCCCCCACTTGTGAACTTGTGAATCGCTTCTCTTGCGGTCCACTCAGGAGGTGGCTCAAGCCCATGCTCGTCCGCGACGCCATGAGCACGATGGTCCTCACCATCGGTCCCGCCCACACACTGCGCCAGGCGGCCCGGCTGATGTCGGCGCGCCGCGTCGGCGCGGCCGTCGTCCTCGACGCCGACACCAGCCTAGGAATCCTGACCGAGCGCGACATCCTCGTCTCGCTGGGCCTCGGCCAGAACCCCGACACCGAGACCGCAGGCACCCACACCACGACCGACGTCGTCTTCGCCGCACCGTCCTGGACCCTGGAGGAGGCGGCCGACGCCATGTCCCACGGCGGCTTCCGGCACCTGATCGTGATGGACGACAACGAACCGACGGGCATCGTCTCGGTCCGCGACATCATCCGCTGCTGGGCCCCCAGCAGGCAGCCCGCCCCCACGCTCACGGTCTGAGCGCTCCCGGACACGGCAGCGGGCCGGACCCCCGAGGGGATCCGGCCCGCCTTTTCCCTACGACAAGCGGTCTCAGCCGCGCAGGGCCTGGACCGCGGCCTCCAGACGCTTGCCGAAGTCACCGTCCGCCTGACGGAAGTTGTTGATCGCGCGCTCGGCGATGTCGTCGCGCGAGACACCCGCGATGTTGCCCGCGAGGTTCTCGATCAGACGGCTCTTCTCGTCCTCGGACATCTTGCGGTAGAGATTGCCCGCCTGCACGAAGTCGTTGTCCTCGGCGTGCGAGGGGGCCTCGTGGTTGCCCGTGCCGCCGCTGACAGGGGTGGTCACCCAGAGCGGCCGGTCCGTCTGGAACGGGCCGCCGAAGGAGTTGGGCTCGTAGTTCTTCGCACCCTTGTGGCGGCCGTCGTACAGCGCGCCGTCACGCGAGTTGGTGCGCGCCTCGGTGGCGTGCGGGCGGTTCACCGGCAGGTGGTCGGCGTTGATGCCGACGCGGTAGCGGTGGGCGTCGCCGTACGCGAAGAGGCGGCCCTGGAGCATCTTGTCCGGGGAGGGACCGATGCCCGGCACGAAGTGGGCGGGGCTGAAGATGGACTGCTCGACCTCGGCGAAGATGTTCTCCGGGTTGCGGTTGAGCTCCAGCTTGCCGATCTCGATCGGCGGGTAGTCCTCGTGCGGCCACACCTTGGTGAGGTCGAACGGGTTGAAGCGGTACGTCGACGCGTCGGCCGCGGGCATGATCTGCACCTGCACGGTCCAGGACGGGAACTCGCCGCGCTCGATGGCCTCGCGCAGGTCGCGCTGGTGGGAGTCGGGGTCCTCACCCGCGAGCTTCGCCGCGTCGGCCGCCGTCAGGTTCTTGATCCCCTGGTCGGTCTTGAAGTGGTACTTGACCCAGAAGACCTCGCCGGCCTCGTTGTTCCACTGGTACGTGTGCGAGCCGTACCCGTTCATGTGGCGCAGTGTCGCCGGGATGCCGCGGTCACCGAAGAGCCAGGTGACCTGGTGGGTCGACTCGGGGCTCAGGCCCCAGAAGTCCCACACGTTGTCGGCTTCCTGCGAGCCCGTGTACGGGTCGCGCTTCTGCGTGTGGATGAAGTCGGGGAACTTGATCGCGTCCTTGATGAAGAAGACGGGGGTGTTGTTCCCGACCAGGTCGTAGTTCCCCTCCTCCGTGTAGAACTTCAGCGCGAAGCCACGGGGGTCACGCACCGCGTCGGCCGAGCCGAGGTTGCCGGCGACGGTGGAGAACCGGAGGAAGGTCTCCGTCTGCTTGCCGACCTCGGAGAGGAACTTCGCACGCGTCCACTGCGAGACGTCGCGGGTCAGCGTGAAGGTGCCGTACGCACCGGCGCCACGTGCGTGGACGATGCGCTCCGGGATGCGCTCACGGTTGAAGTGCGCGAGCTTCTCGAGCAGCGCCTGGTCCTGGACCAGGACCGGACCGCCGGCACCAGCGGTCTCGCTGTTCTGGTTGTCGGCGACCGGCGCGCCGGCCTCCGTGGTGAGCGGTCCCTGCGTCACGTGCGCCTCCTGCGTCATTTCCTGCAAGTCCTGTCCTTTGGCGTTGCCCTTGGCTTCGCCTTGTCCTTGGCTCACGCCGAGTCCCTTGGCTTCTGCCGTACTCGATCCTACGATAGACATTGTCTAAGTCAAGTAAGCATCCAAAACCACACCTCGTCGGGACTTAGGCTTCCTACCTGTTAGGCTGGTTCTCATGAGCGACCTGTTGGAACGACTGCGCGGACGCGGCTGGCGCATGACCGCGCAGCGGCGCGTCGTGGCCGAGGTCCTCGACGGGGACCACGTACACCTGACGGCGGACGAGGTGCACGCCCGCGCCGTCGGCAAGCTGCCCGAGATCTCCCGCGCGACCGTCTACAACACGCTGGGTGAGCTGGTGACCCTCGGCGAGGTCATCGAGGTCTCGACGGACCGCAGGGCCAAGCGGTACGACCCCAACGCCCACCGCCCCCACCAGCACCTGGTGTGCGCGCAGTGCGGCACGATCCGGGACGTCCATCCCACGGGCAACCCGCTGAGCAGCCTCCCCGACTCGGAGCGCTTCGGCTTCACGGTCGAGGGCGCGGACGTCACGTACCGGGGCACGTGCCCGAACTGCGCGAAGGCATAGCACTTCTCCTTACGTTCACGAAGTCTGCGACCCGACCCGAGACCTGCCCCCGATGCCTGATGGCGCCGGGGGCTTTCGCGTGCATTGGGTTTGCGGGCGGCAGCGAATCTCAGCCAGGGCAGGCCCCTTCCGGAATCTGACGACCCGTCATATGGTCGGCGGCGCCCAATATCCGCCTGCCCTCCGCAAGGAGACCCCGTGGGAGACCCGCACCCGAAACTAGAAGCCCACGCAGTAACGAGAACGTTCGGCCGGGGCGCCAAGGCCGTGGCCGCCCTGGGCCCGGTGGACCTCACCATCGCCCCGGGCGAATTCACCTGCATCGTCGGCCCCTCCGGCTGCGGAAAGTCGACCCTGCTCCGCATAGCCGCAGGCTTGCTGCGGCCCAGCAGGGGCGAGCTGACCATCCGCACGGCCGCACAGCGACCCGCAGCGATGATCTTCCAGGACTACGGCATCTACGACTGGAAGACCGTCCAGGCCAACGTCCGCTTCGGCCTGGACATCCAGAAGATTCCCCGCCGCGAGGCGAACGCCCGCGCCACGGCCTTGCTGACCCGCCTGGGCCTGGCCGACTTCGCCGACGCCTACCCCGCCACCCTCTCCGGCGGCATGCGCCAGCGCGTGGCCATCGCCCGCGCCCTGGCCGTGGAGCCCGAGATCCTCCTGATGGACGAGCCGTTCGCGGCCCTGGACGCCCAGCTCCGCACGATCCTCCAGGACGAGCTCCTCGACCTCACACAGACCACCCGCACCACCACCCTCTTCATCACCCACAGCCTCGAAGAGGCGATCGTGCTCGGCGACCGCGTCCTGGTCATGTCCGCCCGGCCGGGCCGCATCATCGCCGAACACCGCCCGCCGTTCCCGAGGCCCCGCAGCGGCGACGTACGCGCGACGCCCGAGTTCACCGCCCTCAAGGGCGAGTTGTGGGAGCTGCTGCGCGGCGAGGTGGTGCGCGACGACGCGCGGGACGCGCACGACGAGGCGGTCCCGGCATGACGACGACCACCCCGCGCAAAGCGGCCGCCCCCGAGGACGGCGTGCTCGTCCGCAGGCCCGGCCCCCAGGAACTGCACCCCGCCCGCACCCACCGCAGGCGCCGCACCCTGGAGACCGGCCTCGCCGTGGCCGTTCCCCTCGTCCTGCTCCTCCTGTGGCAACTCGCCGCCACCCAGGCCTGGATCGACGACCGCGTCTATCCCGCTCCCCAGACCATCCTGGAGGACGGCTGGGAGCGCGCGGCGGACGGCGACCTGTGGCCCGACGTCTGGGCCACGCTCAAGCGCGTGCTCGCCGGCTACGCGATCGGCACGGTCACCGGCTACGCCCTCGGCCTCCTCATGGGCTCGCTGTCGCTCGTGCGCGCGGCGCTCGAACCGCTCCTGGACGCGCTGTACGTCGTACCGAAGCTGGCCCTGCTGCCCGTCTTCCTGAACATGTTCGGCCTCGGGGAGGGCCCGCAGATCGCGCTCGTGGCGGCCACCGTCTTCTTCTTCGTCTGGATCTCGACGATGGCGGCGGTGCTCGCCGTGCCCTCGGGACACCGCGACGCGGGCCAGGTCTTCGGGGCGTCGCCGTGGCAGATGTTCCGCCATGTCCTGCTGCCCGCCTCGCTGCCCGCCGTGCTCGTGGGCGCGCGGATCGCGGCGGGCGTCGCGGTCCTGGTGATCGTGGCCTCCGAGCAGATCGCGGCGTCGAACGGGCTCGGGCACCTGATCTTCGACTCCCGCGCCCTGTTCCAGAACGACGTGATGTTCGTCGGCATCGTCTGCGTCGCCGTGCTCGGCGTCGTCTTCTCCGAACTCGTGCGGATCGCGGGCCGGTTGCTCACCCCGTGGGCCCCGCGCGACCGCGGCAGAAGCCAGTCATGAGCCAGCCATGAACCATTCGTACGCGTACGGAGGCTCCATGCACACCCGCATCCGCATGTTCATCCTGCTCGTGGCGGGCTCCCTTCTCGCCTCCGCGGGCTGCGCGAAGGAGGACGACGCCCCGGACTCGGCGGCGCCCGCGAAACCCCGTGCCGTCAAAGCGGTCCCCGGCTGCGGCAAGGGCAGCTGGACGGATCCGTCCGACCTCGCCGAGGACCGCGCGCCCGCCCGCTGCGACAAGGGCGCCCCCGCCCCGCGCCCTCTGCCGAAGGAACGCGACCTCACCATCGCCACGGGCACGCTCAGCGCCGAGTACGTCGCGCCCCTCCAAGTGGCCGTCCAGAAGGGCGAGTTCAAGAAGGAGGGCCTGAACGTCCACCTCAAGGTACTGCCGACCCCCGACGCCCTCCCCCTCCTGGCCAAGGGCGACATCGACGCCCAGTGGGCCGCGCCCGAGGCCGCCGTCATGAACGGCATCACGGGCGGCTTCACCATCAAATGGGCGGCCGGGAACTTCTCCCCCGACCCGGAGTCCAAGAGCGGGCTGTGGGTGAAGCTGAAGAAGGGCGAGAGCGCGGGCCACGTCCCGATGGCGGGCCGCAAGCTCGGCACCATGATCGGCAAGGGGTCGGTCATCTCGTACCCCATGGGCAGAGCCCTGAAGAAGCACGGCGGCGGCCTCGACAAGATCCAGTTCCAGCAGCTCGGTTCGGCGGACGTCCTGACGGCACTGCAGAACGGCGGCACCGACTCCGCCTGGCTCCTCGACCCGGTCTGGCGCAAGGTCGACGGCGACGAGCAGTACGCCTTCCTCGGCGGCCAGCCCCGGGGCGAACCGCTCGGCGGTCTCCTCTTCGGCCCCAATCTCCTGACCGAGGACCCGGACGCGGGCGTCGCGCTGCTGCGCGCGTACATCAGAACCGTGAACACGTACTTCGCCGGTGACTACAAGGCGGACAAGACCTTCGTGGCCGACCTCGCGAAGCTCCTGAAGATCGACGAGGCGGTCCTGAGGTCGACGCCGTCACTGCGCATGGACTGGGAGATCCGGGCCGGCACGACGGACCGGCTCCAGGCGGCGTACGAGGCCGCGGGCGTCGCCGAGGGCGAGAAGGTCCCGGAGGAGAAGGCGGTGGACCGCAAGCTGTACGAGGAGGCAGTGGGCCACAAGCCGTCTTGATCACGTGACCGGACGCACCAGAGGCCGGGAAGCTATTGCTTCCCGGCCTCTGGCCTTTAGTAGCGGGGACAGGATTTGAACCTGCGACCTCTGGGTTATGAGCCCAGCGAGCTACCGAGCTGCTCCACCCCGCGCCGTTGTGTTGCAACCGTACGTCAATCGCCTCGACCAGCGCAAATCCGTTCCGAGGCAGCGCTGTGGGCAGCCGTTCCGAGGCAGCGCTGTGGGCAGCCGTTCCGCGCCGCTGTGGGCAGGCGTTCCGCAGGGCGGAACGGGACGGGTGGGCGCAGCCCACCCACGGCCCGCACCCGCCCGACAGCCGCAGGGCTACGCAGTCAGCTCCTGCTGAAGCGCCTCGCGCAGCCTCGCCGCCCTCTCGGAAACCTCAGCGGGCCCAAGATCAACGGCACGAGAAGCCCACCGCTGCCCCTCCACCAGCTGCCCGCGCCGGGCGTAGAGCAGCGCGAGCCGAAGCGCGGCCCGTCCGTGCCCCGCGTCAGCGGCCCGGGTCCACCAGAGCGCGGCCTCGGGCTCACTCCCCTCCCGCGCGAGCAGCAGCCCCAGATTGAACGCGCCGTTCCGGCTGCCCGCGTCCGCCGCGAGGCGGTACCACCGTGCCGCCTCGACGACGTCCCCGCGCCCCGCGGCCAGCATCCCGACCCGCACCTGCGCACGCCGGTGACCCTGCTGGGCAGCCCGCTCGTACCACTCCTCGCACTCCGTCTTCTCGGCGGCGGGCTCCCCGAGCGCGGGCGGCCCCGCGGCGGACCGACGCGCGTCGAGCACGGTGCCGAGGCGGTACGCCGCCTCCGCGCTGCCGCCACCTGCAGCGCACCGCAGATGCCGCTCGGCGTCCTGCTCGTCGCCCTCCCGCAGCCGCGCGGTGCCGACCTGGAGCGCGGCCTCGGTGTGCCCGGCGGCCGCCGCACGCTCGTACCAGGGCAGGGCGGAGTCCTCGTCGTCCCGGGAGGCGTACAGGATCCCGAGGTTGAAGGCCGCGTCCACGCTGCCCGCCTCGGCCGCCTTGGAGAACCACGGCTCGGCGCCCGCCGCGTCGCCGCCCTGGAGCAGCAGCACGGCAAGGGCGTTGGCGGCCTCGCGGTGACCGGCGTACGCGGCGCGCCTGTACCACTGGTCGGCCTGCACGGTGCGCCCCTGCTCGGCGCAGAGCAGACCGAGGTTGTACGCGCCGTTCACGTCCCCCGCGTCCATGGCGGCTCTGTACCAGCGCTCGGCGGTCTGGGTCTCGCCCCGCTCGGCGTGCAGCGCGCCCAGGGCGTTCGCGGCGTTGCCGTCGCCGTCCTGGGCTGCTTTCAGCCACCAGACGGCGGCGCTCTCCTCGTCGCCCGCGTCACGCAGCAGGAAGCCGAGGGCGCAGGCGGCGCGCGCCTCCCCGTCCTTCGCGGAGTTCAGGTACCAGCGCCCGGCCTCCTTCAGCTCGCCGCGCTGTTCCAGGATCGCGCCGAGGTGCAGCGCGGCCCGCCGGTGTCCGCGCGCGGCGGCCTGGCGGTACCACTGCTCGGCCTCGGCGGCGGCGGAACGTGCTCCTTTGACGTCGGCCTTCGCGGTGGCCTTGCCGCCGGTGCGCTCGGCGGTGGCACGCCGGTCGAGGGCGCGGGCGATGCGGTACGCGGCCTCGCGGTGACCGCGCTCGGCCGAGGCCCGCATCCAACGCTCGGCGCCGACGTCACCGCGGTGCTCCAGAAGATCGGCGAGGGCGTACGCGCCCAGGGCGTGGCCCTGCTCGGCGGACTGCCGCAGCCAGTACTCCGCGGCGGGCTCGTCGCCCCGCTCGCGGTGATGACGCCCGAGCGCGTGCGCGGCGGCGGCGGATCCGGCCACGGCGGCGACCCGCCACCAGCCGGCCGCCTCGTCGGCGTACCCGCGCTGGTGGAGGAGGACCCCGAGGTTGTTGGCCGCGGCACGGTCGCCCTGAGCGGTCGCCGCGCGCAGCATGGACTCGGCACCGTCGAGATCACCGCGGCGCAGCAGAAGGCTTCCGAGAACGCTCATCGCGTCGACATCTCCGGCCTCGGCGGCCAGCCGATGGCGCAACTCTTCGGCGGCCGCCCCGGGATCCTCCCGGTCGGCCGGCTGCACAAACCGCCCTGTCTCCAACAGAGTTGCCTTGTCCCCCATAACGTCCATCGTCGCACCACCTGCAACCTGGGTACACCTGGTATACCGCAGCCAGTGAGGTCACTTCAGCGTTTTGTCGACATGCCCACAGAGAGATAAGTCAAACACGGATTGCCCAACTCCCCCCGGGCGAAGCACGGTTCGCACAGACCAGCGCACGACGCCACGGACCTCACCCGCACACGACGAAGGCCCGGATCCGATAAGGATCCGGGCCTCTGCCTTTAGTAGCGGGGACAGGATTTGAACCTGCGACCTCTGGGTTATGAGCCCAGCGAGCTACCGAGCTGCTCCACCCCGCGCCGTTGTGTTGCAACCGTACCACGGCGCGGAGGGGGTGTTTCGCAGCTGGTCAGCCGCCCTTCTTGTCGCCCTTGTCGTCGCTGTTCTTGTCGCCGCTCTTGTTGCCCTTGTCCGCCTTGGCCTGGGCGTCCTCGGCTCGCTGCAGGGCTTCCTCCAGCTTCTCCTGCGCTTCGCCGTAGGCCTTCCAGTCGCCGTCCTTCAGGGCCGTCTGCCCGTCCTCGAACGCCGTCTGGGCGTCGTCGAGGGCAGCCTGCACCGTCGGGTCGTTCGACTTGGGCGGCTCGGTCGGTTCATCCGTGTCGCCGTCGTCAGCCGGTGGCTTGGTGGTCCCTTCGGCGCCGAAGACCTGATTGAGGCCGTCGCTCAGGGAGTCCGCGAACGCGGTCTCCGTGCCGTAGGACACCGCGACCTTCTTCAGGAGCGGATACGCCGATTTACGTCCCTGTACGTACACGGGCTCGACGTAGAGGAACCCGTCGTCCAGTGGCACCGTCAGCAGATTTCCGTACAGGACGTCGGAGTCGGCGCCCTTCATGTCCCGGACGAAGTTGCCGACCTCGGTCATCGAGTTCAGCTTGTTCTGGACCTGTTCCGGGCCGTCCACGTCGCCCGTGACTCTCAGCAGTTTCATCTTGCCGAAGTCCTTGCTTCTGGCGTCGGCGTCGACCGTCATGAAGGCGCGCAGATTGGGGCGCCCGCTCGGGGTGAACGTCGTCGTCAGTGCGAACTGCTGCTGCGTCTGACCCGGCGTCTTCATGGACAGGTAGTACGGCGGAACCGCGCTGTTGTCCTTCTTCGTCGGGTCGTTCGGCACCTGCCAGGCGTCACTCGCGTTGTAGAACTGGCCGGCGTCCGTGACGTGGTAGAGCGTCAGGAGCTCGCGCTGCACCTTGAACATGTCCTGGGGATAGCGCAGGTGGTCCATCAGGGCCTTGGGGATCTCGCCCTTGTCCTTGACGGTGTCCGGGAACGCCTTCTTCCAGGTCTTCAGGACCGGGTCCTTGTCGTCCCAGGTGTAGAGCTTGACCTCTCCGGTGTACGCGTCGACGGTCGCCTTCACCGAGTTGCGGATGTAGTTGACCCGGTTCTGCTGGGCCACCACCGCGCGCGCGTCGTCGGACTCCGACAGCGAGTCGGCCGTGGTGTCGCCGAGCGTGGTCCGCGAGGCGTACGGATAGCCGTTGCTCGTCGTATAGGCGTCGACGACCCACTGGATCTTGCCGTCGACGACCGTCGGATACGTGTCGCCGTCGATGGTCAGCCAGGGAGCCACCGACTCCACGCGCTCCTTGGGCGTGCGGTTGTAGAGAATCCGCGACCCCTCGCCGATCGCGCCCGAGTACAGCATCTGCGGTTCGCCGAAGGACACGGCGTACGCGGCTCGGTTGATCGGGTTGGAGAGGTTGACCCCACTGTCGCCCTTGTAGCTGTAGGTCTTCTGGCCGCCGCCGTCCTCTTCGTAGTCGAGCTCCTTCTGGGGCCCGCCGACGATCGAGTACTGGGTCGTCTTCTCGCCGTAGTAGATCCGCTGCTCGTACTCGCCGAGGTTGCCGGCGGTCGGCAGGCCGAAGTTCGTGAAGTCCGGGGCGCCCTTGGAGCCCTTCTTCGTCTCCGTGCCCTTGGCCGTGACCATGCCGTAGCCGTGGGTGTAGGCGAAGTGGTCGTTGATCCAGTTGCGCTTCTCGAGCTTGTCGAGGCTCAGCTCACGCAGACCGACGACGGTGTCCTGGCCGTTGTAGCGGTCCACGTCCAGGGTCGTCGGGAAGCGGTAGTACTCGCGCTCCTGCTCCAGCTGCTGGAACGTCGGCGAGACGATGTTCGGGTCGTTCAGCCGGTAGTTGGCTGCCGAGTCCGCGTCGTCGCGCTTCTTCTCGGGATCCTCGTCGGCCTTGCCCGCGCCCTTGTAGTCCTCGGGCTTCACGCCGCTGATGCCGTACGCGTCGCGCGTCGCCTTGATGTTCTTCTCGATGTACGGCGCTTCCTTGGCCTGCTCGTTCGGCGAGACCTGGAACTTCTGCACGATGGCCGGGTACAGACCGCCGATGAGGATGGCGGAGAGGACCATCAGGCCGAAGCCGATGACCGGCAGCTGCCAGGTGCGCCGCCACAGCGTCCCGAAGAAGAGCAGCGCGCAGATGACGGCGATGCAGAACAGGATGGTCTTCGCCGGCAGGTACGCGTTCGCGTCCACGTAGCGAAGGCCCGTCCAGTCGCCCGTCGCCTTGAAGTCGCTGGACTTCACCGCGAGGCCGTACCGGTCGAGCCAGTACGCCACCGCCTTGAGCGTCACGAAGACGCCGAGCAGCACCGACAGGTGCCCGGTGGACGCCGCCGTGGCGCGCGCGCCGGGGCTGGTGACCCGCAGCCCGCCGTACAGGTAGTGCGTCAGGGCGGCGGCGATCAGGGAGAGCACCGTGGCCGCGAAGCCGAAGCCGAGCAGGAAGCGGTACCAGGGAAGGTCGAACGCGAAGAACGACACGTCCAGGTGGAACTGCGGGTCCTTCTGACCGAAGGAGACGCCGTTCACCCACAGCAGCCATGTGCGCCACTGGCCCGCCGCGGACGCGCCCGCGATCAGGCCGACGAGCGTGGCGATGCCGAGCAGCAGCCACTTCTTGTACGGCGCGATGCTCATGCGGTACCGGTCGAGGCTCTGCTGCTCCATCGACATGGCGCTCAGCGGCGGGCGCAGCCGGTGCGCCAGCCAGATGTTCAGTCCGACCGCGGCCGCCATGAGGAGGCCGAAGACGGAGAACAGGCCGATCTTGGTCCACAGTGTCGTCGTGAAGACCGACGAATAGTTCACCGAGCGGTACCAGAGCCAGTCCGTCCAGAACCCCGCGAACATGACGAACACCATGGCGAGTACAGCCAGGATGCCCAATGTCATGAGCAGGGTCCGGACGCGACGGGACGGTCGGCCCACTCTGATCCGTGGCCCCGTCGGGCCTCCGCCGCGGTCCGGCATCTGGAAAGCCAAGGTGCGCACCTCGAAGTTCGATGTTGATTCTGTTGATCCGTCAGGGCCCTGTGATCGTGGACCCACACCTATGCAACTTACCTACGCTTTACTCGGTTCCCGTTTCTCGGGACTAACGAGGCAGGATTGTGACCATGTCCAACACTCCCATGGCAGCGAGCCCCCTCACCCGTGCCGTTCTCGAGATCGACGAGTACGCGTCCGGCCTCGGCTGGGACCGGCCCGCACGCCTCTTCGCGCTCGTCGATACGGCGCGACTGCGCTCCCAAGAACCCGGCCTCGCCCATCAGCTCGGCCTCGACAACTCCCCCGAGGAGACCGGCCTCACACCCATCGAGCAGGAGGAGATCCCGGAGGGCAAGCCGCTGGACGAGTTCCTCGGCACCATCGCCTGGCCGGACGCCGTGGCGGGTTGCGCGCTCACGGTGGAGCGCCTGATGCTGCCGCCGTCCGCGGAGACGTCCGTCCCCGAAGGGCTCAGCGAGGCTCAGCTCGCGAAGTGGGTGGCCGAGCACCCGGACCGCCAGGAGGTCCGCATGACGGTCGCGGTGCTGCGTGACGGTGCGCGTGAGTCGGCCCTGCGGCTGCGCGAGAAGGACTCGGCCACCGAGGTCCTGACGGGGTCCGACCTGGTTCCGGGCCTCGCGGAGGCGCTGGCGGCCACGTTCGCCTGAGACCGCGCCGTTCTCGTACGCGGGTGGGCTCTCTCCCGCCCGCGTACGTCCGGCTACTTCTTCACCGTGCACTGCGGCAGGTCGGCGGTGTCGCCCTTGCGGATGGCGTCGAGGGAGTCGACCGCGTCGTCGATGGTGTCCACCTTGACCAGCGTGAGGCCGTCCGGAACGTCCTTGGCGGCCGTGGCGCAGTTGTCCTTCGGCGTCAGGAAGTACTCCGCGCCCTTGGCCCGCGCACCGACCGTCTTCATGCCGATGCCGCCGATCGGTCCGACCTTGCCGTTGTCCTCGATCGTCCCGGTGCCGGCCACGAAGTTGCCGCCGGTGAGGTCGCTCGGGGTCAGCTTGTCGACGATGCCGAGAGCGAACATCAGTCCGGCGCTGGGGCCGCCGACGTCGGCGAGCTTGATGTCGATCGTGAACGGGAACGTGTGATCGGTGCCGGCCTGGATGCCGACGATCGCGCGGCCGTCCTTCGCCTTCTCGGTGGTGATCTTGACGTCCTCCGTGCGGGTCGGCTCCTTGCCGGCCTTCTCGGCGGCGGCCGCCTCCTTCACGGGGACGAGGCTGAAGACGACGTCCTGGCCCGGCTTGTGCTCGGTGACCAGCTTGGCGACGTCCGTCATCTCCTTCACGGGCGTTCCGTCGACCTTCTTGATGACGTCGCCCGCGTGGAGCTTGCCCTCGGCAGGGCTGTTCTTGAAGACGGTGGAGACGACGACCTGGGACTTCACCGGGATGTCCAGTTCCCTGAGCGCGGCGACCTTGGCGCTCTCCTGGGACTGGCTGAACTCCTCGGCGTTCTCCTGGCTCGACTGCTGCTCGGTCTTGCCGTTCGGGTAGAGGGTGTCGTGCGGCACCACGATGTTGTCGTGGGCCATCCAGCCGTACACGGCCTCCGCGATGTTCATGTTGTAGTCGGCACTCGTGACCCGGACCGTCGTCATGTTGAGGTGACCGGTCGTCGGATACGTCTTGTGGCCGGAGATCTGCAGCACCGGCTCGCCGCCGTGGTCGCCGAGGGTGTTCACCGTCGGACCCGGGGACATCTCCGAGTACGGCACTTTGATGAGGACTCCGGCGCAGAGCAGCGCGATCAGCATCAGGGTGGAGGCGAGCATCGTCGCGGTGCGGCGTGGCATGGAACGACAGTACGGGACCTGTCTGTCAGTGCACCCCTGGGGCCAGTCCGTACGGGGCTCACAGCGCCTCAGGAGGCCTTCTGAGCCCCTTCGGGGACTGCGGCCTCAGTACCCGAGTGGGACTTCTCCATCGCCTCGCGGAAGGCCGCGTAGCCGTTCAGCTCGGAGTTGTCCCCGGTCTTGCCGGACTTCCGGTTGCGCGCCGCCAAGGCGGCCCACAGCCCCGCACCGACGGCTGCCGCGAACGGAATCAGCAACCAGGCAAGTGATGCCATGTCGACCTCCCGACCCCTTGAGCGACCGCAACTGACTGATCAGCAGATTAACCATCCGCTGCGTCAACGCTCACGCCAGGGGTCGGGTTACGCAACCGGAGGCTTCTTGGGCCAACTGGCCCGATGGGACGGCAACCGATCAACGGCCGGTCAGCAGGCGCCGACCCACTCCTCCTGCCCGTCGGAGAATCGTTGGTGCTTCCAGATCGGCACCTCGTGCTTGAGGTCGTCGATCAGCTTGCGGCAGGCGGCGAAGGCCTCCGCCCGGTGCGGGCAGGAGACCGCCACGACGACCGCGAGATCGCCCACGGCCAGGTCGCCCACGCGGTGCACGGCGGCCAGGGCACGGACCGGGAATTCGGCGACGACCTTCTCGGCCACCCGGCGCATCTCGGCCTCGGCCGTCGGATGGGTCGAGTAGCCGAGCTCGTCGACGTCCGCGCCGCCGTCGTGATTGCGCACGGTCCCCACGAAGAGTGCCGTGCCGCCCGCGGCGTCGTCGCCGACCGCCCGGAAGACCTCGTCCAGGGAGAGCGGTGCGTCACGGATCGCGAGAAGCCTGATGGGGTCCTGTGCGGCCTGCTCGCCGGGGTGGTCGTTCGTGGTGCGTGCCATGCGGCCATGGTGCCGCACGGCACGGACATCACGGAATAGCGCTTTCGCCCGGCACGCGCGCGTGCCGCGTTGGAGCTCTCTACAGGCCGACGGCCGGGCCCGGGACACGTCTCAGATCCGGCGCCGCGCCTTCCGGGCGCGCCGCACCACCGCCGCGGCACCCAGCAGAGCGACCGTCGCACCCGCGGCACCCGCTGCCGTCGCGTCCTTGCGGCCGAGCCTGCGTCCCGCGACGGTGCGGCGCCCCGCGACCTCCTCGAGGAGCTCCCCGAGGACCTCCTCGTTGGTCCACCGCGGACGCCAGCCCGCGTCGTGCAGCCTGCTGACGCTGACCACCCACGGGTACATCGTGTACGCCAGGTCCCCGGCCGGGGACGGGGTGAGACCGATCCGATGCAGCCGCGCGGCCGCGCCCAGGGCGACCGTGGAGGGCAGCTCCATGCGCCGGATCTCGCTGAGCTCCTCGACCTCTTCCTGTTCGAGCCAGCCGTCGCAGCCGACGGCCAGCTCCCCGTCGACCTTCTCCAGGACGGCGTACTCCAGGGCGCTGCACAGGTCCTCGACGTGGCAGAACTGCCAGGCGGGGCGCGAGCCCGCCACCACGAGCAGCCGGGGCGACTCGAAGTACCGCGTGAGCGCGGTGTCCGTGCCGCCCACCAGGATCGCGGGCCGCACCACGGTGACGTTCAGGCCGGGATGGGCCCGGGGAGCGCGCCGGGCGAGGCGCTCGACCTCCAGGAGGTCGCCGACACCGGTGGCCTCCGCGGTGGCGCGCAGTTCGGCGTCTTCGGAGAGGGGCAGTTCGTTGTCGTCCAGCGCTCCGTAGACCATCGCCGACGTGCAGAGCACGACGCGGTGGACGCCGGCCGCGGCGGCGGCGGTCAGCACGGTCTGCGTGCCGCGCACGTTGTACGCCGTACGGGCCGCGGGGTCCGTCTCCAGGTCGAGATCGAGCGCGAGGTGGACCACGACGTCCGCGCCCCGCAGCTTCTCGGCGATGGCCGGGTCCCTGACGTCCAGGATGTGCCACTGGGCCTGGGCGCACTCGCCCCGCCGCTCGTCGATGGCGATGACCTGCTTGATCTCCTCGGACGCTGCCAGGCGCTCGGTCAGCAGCGCGCCCACGCCGGAGGCGGCGCCGGTGACGGCGACCACGGGCCCTCGGACGGGGGCCGGTGTAGAAAGGTTTCGCGCTGCGCGAACCTGTGGATCTGGGGAACTCACCAGGCGTCTCCAGCGGTTGTCTTCAGTAGATACGCGAATGACGCGTACGTACCAGGTGGCATCCATCCTGCCGCAGGCCATGAGTCGGCGGAGCACTGAGGCCCGATCCCGTCACGGTGTCTACGCTGGGTGGTGTTGTAGGGCAGCCGCCGCCGGAACCGTACCGGCGGCCTGACGAGCCGAGGAATCCCGTGAGTGACACCCCATTCGGATTCGGCCTTCCGCCGGAGGAGCCGGAGAACGGCGACGAGGGCAAGAAGAAGGACAGCCCCGGAGGGGGACAGGGTGCAGGTGGCCCTGGGAACCCATTCGGCTTCGGCGGCCTGCCCGGCGCGGGCGGCCCCGGCGGTGACAACCCGTTCGCCGCGATGTTCGGTTCGATGAACCCGAACGACCTGGGCGCCGCGTTCCAGCAGCTCGGCCAGATGCTCTCGTACGAGGGCGGCCCGGTGAACTGGGACATGGCCAAGGACATCGCCCGCCAGACCGTCTCCCAGGGGACGCCCGACGGCACCAAGGACGCGAGCGTCGGCCCCACCGAGCGCGGCGCGGTCGAGGAGGCCGTCCGCCTCGCGGACCTGTGGCTCGACGACGCGACGTCCCTGCCGTCCGGCTCGGGCGTGGCCGTGGCCTGGAGCCGCGCCGAGTGGGTCGAGGCGACCCTCCCGGTGTGGAAGGAGCTGGTCGACCCGGTCGCCGAGCGCGTCGGCCTCGCCATGGGTGACGTGCTTCCCGAGGAGATGCAGGCCATGGCGGGCCCGCTGATCGGGATGATGCGCTCCATGGGCGGCGCCATGTTCGGCCAGCAGATCGGCCAGGCCGTGGGCGTGCTCGCGGGCGAGGTCGTCGGCTCCACGGACATCGGCCTGCCGCTCGGCCCGGCCGGCAAGGCCGCCCTCCTGCCGGTGAACGTCGAGGCGTTCGGCAAGGACCTGGGCATCGCCCAGGACGAGGTCCGGCTCTACCTGGCGCTGCGCGAGGCCGCCCACCAGCGGCTCTTCGCCCACGTGCCGTGGCTGCGCTCGCATCTGTTCGGCGCGGTCGAGGGGTACGCCCGCGGCATCAAGGTCGACACGGCCAAGCTGGAGGACGTGGTCGGCCAGCTCGATCCGCAGAACCCCGAGCAGCTGCAGGAAGCGCTCCAGCAGGGCATGTTCCAGCCGGAGGACACCCCCGCGCAGAAGGCGGCCCTGGCCCGCCTGGAGACGGCTCTCGCGCTCGTCGAGGGCTGGGTGGACGCGGTGGTGCACGCGGCGGCCAAGCCCCGTCTGTCGTCCGCCGACGCCCTGCGCGAGACGCTGCGCCGCCGCCGTGCGACGGGCGGTCCCGCGGAGCAGACCTTCGCCACGCTCATCGGTCTGGAGCTGCGTCCGCGCCGGCTCCGTGACGCCTCGCGCCTGTGGGCCTCGCTCACGGACGCGCGCGGCGTGGACGGCCGTGACGGACTGTGGGCCCACCCGGACATGCTGCCGACGGCCTCGGACCTGGACGACCCGGACGGCTTCGTGCACCACGAGCAGCTGGACTTCTCCGAGCTGGACAAGATGCTCGGCGAGGCCGCGGGCGGCTCCGGCTCCGCCAAGCCGGACCTCAAGAAGGACGCCGAGGGCACGAAGGCCGAGGAAGCCGACGACGAGGCCGACAAGGGCGACAAGGGCGACGACGAGAAGTGAGTCTGTACGACGACGCGGTCCTCGTGCTCAAGGGCTACGAGGACCAGGAAGAGCTGCGCCAGTACTACCTGGACCACCTCGCCGCCCACGCCGAGAACGGCATGTGGAAGGCGTGCACGGACGGCCATGTGACGGCCAGCGCCCTGGTGATCGATCCGGAGCGCGGGCGCGTGCTGCTGACCCTGCACAAGAAGCTGCGGATGTGGCTGCAGATGGGCGGCCACTGCGAGCCGGGCGACCCGACCCTGGCCGCCGCCGCGCTGCGCGAGGCCACGGAGGAGTCGGGGGTCCCGGGCCTGACGCTCCTGCCGGGAGGCCCGGTCCGTCTGGACCGCCACCCGATTCCGGGCCCCTGCACCCAGCACCTGGACGTGCAGTACGCGGCGCTGGCCCCGCGCGACGCCGTCGAGGCGATCAGCGACGAGTCCCTTGACCTGCGCTGGTTCGCGTACGACGAGGTGGCAGGGGTGGCCGATGACTCGGTCGTACGCCTGGTGGAAGCAACGAGGGCACGGCTGTAGCCGTGCCCCGTAAGGGGCGTGGGGAACTGCGCGACCAGCCTCAACCGGCCAGCGGTTCCCCACGCTCCTCCTGGTTCTGCCTCACCTGGAGAGGCTTCAGCTCCAGACGTTGCCTTGGTTCTGCCCCCGAGCGCCCTGCTGTCCGACGCCGAACTGGGCGCGCGCGCCCTGCCCGATGACGGCGTTCTGGGGCGGCAGCATCTCACTCGGCTGGACGAGCGCGTAGCCCTGGCCCATGAAGCTGAGCTCCCAGCCCTCACCGGTGTTGCCGCGCCGCCGCCACACTCCGGAGGAGTGCGTCTGGGCCTGCATCTGCACCCGCAGTCCGTTGGACCAGGCGACGATCGCGTCGGCGTCGGCGTTCACGTACTGATCGGGCGTGACCTGGAGCATCAGCGGCTGCCCCGAGGTCATCAGGGCGACCTTGCCGCGACCCGTGATGTTGAGCTGGTACTTGCCGGAGCCGGAGATGCCGTACTGGCTGTCCACGGCGATGACCTGGTGGGTCAGCGACGAGTCGAGCGCGAGAACATAGCTGCTGTCCACGGTCAGACCGTCCTGGTCCACATCCACCACGTGGATGTACTGGGCGAGGTTGGCGAGATAGACCGTGCCCTGCCCGTGGCAGCGCATCAGGTCCAGGCCCTCGCCGGTGTGCGCGCGGGCCCGCTGGTTGCCCTGGCTCTGGTACTCGGCGTCGAACTCGATCAGACCCTGGTAGGCGACCATGGCACCCTTGCGGGCCAGGATGTCGTCGTGGCCCGCGAGGGCGACCCGCAGCATCTGCGGGTTCTGGACGGTGTAGCGCTCCTGAGTCTGCTGCTCGGTGTGCGCGAAAAGTGGGCTCTGCATGGTGTGTTGCTCCCCCTCAGCCCCGGGCTCGGAGACGGTCGGTGCTGTCCTCGCTGGGCTGTACGACGACGATGCCCTCCCCGGAGAAGCCCATCTGGTAGGCCTCGCCGCTGCCGCGCCCGATGAGCGAACCGGCCTTGAAGCTGCGCTTGCCCTTCACCTTGAGGTTCGGGGACCAGGCGATCAGGGCGTCCGGGTCGACGTACGTCTCGTCGTCGCCGCGGCCGCAGTCGACGACGACCGGGGTGCCGCGGGAGGTCAGCGCCACCCAGCCCTGGCCGGAGATCTTGATGTTCCACAGGCCCTGGCCCGCGAACTTGGCGAGGCCCTTGACCCGCTCGACGCCCCACTGGAGGTTCGCGTCGAAGGCCAGCAGGTTCGTGCCGTTCACGGAGAGCGAGTCGCCCGCCAGATTGATGACGACGACGTCGGCTCCGTAGTCGGCGAGATAGAGCAGGCCGTCTCCGGAGCACTTCATCAGAGGTGCGCCTTCGCCGGTCATCCACTCCCGCGCGATCTGCCGCACGGCGGGCGGATTGGGCTCGTACTGCACGAACCCTTCGTAGGCGACCATCGAGCCCACGCGCGCGAGGAGGTCGTTTCCGGTCTGCATCGCCACCTTGACCATGTGATGGCCGTGGTTCTCCATACGGGCGGCGACGGGCGCGGCGGCGAAGCCCGCGAGTTGCTGATTCATGACGGGCTCCCTCAGACCTCGAACGGCTGGACGATGATGAAGTTGCCGGGAGCGCCCCGGAACTGGAGGTTCACGCTCTCCCCCGTGGGGCCCGCGGACGCGTTGCTGCGCAGCCGCACCTGGCTGGAGACGATCGCCTGGGACGCGGCCGACCAGGCGACCACGGCGTGGCAGTCGGCGAAGGTCGTCGGGGTGACGGGCAGGACGACGGGCACACCGTGCGTCTTGACGATGACCGTGCCGGTGCCCTGGAACTGCATCACGAACAGCGCGCCGCCGGGGATGCCGTGGCCCTCGATCCTGCGGACCTCGTGCTGGAGGGACTCGTCGAACGCGAGGACGTTCTCCGCGGAGACACAGATCGCGTCCCCCTGGAGCTCGATGGGGTGCAGATGCGTGGCTTCCTCGGCGAGGAAGACCTGGCCGCGGCCGGAGCAGCGCATCAGCTGCATCTCCTGGCCGGTCGAGTTGCCCACGACGCGGCCCGCGAAGCCCGCGCCCTTGTAGCTGAACTCGACCTTGCCCTGGTAGAGCACCATGCTGCCCTGCCGGGCGAGCACGGCCTGCTCGCTGACGCCGAGGTCGACGCGGATCATCTTCTCGTTCTGCTGCGTCCAGCGCTGCCCGGTGGGGGCCTCGCGGTACGCGGCGAGAGCCGCCGCCACGCCGCCGGCCTGCGGGGCACCCTGGGGGGCGCCTGCTCCGTACAGGGACGGGGCCGCGGGCTGGCCAGGGAACTGACCGGGGGGCTGCTGGCCGTAGCCGGGAGGCATCGGGGCGCTCGGCTGCTGGCCGTAACCGGGCGGCGGGGGCGCCGATGGGCCGGGGACCTGGCCGAACTGCGGCTGCTGCGGCGGCTGGCCGGGCTGACCGTACGGGGCAGGGGCCGGCGGGGGCGGGACCGTACCGCCCTGCGGCTGGTTCATCGGCGCCACGATGGTCTGCGCGGCGTGCACCGAGGGGTCCGCCGGGGCGGGGGCCGGCGGCGCGAAGTTCTGGGCCGGGGCGGGTGCAGGGGTGGGGGCGGGTGCGGGGGCCGGGGGCTGCGCGGGTCCGGCGGGGGCGCCGAACGCGGGCGGTGCGGCGGCCTGGCCGGGCGGGGCGAAGGCCGGGGCGCCCGCTGCCTGCGGTGCCTGCGGCTCGGGCTCCTCCTCGGCGACCTCGCCGCCGAAGTTCTTCAGGAGCGCGTCGAGACCGCCGTCGAAGCCCTGGCCGATCGCGGCGAACCGCCAGACGTCCTTCATGTAGAAGTCGCCCAGCATCACGGCACGCTCGGTGGAGAACTCCGCGCCGTCGAAGGAGTAGCGGGCCACTTCCTCGCCACCCGCGACGATCCGGATGTACCCGGGGGCGACCTGCGACATCTGTCCGGCGCCGTCGATCGTCGCGGTGAAGGACAGCTTCTTGATCTGCGTCGGGATCCGGTCGAGCGTGACCCGGAAGGACTCCGTGTCACCGGCCTGCGCACCGAGGAGCTGGATGGACTCCTCGGGCGACTTCGGCTGGTTGAAGAAGATGAAGTAACTGTCGTCCGACAGGCGCTCGTCCGCGTCCAGGCCGAAGCAGCTGATGTCGAAGCTCAGTCCGGGGGCGGAGATCTGCACGCCTACGTACAGATCGGTGCCCGCGGTGAGGTCACTGATCTTGGCCTTGTGGCCGCGTTGGAATTCCCTGGCCATACGTAACGACCGTCCCCCATCCCGAATGTAAATGCGTCGCGCCAGGCTAACCGCAATCCGCGACAGCGGACCAAGCCGGTACAGACCCGGTACACAACCTCCGCGCGCGGCGGAAGTTCACTCGTCGCGGGCAGCCGGCAGGTGGGGCAGGCGGTCGGCCGCGACCACACCTTCGAGGTACCCACGAGCCCGTTCCGTCCGGGGGTACGCCTCGAGGAGCTGCCAGAAGTTGGGGCCGTGTCCGGGGACGAGGAGATGCGCGAGCTCGTGGACGAGGACGTAGTCGACGACGTACTCGGGCATCCCCTGCAACCGGTGCGAAAGGCGGATGCTGCCTTCCGACGGGGTGCACGAGCCCCACCGGGTGTTCTGGTTCGTGACCCAGCGAACGGAGGTGGGCCTGGCCCGGCTGTCGAAGTACTGCTCGGAGAGTCGCTCGGCGCGCTCGGCGAGCTCCGCGTCGCCCAGGACCCGCTTGCTCTCCTGGGCGGCGAGCTTGTCGAGCATGACGTTGACCCAGCGCTGTTCCTCGGCCTCGGACATCCGGGCGGGGATGAGCACGACGGTGCGATCGCCCTCTCGGTACGCGGAGACCGTTCTGCGGCGGCGGGCGCTCCGTCTGACCTCGACCGCGCTCGCCACCGAGCCGGGTGACGGCGGGCTGGTCATGCTGCGCTGTGGGTTTCCGGCGCGGTGCAGTGGGTCGGCGGGCACGCCACGACGTTACCCGCTGGGTGTGGGGGAAGTCCCGCCTCCGGGACGGTTCGGCGGGGTATCGCTCCCCGTGCGATCGATTAGTACGACGAATACCCCCTGCCTGTGGACAACGCTGCGCGGCTGTTCGCCGGGCCGGGCATTCTGGCTGTCGACCGGTGATGCGGACGGAGACAGCGCCGGAGAACCACGGGGGACGAAGACCATGCATCCGATCTTGAAACCGGCGCTGCGGCGCGGCTGGCGCGCTCTGAACACGATCCAGTTCGGCGTGGCGCCCGCCCATGCTCTGGTGCTCGGTCCGGTGGACACGGCGACAGGCAGCTTTCTCCAGCTCCTGGACGGGACACGGGGGCTGCCGCTCCTGCGCGACGAGGGCAAGCGGATGGGGCTGCCCGACGAACACGTGGACAAGCTCGTGCGGCGGCTTTCGGCGGCCGGGCTCCTCGACGACGCGACGGGCGGCGGCGCGGCGGCGGACGCCCTGCGCAAGAGGACATCGACCATGGACCGGCTGCGTCCGGATCTGGCCTCCCTGTCGGTCGTGACGCCCGGGCCGGGCGACGGGATGCGGAAGCTGGCGGCGCGCCGCGCGACGCGGGTACAGGTCCGGGGAGCGGGCCGGGTGGGGGCAGTGGTGGCCGCGGTCCTCTCCGGGGCGGGCGTGGGGCAGGTCGACGTGATGGAGGGAGGAGTCGTCGAACCCTGGGACGTGGCGCCGGGCGGCCTGCCCGCGGAGTCGGTCGGCCACCGGAGGGACACGGCGGCGCGGCGGGTCGTGCGGCAGTCGGCTCCGGACCGCCCGCCGCGGCGCGGCCGGAAGGAGGCGGGCGCGCCGGAAGAGCCGGGCGAAGACGATCCGGGGCTTGCCCTCGTGATCATCGCCCCGCGGGACGGACTCGACGTCCACGCGCCCGACCCGCGCACCGCCGAGCCACTCGTGGCCGCCGGGACGCCGCATCTCTATGCCGGTGTGATCGAAGGAACCGGAGTGGTCGGACCGCTCGTCTTGCCGGGGACGACAGCCTGCGCGAACTGTCTGGCACTGGATCGCGCCGACCGGGATCCGACCTGGCCGCGCTTGCTGGCGCAGTGGCGTTCGGGGCGGGCACGTCATGTGACCGCATGCGATCTGGCGCTGTCGACCACGGTCGCCGGCCTTGCCGCGGCGCATGCCCTGGCCTTTCTGGACGGGGCGGCACCGGCGAGCGCGGGCGCTCGCTGGGAGGCGTCGGTGCCCGGATTCGACTGGCACGCACGGCCGGTGCCACCCCATCTCACGTGCCCGTGCGGGGCGGGTGTGGTGGATAAGGGGGAACACCCCGCCGGGGACAAGAGGCCGCACGACACAATGGCCGGGTAACCGCCTGCGAAGGCGTGGCTGTCTGGGACTTGGAGGGGCGCATGTCTGATCTTCCCCGGAAGGCGGTAACCCGTACCGCCAAACTGGCCGCGCTGCCGCTCGGCTTCGCCGGGCGGGCGACCTGGGGGCTCGGCAAGCGGATCGGGGGCAAGTCGGCGGAGATCGTCGGCCGTGAGCTGCAGCAGCGCACGGCGGAGCAACTGTTCAAGGTGCTCGGCGAGCTCAAGGGCGGGGCCATGAAGTTCGGCCAGGCGCTGTCGGTCTTCGAGTCGGCGCTGCCGGAGGAGGTCGCGGGGCCGTATCGGGCCGCGCTGACGAAGCTGCAGGAAGCGGCTCCGCCGATGCCGACGCGTACCGTGCACGCCGTGCTCGCCGAGCGGCTCGGCGAGGACTGGCGCGAGCTGTTCCTGGAGTTCGAGGACAAACCGGCCGCAGCCGCCTCGATCGGCCAGGTCCACCGGGCGGTGTGGGAGGACGGGCGCGAGGTCGCGGTCAAGGTGCAGTACCCGGGGGCGGGCGAGGCGCTGCTCTCCGATCTGAACCAACTCAGCAGGTTCGCCAAGCTCCTGGGGCCGCTGATCCCCGGCATGGACATCAAGCCGCTCATCGCGGAGCTGCGCGACCGGGTCTCCGAGGAGCTCGACTACAGCCTGGAGGCACAGGCGCAGCGTGCGCACGCCGAGGAGTTCGCGGACGATGCGGATGTCGTGGTTCCCGACGTGGTGCATCAGTGCGAGCAGGTCCTGGTGACCGAGTGGATCGACGGGATACCGCTCTCGGACGTGATCGCGGACGGCACCCAGGAGCAGCGGGACCGGGCGGGACAGCTCCTTGCCCGTTTCCTCTTCTCGGGCCCCGCGCGCACGGGTCTGCTGCACGCCGATCCGCACCCGGGGAACTTCCGGCTGCTGCCCGACGAGAAGGACGGCTGGCGGCTCGGGGTCCTGGACTTCGGCACGGTGGACCGGCTGCCCGGCGGGCTCCCCCCGACCATCGGCCGCTCCCTGAGGATGACGCTCGACGGCGAGGCCGACGCGGTTTACGCGATGCTGCGCGAGGAGGACTTCGTCCAGGAGTCCGTGGAACTCGAACCGGACGCGGTGCTCGACTATCTGCTGCCGATCATCGAACCGATGCTGGTGGAGGAGTTCACCTTCACTCGCGGCTGGATGCGCGGGCAGGCGGCGCGAGTGGCCGATCCCCGCTCCCCCGCCTACCAGTTGGGCAAGCGGCTGAACCTCCCGCCGTCGTATCTGCTGATTCACCGGGTGACGTTGAGCACGATCGGGGTGCTCTGTCAGCTGGGGGCGACGGTGCGGATGCGGGACGAACTCGAGGAGTGGCTGCCGGGCTTCCTGGAGGAGGAGCCGCAGGACGAGGAGGACCGCACCACGGGGTAGGCCTCACCGGGGATCACCACCACGCGGAGTCGAGCCGTCCCTCGATGGCCCTGAGGTTCTCGCGGGCGCAGGTGTCGCAGAAGTAGCGTCTTGCGCCGTTCTCCACGGAGCAGGTCCAGGTGGGCGGCGCGCCTTCGGCAACCGTGCCGCAGCGGGAGCACACGAGATTCTCGGCATTCTCGTTGCCCGAGGGCTGAGGAGTCTGCTGGTCCACCCGGCGACCCTATCGCCGCTCCCGGAGGTTCGCCCGGCACAACGCACCGCGGGGGCCGGTCCGTTCGGACCGGCCCCCGCGGGCATCGTGGTGTGGCTCAGTGTGTGGCTCAGTCGACGCGCGGCCGACTCGTCACTGCATGACGGCGATGGCGAGCGCGCGCCTGGCGCGCAGCGACGCGCGCTCGGCGCGGCGCTGCATGCGGCGGGCAGCCATCAGGCGGGCGGCCGGGCGCTGGGCCTCGGCCTCACGCATGCGTTCGTGCATATGCGCACGAGCCAGGGCTTCTGGGATGAGTTGCATCTCGCGGGTCCTGTTCTGGCGCGAGTCGTTCGCGCCGGTGGTGGTGAAGTCCGGGGTGGCGGAGCCTGCGGGCTCGGCGGTGGCTGCCTTCATCGGGGCCTGCTTCTTGGGGTCGTGCGTCAGGGGGCGATCGATCGTTCCGGTCGTGTTCATGCCGCAACCGGGTTCTTGCGCGGACGGCCACGCGGCCGCTTGCGGGCAACGACGACACCCTGGACGAAGAGCTCGCCGCCCCAGACGCCCCACGGCTCACGCCGCTCCTTGGCGCCGGCGAGGCAGGCCTCCATCAGCGGGCAGGTACGGCAGAGGGACTTGGCGTACTCGACGTCGGCGGGCGACTCGGCGAAGAAGACCTCGGGGTCGTAGGCACGGCAGGGGACGGGTACGCCGAGGTTCTCGATGGCGTCGTCGAGCGCGGTGAGCGCAGTCAGGGGGGTCAAGGTCGGGTCCTCCGTGGGAGCGGGCGGGGCGAGAGTCTCTGAAGGCGGTACGGACGGGGCGTGCGCTTCGAGTTGCACGGTGGTGTTTTCCTCGTCTGGTCGTGCCGGCCTGGGTCGGCCGGTTGGCGGCTGGTACCGGGTCTTGCTCGGCCCCTTCGCTCTGTCATCCCGTTTTCGGGAAAACAAAAGGGCCGCGGATCCCGGGTGGGGTTCCGCGGCCCTGAAGGCGCCGGTCTGATCGAGGATCAGACTGGATCGCTCCAGGGTTCGAGCCCACGGAAGGCCCACATCGTGTGGTGCTGCTGCGTCTGGTGCTGCGTCGTCTGCTTCTTGGATCCGGCACCGGCTGCGGCAAAGGCATAGGCCTGCGCCTGTGCCGTCACTACTGCTTCCGGTGCCTTGGTCGCTCGCTCGCTGCCTTCATTGACCTCACGCATCGGCAGCACGTTGAGAGCGGTGCGAGCGTTGCGCGGGAGGGACAGAGGCAGGACAGAGGACTCCGGACGGACGGCGGCGGCAGCGATGCCACCGGACAGACCGGTGCCCAGGTTCGAGAAGCCGAGCAGGCAGGAAGCGACGACCGAGCGATCGGTCATTTTGACGGTGCTGATGAAGCTCTCGTTGATGCTGATCACTGGAATCGCCTCCTCTCGGCGTCTATGGGATCGGCCGGGACCGATCCTGCGGGCTATTAAGTACAGCACGGGGCGAGGGCTTCGGAGAAGCCGCCGTTCCCGTGCTTAAGAACCTATGGGTCTTCCTTGCGCATGCGCAAACTATTTTTTCGACGAGTTTGAATCAGTTGCCATCGGCGCCCCTTACACGTTCCTCACCTGCACAAATGGCGAGGACGTCAGATCCAAAGCGATTGAGCTTGCGCACGCCGACGCCCGGGATCCGGGCCAGCTCGCCCTCCTCGTCGGGTGAGGCCTCCGCGATGGCGATCAAGGTCTTGTCCGTGAACACGCAGTAAGCGGGCTGCCCGAGGAGCTCCGCCTGGCCCGAGCGCCACTCCCGCAGGCGTTCGTAGAGCCCTTCGTCCATGTCGGACGGGCAGTCCTCGCAGCGCATCAGTTTCATCTCGCCCGCTTCGGTCAGGGACCGCCCGCAGACCCGGCACCGGGCCGGGGACCTGCTCGTCCTGCGGCGGCTCCTGGCGCCACCGCCGGCCTCCCCGCCACCGCCGCCGTTGCCGCGCTCGACGCCACCGGGCCCGCCGCCCGCGGCACGCGCTCCGGCGCCCGCCCCCGAGCCCGGCCGCAACCCGTCCAGGAAGCGGCTGGGGCGGCGTCCCCCGCGGCCTCCCGGCGAACGCGACAGCGCCCAGGAGAGGGAGAGGTGGGCGCGGGCACGCGTGACGCCCACGTACAGGAGGCGGCGCTCCTCCTCCACCTGCTCGTCGGTCTTGGCGTACGTGATCGGCATCATGCCCTCGGCGAGACCGACCAGGAAGACGGCGTCCCACTCCAGGCCCTTGGCGGCGTGCAGCGAGGCAAGGGTGACGCCCTCCACGGTCGGGGCGTGCTGGGCGTTCGCGCGCTCGTCGAGCTCCCCCACGAGATCGGAGAGCGTCGCGCCGGGCTTGACCCGCGCGAAGTCCTCGGCGAGGCGCACCAGGGCGGCCAGGGACTCCCAGCGGTCGCGGGCCGCGCCGGAGCCCGCCGGGGGCTGGGTCGTCCAGCCCTTCGTGGAAAGGACGGCACGCACCTGCGAGGGCAGGTCGACGACGTCGTCGAGCAGGGAGTCGTTGCCCCCGAAGCGGGCCGCGCCGCGCAGCGCGGCGCCCGCCTCCCTGACCTCGGTGCGCTCGAAGAAGCGCTCGGCGCCCCGCAGCTGATAGGGCACCCCGGCGTCGGCGAGCGCTTGTTCGTAGATCTCGGACTGGGAGTTCGTGCGGAACAGGACGGCGATCTCGCTCGCCGGGACGCCGTCGGCGATGAGGGCACGGATGCGGCGGGCGGCGCCCTCGGCCTCGGCGGGCTCGTCCGCGTACTCCGTGTAGAAGGGCTCGGCTCCGGCGTCGCGCTGGGAGATCAGTTCGAGGCGGTGGTCCGCGGCGCGGCCGCGGGCCTGGGAGAGCAGGCCGTTGGCGAGGTGGACGACCTGGGGCGTGGAGCGGTAGTCCCTGACGAGCTTGACGACCGTCGCCCCCGGGTGGCGGGTGCGGAAGTTCAGCAGGTGGTCGGGGGTCGCGCCGGTGAAGGAGTAGATCGTCTGGCTGGCGTCGCCGACGACGCAGAGGCTGTCGCGGTCGCCGAGCCACAGCTCGAGGAGGCGCTGCTGGAGTGGGCTGACGTCCTGATATTCGTCGACCACGAAGTGCTGGTACTGGGCGCGGACCTGGTCGGCGATGTCGTGGCGGTCCTGGAGGATGCCGACGGCAAGGAGCAGGACGTCCTCGAAGTCGATGACGGAGCGGTCGCGCTTGAGGTCCTCGTACGCGCCGTAGATCTGGGCGATCTCGGCCGCGTCGCGGGGGATGAGGCGGCCGGACTTGGCGGCGGCGGCCGCGTAGTCGGCGGGGACGGTCTGGGTGACCTTGGACCACTCGATCTCGCTCGTCACGTCGCGCAGTTCGTTGCGGTCGAGGCGGATGCGGGACGAGGCCGCCGCGTCCGCGACGAGCTTGATCTTGCGGTCGACGATCCGGGGCAGCTGGCCACCGACGGCTTTCGGCCAGAAGAACTGGAGCTGGCGCAGGGCGGCGGAGTGGAACGTGCGGGCCTGGACCCCGGAGGCGCCGAGCTGGCGGAGGCGGCCGCGCATCTCGCCCGCCGCGCGGTTGGTGAACGTGACGGCGAGCACGCTGGCCGGCTGGAGGATTCCGGCGCGCACGCCGTAGGCGATCCGGTGTGTGATCGCCCGGGTCTTGCCCGTCCCGGCGCCCGCCAGGACACACACCGGCCCGTGCAGGGCGGTTGCCACCTCGCGCTGCTCGGGGTCGAGCCCGGCGAGCACCGCGTCGGCAGAGTCCGGGACCTGCGGGAAGAGGGTGGAGTGCGTTGCTGCTGTCACCCCGCCATGCTGCCAGGTCGCCGGAGGCGCGTGAGCCGGTTGTCCACAGGGAGGCCGGTGCGGTCGTACAAATACGGGAATGGTGGCCGGGTCGCGTACGTTCGAGTCTTTGCGATGACGCATGCCGAGCAACAAAGGAGCGCGAGACACATGCCGGGCACTGTGACGATGTACAGCACCACGTGGTGCGGCTACTGCCGCCGGCTCAAGGGCCAGATGGACCGCGAGGGCATCACGTACAACGAGATCAACATTGAGCACGACCCGGACTCCGCGGCCTTCGTCGAGAAGGCGAACGGCGGTAACCAGACGGTTCCCACCGTTCTCTTCCCGGACGGCTCGACGCTGACGAACCCGTCGCTGGCCCAGGTGAAGCAGAAGCTGGCCTAGCCGACGGTGCCCGGCTTCGGCAGGGGCTTTCCGTACCAGAGCTCGATCAGTCGGGCCGCAATCGAGATCCCGTAGGGAGGCAGGACCTCCCCGGACTCGAATGCGGCCCGCAGGTCTTCCCGGGAGAACCAGCGGGCCTCGGAGATCTCCTCGCCGTCCACGTTGATCTCGTACGACGTGGCGCTGGCCATGAAGCCCAGCATCAGGCTGGAGGGGAACGGCCAGGGCTGGCTCGCGACGTACTCGACGTCGCCGACCGTGACGCCGGCCTCCTCCCAGACCTCGCGCCGCACCGACGTCTCGATGGACTCGCCCGGCTCCACGAAGCCCGCGAGCGTCGAGAAGCGGCCCTCGGGCCAGTGCACCTGGCGGCCGAGGAGCGCGCGGTCCTGGTCGTCCGTCACGAGCATGATCACGGCCGGGTCCGTACGCGGGTAGTGCTCCGCGCCGCACGCCTGGCAGCGGCGGATGTGTCCTGCCGCCGCGATGACCGTGCGCTCGCCGCAGCGCGAGCAGAAGCGGTGCAGGCGCTGCCAGTTCTCCAGGGCGACGGCGTGCACCATCAGGCCCGCGTCACGGGGCGACAGAAGGAGCCCGGCCTCGCGCAGGCCCGCGGGGCGCGCCTGCTGGTCCATGCGGCCCGGCAGGGAGTCCTTCTGCAGTGCGAAGTAGCTGACGCCGTCGTCGTCCGTGCCCAGGAAGTAGCGGTGGGCCTCGGTGAGGGGCGCCTCGAAGGTCGGCGTCATCACCAGTTCGGTGCTGCCGTCCGGTGTCTCGTCGATGAGTACCTGGCCGCCGGAGACCACGAAGACCCGTGTCGTGGGGTGGCTCCAGGCGGCGGCGAGCCAGGCCTCGTCGAGGCGGTGGTGGGCTGCGCGATCGATGCCGCTCGGTGCGGTGAGCGAGACGGGACGGTCAGCGGTGCGGTCGGTCCAGGTGGTCACAGGTGCTTCCAACTCCCCCGATGGAATGGGTGGTGCGGCAAGGTCGACAAGGCGGACTCAGTGTGCATCGCGCCAGTGCTCGGCGAGATCGCCCCACAGGTAGGCCGTCGTCTCGACTCCCTTGAGGAGCAGATCGAGTTCGACCTTCTCGTTCGGCGCGTGCCAGCCGTCGGACGGCACGGAGATGCCGAGGAAGAGCACGGGGGCGGCGAGTACGTCCTGGAGGTCGGCCGCCGGTCCCGAACCGCCCTCTCGGGTGAAGCGGATCGGCTGTTCGAAGGCCTGGCCCATCGCCCGTACGACGGACTGCAGGGCGGGGTGGTCGAGCGGCGTCAGGCACGGGCGCGTGGCGGCGCCGAAGGTGATCGTGTGGCTGATTCCGTTCGGCAGCCGGTCGGCGACCCAGGTGCGTACGGCCTCTTCGACGCGGTCCGGGTCCTGGCCCGCGACGAGGCGGAAGGAGAGCTTCAGGAAGGCGGACGACGGGACGATCGTCTTGCCGCCCGGCCCTTGATAGCCGCCGCCGATGCCGTTCACCTCGGCGGTGGGGCGGGCCCAGATGCGCTCCAGGGTGGTGTGGCCCGCCTCCCCGTGGGTCGCGTGGGACTTGGCCGTGCGCAGCCAGCGCTCCTCGTCGAAGGGCAGCTCGGCGAAGAGTTCGCGCTCACGGTCGGTGAGTTCGGTGATGCCTTCGTAGAAGCCGGGAACGGCCACGCGCGCGTGCTCGTCGTGCAGCGCCGCGACGAGGCGGGCGGCAGCGGTCGCCGGGTTCGGGACGGCGCCGCCGAAGGAGCCCGAGTGGATGTCCTGGTCGGGGCCGCGCAGCTCGATCTCGCAGTCGGCGAGGCCGCGCATGCCTGTGCACACCGTGGGGGTGTCCTCCGCCCACATGCCGGTGTCCGAGACGATCACCGCGTCCGCCGCGATGCGCTCCTTGTGCTCCTCGATCAGCGCGCGGAAGTGCGGGGAGCCCGACTCCTCCTCGCCCTCGATCAGGAGCTTCAGGTTCACGGCGGGGGCGGTGCGGCCGGTGGCGGCGAGGTGGGCGCGGACGCCGAGTGTGTGGAAGAACACCTGGCCCTTGTCGTCGGCCGCCCCGCGCGCGTAGAGGCGGTTGCCCTGGACGACGGGCTCGAAGGGGTCGGTGTGCCAGCCGTCCTCGCGGGCCGCGGGCTGCACGTCGTGGTGGCCGTAGACCAGGATCGTGGGGGCCTGCGGGTCGCCTGAGGGCCACTCGGCGAAGACGGCGGGAGCGCCGGCCGTCTGCCAGACCTCGGCGGTCGGGAAGCCGGTCTCCTTGAGCTGTGCGGCAAGCCAGTCCGCGCTGCGCCGCACGTCCGGTGCGTGGTCGGGCTGTGCCGACACCGAGGGGATGCGCAGCCACTCGGCGAGGTCGTCGAGGAAGGCGGCACGGTGGGACTGAATGTACGTACGAACGGCGCTGACGCCACTGACGTCACTGTCAACGGACTGGCTCATGGTCACGAGCCTAGCCGCCCCCGGGAGCCGGATCGTCCGGTGGTTCGTCACCCGGCTGCCCGTCCGGTTCCGCCAGCATGATCCGCTCCAGTTCGGCCCGCCCGGGCAGGTGCGCGGGGCGCGACGTCTCGCCGCTGCGCACGTACAGGAACAACGCCTTCACGGACTCCGGGGGCACGTCGTGCAGCTCGGCCCAGGCCAGCCGGTAGACGGCGAGCTGGAGGGGGTCGGCGGTGCGGGTGCGGCTGGTCTTCCAGTCGACGATCTCGTACGTCACGTCGTCGCCGTCCACTTCCTTGTAGACCGCGTCGATCCGGCCGCGGACCACACGGCCGGCGAGCGTCAGCTGGAAGGGCACCTCGACGCGGTGCGGGGTGCGGTGGGCGTACTCGGTGCGCTCGAAGGCCTCCTTGAGCGCGTCCAGGTCGCGTTCGTCGGCGATCTCGGCCTCTCCGGGGCCGCCGCCCGGCAGGTCTTCGGGGCCGAGCAGCGGGAGGCGCAGCTCCTCGAAGCGCGTCTCGATCCAGGCGTGGAAGCGGGTGCCGCGCCGGGCCGCGGGCTGCGGCGGGCGTGGCATGGGGCGCGCGAGCTCCTGCGCGAAGCCCTCCGGGTCGGCGGCCAGGCGCAGCACTTCGGAGGCGGTGAGCGACGCCGGTACGGGGATGTCCCTGACTGCTTCACGCGCGCGCAGGAGTTCGCCGGTGAGGGCGTCCAGGTCGCGGTCCCAGGAGGCGAGCGTGCGGGCCTCCTCGGGGGTGAGGCGGGCGCGCTCCGGGGTGGCTTCGGGCTCTCGCGGCGGGGTGGCTTCGGGTTCCGGCGGGTGCGGGCGGGCCTCAGGCTCGGGCGCCTGGTGCGGGACGAGCGCCTGGTGCGGGTCTTCTTCGGTGCCGGTGGGGAGGTGCACGCGCGCGTGGGGCAGCGCGGGGCGTTCCTGGGGCAGGTCGTCCCACTCGTCCGGGGCGACGTCCGGGAAGCCGGCCTCGTCGAACGGCGGCTCTTCGTCCTCCGGGGGCGGCGGCCAGTCGGGGTCCTCCGAAGGAGGCACGTCGTCGTACGCCGACGGGTGGGGCTCCTCGTGCGAGCGGGCGTCGTCCTGCGTCCCCTCGACCGTCGGTTCCCCCGTCAGGCGGTCCAGCTGCGTGAGGACCGTCCGGGCGGCGGCCCTTCGGCGGGCGAGGGACGTGTCGTCCAGTGGGAGCGGCCACGCGTGCTCGGCGGCGCCTTCCGCCAGGGCGGGGTTCTCCTCGCCCTCCTCCGGTTCGTCGGCCCAGGCCTCGATCTCCCCGTGGCCCACCGCGCAGTGGTCGTACAGCGCCCGGAGGAAGTCCGACGGGCCGCGCGGCTTCTTCTGCGAGGGGCCCCACCAGTGGCCGGAGCCCAGGAGCAGCGAGCGGGGCCGGGTGAAGGTCACATAGCCGAGGCGGAGCTCCTCGGTGCGCTGGTGCTCCTTCATGTCCTCGTGGAAGGCCTTCATGGACCGGGAGTCCCATGCCTCTATGTCCGGCAGGGTCGCCGCGTCGCCGCGCAGTGCGTGCGGGACGACCTTGCCCTGGGCCGTCCACTTCTCGCGGCCCTGAGTGCTCGGGAACGTCCCGGTGACCAGGCCGGGGACAGCCACGACGTCCCACTCCAGGCCCTTCGACTTGTGAGCGGTGAGCACCTTGACCGTGTTCTCGCCGCCGGGCAGGGCGTTGTCCAGGCCCTTCTCGTACTGCGCGGCCGTCCGCAGGAAGGCGAGGAAGGCAAGCAGGCTCGCCCCGCTGTCGTTCGCGGCGAAGGACGCGGCGACGTCCAGGAAGTTCGAGAGCGTCTCGCGGCGGCGGGCCGCGAGGGCGTGCGGTGACGCGGAGAGTTCGACCTCGAGGCCCGTGACGGCGAGCACCCGGTGCAGCACGTCCATCAGCGGGTCGGCAAGCGAGCGGCGCAGATCGCGGAGTTCGGCCGCGAGGCGGGCGAACCGCACCCTCGCCTCCGGTGAGAAGGGCAACCCGTCGTCCTCGGTGTCCTCCTCAAAAGGCGTCTCAAGGAAGGTGTCGAGCGCGTCCGCGAGCGATATCACCTCGGCGGGGTCGACCCCCTCGACCGCTTCCGCGAGCCGCCGGTCCGGGTCGTCGTCCGGGGCCGCGTGCCCATGGCGTACGAGAAGGCGTGCGCGGCGGCCGAGGAGGGCGAGGTCGCGCGGGCCGATGCGCCAGCGCGGGCCGGTCAGCAGGCGCACCAGGGAGGCGTTGGCGCCCGGGTCCTGGAGCACCTCGCAGACGGCGACCAGGTCCGCGACTTCCGGGAGGTGCAGAAGCCCGGAGAGGCCGACGACCTCCACGGGGACGTCGCGGGCCACCAGCGCGCCCTGGATCTGCGCGAAGTCGGTGGCCGTGCGGCACAGGACCGCGATCTCGCCGGGGGCCTTCCCGGTGCGCACGAGGTGCGCGATGGAGTCGGCCATCCAGTCGATCTCCTCGGCGTGCGTGCGCAGCAGGGCGCAGCGCACCACGCCGTCGCGCTCGGCGCCGGGTGCGGGCCGCAGCGCCTCCACGCCCGCGTGCATGGCGCGCAGGGGCTCCGCGAGGCCGTTCGCGAGGTCCAGGAGGCGGCCGCCGCTGCGGCGGTTCTCGCTGAGGGAGTGGCGGGCCGCGGGGCGCCCGTCGGCGTGCGCGAAGTGCTCGGGGAAGTCGTCCAGGTTCGCCACGGACGCGCCGCGCCAGCCGTAGATCGCCTGGCAGGGGTCGCCGACCGCCGTCACGGGGTGGCCCGTGCCGCCTCCGAAGAGGCCCGCCAGGAGGATGCGCTGGGCCACCGAGGTGTCCTGGTACTCGTCGAGCAGGACGACCCGGAACTCCTCCCGCAGGATCTCGCCGACCTCCGCGCGGGTGCGGGCCAGCATCGCGGAGAGGGCGATCTGGTCGCCGAAGTCGAGGAGGTCGCGGGCGCTCTTCGCCTCCCTGTAGCGGCCGACGAGCTCGGCCAGTTCGAGCCGGGCGGCCGCCGTCTCCGGCACCTTGCGCAGGTCGGCGTTGGAGAGTTTGGCGCCCTCCAGGGCGTGCAGCAGCTCGGTGTCGTACGCGCGGAGCTTCTCGGGACGTACGAGGTGTTCGGCGAGCTCGCTGTCGAGCGCGAGGAGGTCGCTGACGAGGTCGGGGAAGGAACGGGTCAGCGCGGGATACGGGCCCGGTGCCTCGCGCAGCACGCGTGCGGCGAGCTGGAAGCGGGTGGCGTCGGCCAGCAGCCGGGCGGTGGGTTCGAGCCCTATGCGCAGCCCGTGGTCGGTCAGGAGGCGGCCCGCGAAGGCGTGGTACGTGGAGATGACCGGCTCGCCCGGAGGGTGGTCCGGGTCAAGCACCTCGGGGTCGGTGACCCCGGCCTTGATCAGCGCCTGGCGCACCCGCTCGGCGAGCTCGCCGGCCGCCTTGTTCGTGAACGTCAGGCCTAGAACCTGCTCGGGGGCGACCTGCCCGGTGCCCACCAGCCACACCACGCGGGCCGCCATCACCGTCGTCTTGCCCGACCCGGCTCCGGCCACGATCACCTGCGGGGCGGGCGGCGCGGTGATGCAGGCCGTCTGCTCCGGGGTGAACGGGATACCGAGGAGCTCTTTGAGCTGCTCGGGGTCGGTGAGGCGAGGTGACACGTCAGAGAGGCTAGCGGCGGCCACTGACAATCGGGGCCTGCCCGGTCGTCAGTGGCCGCTGTCACTCATGGCGTCAAGGTGTCAGGACTTCATGAGCTCTTCCATGTCCATGACGTCGCCCGGAGCCGGGGCCTTGACGGCGACGGGCTTGCCGTAGTCGGTGAAGTTCATCGTGCCCGGGTCTTCCTTGCCCGAGGTGACGATCTTCAGGAAGTACGGCTTGCCCTCGGCGGCGACGTAGAAGGTGGTCTTCTTGCCCGAGTCGTTCTTCGTGAGGACGGCCGCCTTCTTGCCGTCGACCTCGGAGTCCTTCTCGCGCTCGAGCTTCTTGAGCTCCTTCGACTGGAACATCGCGTCCGGGTCACAGACGCCGCCGTTCCCGCCGCTCGGCGCCTTGACCCACTTGTCCTTGAGGGCCGACGCCTTGCCGCTGCCGCCCATGGCCTTCTTCCAGTACGCCTCGTCACCCTTGATGTACTGGGTCTTGTCGGACACGAGCAGCTCGGCGGTGCCACCCGCGCCGCCGCCCACCTTGCCCTTGCAGTCACCGGACTTGGCGATCGAGAAGTCGACGTTGACCGTCTCGGTGCCCTGCTTGCCCTCGCCGGACACCCGGAAGGAGCCCGCGTCCTTGGACGCGTCGGCCGCCTTCTTGGCGATCTTGTCGGCGCTCATCCCCTCGAAGGGGTCCTTCTCCTCGCTGGAGCAGCCCGTGATGCCCACGAACGCGGCGGCGCAGACGACTGCCGCGGCCAGGATCTTCCGGTTGGCTGCCATGTGTGTTTCTCCTCAAAAGACGTTGAGCTTTGCCGCGACTTTAGATGGCCTGTGCGGCTGCTATGAACGCGTACAAAGAAGGGTGACGTTGGCCACTGGCGCCCCGGGGTGTCACTCTGGCGTCACTCCACGACCTGTCGGCCCTCCGGCCGCGCGCTGCACGAGGCGCGGAAGGCGCAGTGCGTGCAGTGCTGGCCCGTGGTGGGCGAGAAGCGTTCGTCGAGGACCTTGCCGGCCGCCGTGGCGAGCAGGTCGCCCACCCACTCCCCGGCGAGCGGCTCCTGCGCCTGCACCTTGGGGAAGCTCTCGCCGCCCTCCTTCTTGGCGGCGCCCTGGCGCAGCTGCACCAGTTCCGCGCCGCCCGCTTCGGGACGTACGCCTTCGAAGGCGTCGTCGACCGCACCCTCGCGCAGGGCGAGCTGGTAGACGGCGAGCTGCGGGTGGCGGGCCACTTCGGCGGCGGTGGGGGTCTGCTTGCCGGTCTTGAAGTCCACTACGTAGGCGCGGCCTTGCGCGTCCTGCTCGACGCGGTCCATGGAGCCGCGTACACGTACTTCGTAGGGCCCCGCTTCGAGGGTGACGTCGAAGTCGTGCTCGCTGCTGACGGGGGTGCGGCTCGCGCGGTCCATCACATGCCACTGCAGGAAACGTTCGAGCGCCACGCGCGCGTGCTCCTTCTCCTGCGCCGACTTCCATGGTGCGTCGAAGGCCAGCGCGTCCCAGACCGAGTCGAGGCGCTCCATGAGGACGGCGAGGTCGGCGGGTGTCCTGCCGGACGCGACCTCGTCGGCCAGGACGTGCACCACGTTGCCGAAGCCCTGGGCGGCGGTCGCGGGGGCGTCCGCCTTCACCTCGCGGCCGAGGAACCATTGCAGGGAGCAGGTGTTGGCGAGCTGGTCCAGGGCGCTTCCGGAGAGGACGACGGGCTTGTCGCGGTCCCGCAGGGGGACTTCGCTCGCCGTCGGCTCGTACATGCCCCACCAGCGGTACGGGTGCGCGGACGGCACCAGGGGGCGCCCGTCGGCATCACTCAGCGCGGCGAGCTTGGCCAGGCGGTGCGCGGCGGCCTCGCGCAGCGGTTCCGAGACCCGGGGGTCGACGGTGGTGGAGCGCAGCTCGGCGACGAGCGCGGAGACGGAGAGGGGGCGGCGCGGGCGGCCCGTGACGTCCTTGGGCTCCACGCCGAGTTCGGTGAGGAAGCGGGAGGGCTGGTCGCCGTCGTCCGCGGGCGCCTTGACGGCGGTGACGACGAGGCGTTCGCGCGCGCGCGTGGCGGCCACGTAGAACAACCGGCGTTCTTCGGAGAGGAGCGCTCCGGGGGTGAGGGGCTCGGCGAGGCCGTCGCTTCCGATGCGGTCGGCCTCCAGGAGGGAGCCGCGGCGGCGCAGGTCGGGCCAGAGGCCTTCCTGGACACCGGCGACGACCACGAGCCGCCACTCGAGGCCCTTGGAACGGTGCGCGGTCATCAGACGTACGGCGTCGGGGCGTACGGCCCTGCGCATGAGGGTGTCCGCGGCGATGTCCTGTGCCTCGGTCTCCTCCAGGAAGTTGAGGGCGCCGCGCCCTCCGGTGCGTTCCTCGGCGCGCGAGGCGTACGCGAACAGGGCGCAGACCGCGTCGAGATCGCGGTCCGCGTTGCGCCCCGCGGCGCCTCCGCGTCGCGCGGTCCGCTCCAGGCGGCGCGGCCACGGCGTGCCGTCCCACAGCTCCCAGAGCGCCTCCTCGGCGGTGCCGCCGCCCGCGAGACGCTCACGCGCCTTGCGGAGCAGTGCGCCGAGCCGCTGGGCGCCCCGCGCGTACGCGGGGTCGTGCGCGACGAGCCGCTCCGGTTCGGCCAGCGCGCGCGCAAGGAGATCGTCGGAGGGCGGCGGAAGGTGATTGCCCGCGGCACGCTCCTCCGCGCGAAGGGCACGCCCCAGGCGGCGGAGATCGGCGGCGTCCATGCCGGCGAGGGGGGACGTGAGGAGGGTCAGGGCGGTCTCGGTGTCGAGCCAGGCGGGGGCCGTGGCTCGGGCTCCGGGCTCGGGCTCGGTATCGGTTTCGGGCTCGGTATCGGTCTCTGTATCGGCGTCGGCCCCCGGGTCCGCCTCCGGTGCCGGCTCCGGTGCCGGTTCCGGGTCCGCTTCCGGCTCCGGCTCCACCCCCGCAGGCGTCGCCTGCGACACCACCGCCGTCGCGACCACCCGCAGCGCCGTCAGAAGGGGCGTGACCGCCGGTTCGTGGCGCAGGGCGATGTCGTCGCCGTCGATGTCCAGGGGGACGCCGGCCGCGGTGAGGCTGCGGCGGACCGCGGGGATCGTGTGGGCTCCCGCGCGGACCAGGACCGCCATCTCACCCCACGGGACACCGTCCTCCAGGTGCGCGCGGCGCAGGATGTCCGCGATGTTGTCGAGTTCGGCGCCAGCCGTCGGGTAGGTGTACGTCTCCACGCGGCCGCCCTCCCTGACCGCGGCCAGCTCCCGGTGGGCCCGCACCTTGTCCGCGGGCAGCCTGGTGAGCGGCATGCGGCGGGTCAGCAGACGGGTGGCCTCCAGAAGGGCGGCGCCCGACCTGCGCGAGGTCGTCAGCACCTCCACCGGCGCCGCGGTGCCGTCCGCGCGCGGGAAGCGGTCGGGGAACTCCAGGATGCCGTTCACGTCGGCACCCCGGAAGGTGTAGATCGACTGGTCCGGGTCACCGAACGCGACGAGGGACCGCCCGCCCCCGGCGAGCGCGTGCAGCAGCCGCACCTGCGCCGGATCCGTGTCCTGGTACTCGTCCACGAACACCGCGTCGTACTGCGCGCCGAGCGCCCGCGCCACCTCGGGGCGCCGCGCGAGCAGCACCGCGCGGTGCACCAGTTCCGCGTAGTCGAGCACTCCTTGCATGTCGAGTACGTCCAGGTACTCCGCGAGGAACGCCGCCGCCGCGCCCCAGTCCGGGCGCCCCGCGCGGCGGGCGAAGGCATCCAGGGCGTCGGGGCCGAGGCCCAGTTCACGGCTCCGGGCGAGCACCGCGCGCACCTCGTCGGCGAAGCCGCGCGTGGTCAGGCAGGCGCGCAGCTCGTCCGGCCAGCGGACGTGGGAGCGGCCCTCCCCCGCCAGGTCGATCTGGCCCGCGAGGAGCTCGCGCACGGCCACGTCCTGTTCGGGGCCCGAGAGCAGCCGGAGCGGCTCGACGAACAGGTCGGCGTCCTGGTGGGCGCGGATGAGGGCGTAACAGAAGGAGTGGAAGGTCGTCGCCTGCGGGGCGTTGGCCGCTCCTATGCGCAGCGCCATGCGGTCGCGCAGTTCCACCGCGGCCTTGCGGCTGAAGGTGAGGACGAGGACCCGCTCCGGTTCCGTGCCCTTGGCGATCCGCGCGGCGACCGACTCCACGAGCGTCGTCGTCTTGCCGGTGCCGGGCCCCGCAAGGACGAGCAGCGGCCCTCCGGGGTGGTCAACCACCGCACGCTGCCGTGCGTCAAGACCAGGGGGGGCCACGCGGACCGGCGGGGTACGCACCAGCCGATAGGCACCCTGGGTCCCCTGTCGCGCCTGGAGGTGCGACGGGTGCCGGGTGTGCCGGGCGGAAGAAGTGGAGCTCACGTGGGTCGCCGGTCCTGGTGGGTGTACGTGGTGAAGAACGTCTGCGCGATGGCTGCGGGGTGAGAGAAATGCGTGCTGTCGACGCTACGCCAGCGGGCGTGCGGGACGCGTGGCTTCCCCCGTACGGGCCACCGGCCCCCCGCGACGCCGCGGGATGGCCGAAGCTGTCAGGTGTGAGCCTCCGGAGTCCGCGGGTGAGCGGCCTCGCCGCTTCCTGCCGCGTCGTCGCCCGCCGCCTTGCCGCCCCCGTGCGGACCGGCGCCGTCCCAGCGCGCCCGCCGCATGTCGAGGCGCGGCACATGGCCCTGAGCCGCGCGGCTCGCCTCGCGCAGCGGCGTGCCCTCCGCGCGGTAGTGGCTGATCGCACGCAGTTCGTGGCCGGGCAGGAGCACGCCGTCCGAGCGCACCACGCGCCACCACGGAACCGCCCCTCCGTAGAGCGCCATCACGCGGCCGACCTGCCGGGGGCCGCCCTCCTCCAGCCATTCGGCGACGTCCCCGTAGGTCATCACCCGTCCCGGAGGGATCAGCTCCGCGACCTCGAGGACCCGTTCCGCGTACTCCGGGTACTCCGGAAGCTCTTGCTCCGGTCCGCTCTCCTCGCTCATCCGGTCCATCCTGCCGTACCCCACCGACACAGTGAGCGGCCCGCGACAGAGTGTGCGGTACGAGACAAACTGGAGCTCGGTGAACACTTTGCGCCCCCGCATTGCACCCTGATGCCCCCCTCTGTCGGTGGGACATGCCACCATCGTGCGGGCGGTGACTGGTGATACGAGATCAAGAAGAGGCGACGGAGCAGCAGGACGTGCACCCCGATGAGACGGCGGGCACCCCTGCGGCCGAGGCGCACCCGGACACCGGTGGGCACTCCCTGAAGAAGCACGAGAAGTTCGAGAAGGACGGCGGGTCCGACCAAGTCGGGTCCGGGCCGTCGGGGGGCGGGCTTTCCGGAGGCGGGCCTTCCGGAGCCAGGTTTTCCGGAGGCGGGCTTTCCGGAGCCGAGCAGGACATCCACGACGCCTACGTGCCCGATGACTGCGCCGACGAAGAGGAAGCCCACACCGACCGTGTGGCCGGTGACGAACCGCTGCTCGCGGCGCGCGTACACCGTCCCTCCGACCTGATGCGGCTGCTCGTCGGCATCCTCGGGATCGCCGTCGTCCTCGCCATCGCCGCGTTCGCGCACGGCACGACGTCGGGCCTCGCCCAGGACATCGACAAGGGCACGGACCAGGCGCCCGACCTCCTGATCAAGTTCGCGGGTCTCACCGCGAGCATCGGCGTCCTGCTCGTGCCGGTCGCGTTCGCCATCGAGCGGCTGGTCAAACGGGACGGCCTGCGCATCGCCGACGGCGTCCTCGCGGCCGTCCTCGCCCACGGCGTCACGCTGGCCACCGACCTCTGGGTCGCCAAGGCCGCACCGGGGTCCATCCAGGAGGCGCTGACCCGGCCGTCCCCCGGCGATCTGCACGCGCTCACCGATCCCGTCCACGGCTATCTGGCCCCCGTCATCGCGTACATGACAGCCGTGGGGATGTCCCGCAGACCGCGCTGGCGCGTGGTCCTGTGGGTGGTGCTGCTGCTCGACGCCTTCACCATGCTGGTCACCGGCTACACGACGCCTTTCTCGATCATCCTGACCGTCCTCCTCGGCTGGAGCGTCGCCTACGGCACGCTGTACGCGGTCGGCTCACCGAACGTGCGGCCCACCGGCCAGACACTGCTCGCCGGTCTGCGGCACGTCGGCTTCCACCCGGTGAGCGCGGCCCGCGAGGACTCCCCCGACAGCGAGCACGGCGACCGGGGCCGCCGCTACTTCGTCACCCTGGAGGACGGCCCGCCCCTGGACGTCACGGTCATCGACCGCGAACAGCAGGCCCAGGGCTTCTTCTACCGCGTGTGGCGCAGACTCACGCTGCGCGGCATCACCCAGCGCCGCAGCCTCCAGTCGCTGCGCCAGGCCCTGGAGCAGGAGGCCCTCCTCGCGTACGCGGCGATCGCGGCCGGGGCCAACGCGCCCAAGCTGATCGCCACCTCCGAGCTCGGCCCCGACGCGGTGATCCTCGTCTACGAGCACACGGGCGGCCGCACCCTGGACTCCCTGCCGGACGACGTCATCACCGATGAACTGCTGTGCGACACCTGGCGGCAGGTGCAGGCGCTCCAGTCGCGGCGGATCGCGCACCGCAGGCTCGCCGGCGACGCCATTCTGGTGGATCGTTCCGGCACGGTGATCCTGACCGACCTCAGGGGCGGTGAGATCGCCGCGGGCGACCTGGTCCTGCGGATGGACATCGCCCAGCTCCTGACCGCTTTCGGGCTCCGCGTGGGCGCCGAACGCGCGGTCGCGACCGCCGTCGACGTGCTGGGCCCCGACTCGGTCGCCGACTGTCTGCCGCTGCTCCAGCCCATCGCGCTGACCCGCTCGACCCGCGGAACCCTGCGCAAGCTGGCCAGGGAGAGGTCCCAGCGCGAGCGCGAGGCGGTCCTCGAGGCCTCCCGCAAGGACAAGCTGGCCCGCGCGGCGGAGGCGAACGCGGACGCGGCGGCGGAAGCGCTGGAGACCGCCGAGGGGGGCGCCAAGGGCCCCGACCGCAAGACCGTGCGCGCGGAGAAGCAGGCCGAGAAGCAGGCCGAGAAGCAGGCCATAGACGTAGCGCTCGACCAGGCCCGCGAGGAAGATCTGCTCACCCAGATCCGCCACCAGGTGCTGCTGATCCGGCCGCAGGCGCCCGTCGAACCCGCCCAACTGGAGCGGATCAGGCCGCGCACGCTCATCAGCTTCATCGCCGGTGCCATCGGCGCGTACTTCCTGCTCTCGCAGCTCACCCACGTCGACTTCAACACGATCGTCGGCGAGGCCGAGTGGGGCTGGGTCGCCGTGGCCGTGGCGTGCTCGGCGCTGAGCTACTTCGCGGCGGCGATGAGCCTCCTCGGCTTCGTGCCGGAGCGTGTGCCGTTCCTGCGGGCCGTGCAGGCGCAGGTCGCCGGGTCGTTCGTGAAGATCGTGGCGCCCGCCGCGGTGGGCGGCGTCGCGCTCAACACGCGCTTCCTGCAGCGCTCCGGAGTACGTTCCGGCCTCGCGGTGGCGAGCGTCGGCGCCTCGCAGCTCTTCGGGCTCGGCTCGCACATCATGCTGCTGATGATCTTCGGTTATGTGACCGGTACGGAGAAGACGCCTTCCCTGTCGCCGTCCCGGACCGTCATCGCCGGTCTCCTGTCGGTCGCGGTGCTCGTGCTCGTGGTGACCGCGATCCCGTTCCTGCGGAAGTTCGTCGTCACGCGCGTGCGGTCGCTGTTCGCGGGCGTCGTGCCGCGCATGCTCGACGTGCTGCAGCGTCCGCAGAAACTGCTCACCGGCATCGGCGGCATGCTGCTCCTGACGCTGACGTTCGTGCTCTGTCTCGACGCTTCGGTACGCGCCTTCAGCACCACGGAGATGAAGCCGCTGACCCTGGCCAGCGTCGCCGTGGTCTTCCTCGCCGGCAACGCGCTCGGCTCCGCGGCGCCCACGCCCGGCGGTGTCGGAGCGGTCGAGGCGACGCTCACCTTCGGTCTGATCGCGGTGGGCGTGCCCAAGGATGTCGCGGCACCCGCCGTGCTCCTGTTCCGCCTCCTCACCCTGTGGCTGCCGGTGCTTCCCGGGTGGCTGTTCTTCAACCACCTGACAAGGAAGGGCCTTCTCTAGAAGGCGGGGCCTTCCTTAAGAAGGAGGCCTGTTCACGGAAGGCCGAGCCAGCCGTGCGCCCCGTTCGCGCCCCCCGCAGGATGGGGAGCATGCCCAACCTCAAGGCGCGTGCCGCCGCCACTGTCGTCCTGCTGTCCGCAACCCTCGCGGCCTGTGGCTCGGACGACTCCAAGGACTCCGAGGACGAGAATCTCTCGGCCCAGGAGCTCAGCTGGAAGGACTGCCCCGCGCCCACCGCATCCGAGGGTGGCGGCGAGCCCCCGTCCCCGCTGCCCGGCGGCGCCACATGGCAGTGCGCCACCATGAAGGCCCCCCTCGACTGGGACAAGCCCAAGGGGGACACCCTCGACATCGCCTTGATCCGCGCCACGGCGAGCGGCAAGAAGGACCGGCGGATCGGCTCGCTCGTCTTCAACTTCGGCGGCCCCGGCGGCTCGGGCATCACCACGCTGCCCGCCTTCGGCGAGGACTACGCCAAGCTGCGCACTCGCTATGACCTGGTCAGCTTCGACCCGCGCGGCGTCGGCCGCAGCGCGGGCGTGCGGTGCGAGGACGACGAACAGCTCGACACGTACTTCCAGCAGGACTCCACGCCCGACGACGACACCGAGCAGAAGAAGCTCGTCGACAACGTGAAGGGCTTCAACGGAGCCTGCGAGAAGAACTCCGGCGAGATTCTCCCCCACGTACGCACCACCGACGCGGCCCGCGACATGGACCTGATGCGCCAGGTGCTCGGCGACGACAAGCTGCACTACTTCGGCATCTCGTACGGCACCGAACTCGGCGGCGTCTACGCGCACTTGTTCCCCAAGAAGGTGGGCCGTGCGGTCTTCGACGCCGTCGTCGACCCCACCGAGACGGCGGAGCAGGGCTCGCTCGGCCAGGCCGAGGGCTTCCAGCTCGCGCTCGACAACTACGCCGAGGACTGCACGTCGAAGGTCGCGGACTGCCCCGTCGGCGACACCGAGCAGGACGTCAAAGACAAGATCGCGCGGCTCCTCAAGGATCTGGACGCCAAGCCCCTGCCCGCCATCGCGCCGCGCGAACTGACCCAGACCGCCGCCACGAACGGCATCGCGCAGGCGCTGTACTCCAAGGACTTCTGGCCGTATCTCACCGAAGGCCTGGACGAGGCGTACGACGGCGACGGCAAGATCCTCATGGCGCTCTCCGACTCCATGAACGGCCGCAACCAGGACGGCACGTACAGCAACATCCAGGCCGCCAACATCTCCATCAACTGCGCGGACGACAAGGAGCGCTACACCCCGGAGTACGTCGAGCAGAAGCTCCCCGGGTTCCGGGAGGCGTCGCCGCTGTTCGGCGACTATCTGGCGTGGGGCATGGTCGGCTGCACCGACTGGGCGGTGGACGGCGCCGCCGACCACCCGGACGTCAGCGCGCAGGACGCGCCGCCCATCGTCGTCATCGGCAACACGGGTGACCCGGCCACCCCGTACGAGGGCGCGAAGAAGATGGCGGACGCGCTGGGCAAGGGCGTCGGCGTCGAGCTGACGTACAAGGGCCAGGGGCACGGCGCCTACGACAGCAAGAACAAGTGTGTGCGCGACGCGGTGAACGGCTATCTGCTGGACGGCACGGTGCCGAAGGAGGGCACGGTCTGCTCGTGAACGGGGCCGGCCGCTCGTGACGGGGCAAAGGCTGCCAGGCCCGCCAAAGGCGTTGTCAGCGGCCCCACCTACTATGGATTGACTGTCTTCCGAGGGGGGGAAGCGCTCCATGCCGCGTTTCGTACGGTCAGCAGCGGTGGCCGCCGCAGGGGTTCTGGTGGCGGGGCTCGCCGTCGGCTGCGGTGGCTCCGACGGGGGCGGGGGCAAGGACGACGCGAAGCCCGCCCCGACCGGGCCCGAGCAGTCGCCGAAGCCCGACCCCTCCTCCACCCTGCCCGCCTCGCTCACCACCCAGAAACTCGCCTGGGGCGGCTGCAAGGCGACCGGCGGCGACCCCGCCCCCGGCTCCGAGTGGCAGTGCGCGACCCTCAAGGTCCCCCTGGACTACGCGAAGCCGGACGGCGAGACGATCGACGTCGCGCTGATCCGCGCCAGGTCCACCGGTGAGGGCAAGCGCATCGGCTCGCTCCTGTTCAACTTCGGCGGACCCGGCGGCTCCGGTGTCTCCATGCTGCCGTCGTTCTCGGACATGTACGACAAGCTGCGCGAGCGCTACGACCTGGTGAGCTTCGACCCGCGCGGGGTCGCGGGCAGCGAGGGCATCCGCTGCCGCAGCGACAAGGAGACGGAGGCCGCGGAGGCCGTCGACCTCACCCCGGACACCCCGGCCGAGGAAGCCGCGTACTTCAAGGACGCGGCCGACTTCGGCGCGGGCTGCGCCGACGACTCGGACAAGCTCCTCGGTCACGTCTCGACGGTCGAGGCCGCCCAGGACATGGACGTGATGCGCCAGGTCCTCGGCGACGAGAAGCTGCACTACATGGGCATCTCGTACGGCACCGAACTCGGCGGCACGTACGCCCACTTGTTCCCCAAGAAGGTCGGACGGCTCACCCTGGACGCCGTCGTCGACCCGAGCGCGGACTCGATGGGCCACGCCAAGAACCAGGCGCGGGGCTTCCAGCGTGCCCTGGAGAACTATCTGAAGTCCTCGGGCCAGGACCCGAAGGACGGCTCGCAGAAGATAGTGCGCCTCCTCAAGCGCCTCGACGCCGAGCCGCTGCCCGGATCCGGCGACCGCGAGCTGACCCAGTCCCTGGCCCTCACCGGCATCACGGTCACCCTCTACAGCCAGCAGACCTGGCCCGCCCTGACCCGCGGCCTGGAGCAGGCCGAGAAGGGCGACGGCTCGGCCCTGCTGCAGCTGGCCGACACCTACAACGAACGGGACGCCTCCGGGCGTTACAGCACGCAGAGCCACTCACAGCGCTCGATCGCGTGCCGGGACGACAAGACGCGGACGACGCCCGCGCAGGCGAAGGCGCAGCTGGCCGACTTCCGCGAGATATCGCCCGTCTTCGGCGAGTTCATGGGCTGGGACACGGCCGGCTGGTGCCACAAGTGGCCGGTGGCCGGGCTGCACGACTCCCCCGACGTGAGCGCCGACGGCGCGGCGCCGGTCCTGGTCGTCGGCAACACCGGAGACCCGGCGACGCCGTACGAAGGCGCCCGCAGGATGGCGGCCGAGCTGGGCCGCGGTGTCGGCGTCGAGCTGACCTGGAAGGGCGAGGGGCACGGCGCGTACGGCATGGGGAGCGACTGCGTGGACGACACGGTCAACGCCTACCTGCTGGACGGAAAGCCCCCGCAGGACGGCAAGATCTGCGAGAACTGAGCCCCTGGCCCAACCGGCCCAGAACGAGCCGCATGCAAGATGGGCCCGCACCAAGAGGTGCGGGCCCATCTCCGTTCAGGCACTACGCCTAGTAGACCGGCTTCTCGGGCTCGATCTGGTTGACCCAGCCGATCACGCCGCCGCCCACGTGCACCGCGTCGCTGAAGCCCGCGGACTTCAGCACGGCGAGGACCTCCGCGGACCGGACACCCGTCTTGCAGTGCAAGACGATCTTCTTGTCCTGCGGAAGGCTCTCCAGGGCGGTGCCCATGAGGAACTCGTTCTTGGGGATCAGCTTGGCGCCGGGGATCGAGACGATCTCGTACTCGTTCTGCTCGCGTACGTCGATGATCTCGATCTTCTCGTCCGCGTCGATCCACTCCTTGAGCTGCTTGGGAGTGATCGTCGCGCCGAGCGCCGCCTCCTGGGCCTCGTCCGACACGACGCCGCAGAAGGCCTCGTAGTCGATGAGCTCGGTGACGGTGGCGTTCGGGCCGCAGACCGCGCAGTCGGGGTCCTTGCGGACCTTGACCTGGCGGTACTGCATCTCCAGGGCGTCGTAGATCATCAGGCGGCCGACCAGCGGGTCGCCCACGCCGGCCAGGACCTTGATCGCCTCGGTGACCTGGATGGAGCCGATCGACGCGCAGAGCACGCCGAGCACGCCGCCCTCGGCGCAGGACGGGACCATGCCGGGGGGCGGGGGCTCCGGGTAGAGGCAGCGGTAGCACGGACCGTGCTCGCTCCAGAAAACAGACGCCTGGCCGTCGAAGCGGTAGATCGAACCCCATACGTACGGCTTGTTGAGCAGCACGCAGGCGTCGTTGACCAGGTAGCGCGTGGCGAAGTTGTCCGTGCCGTCGACGATCAGGTCGTACTGGCTGAAGATGTCCATCACGTTCTCGGCCTCGAGCCGCTCTTCGTGGAGGATCACGTTCACGTACGGGTTGATGCCGAGGACGGAGTCCTTCGCCGAGGCCGCCTTCGAACGGCCGATGTCGGCCTGGCTGTGGATGATCTGGCGCTGCAGGTTCGACTCGTCGACCTCGTCGAACTCCACGATGCCCAGCGTGCCGACGCCCGCCGCGGCGAGGTACATCAGCGCCGGTGACCCGAGGCCGCCGGCGCCGACACAGAGCACCTTGGCGTTCTTCAGCCGCTTCTGCCCGTCCATCCCGACGTCGGGGATGATCAGGTGGCGGGAGTACCTGCGGACCTCGTCGACGGTGAGCTCAGATGCTGGCTCGACCAGGGGTGGCAGCGACACGGAGACTCCGTTGGTCGGTATGTGGAAACGGTTGTTCTGTCCGTAACACTGCCACGCCCCTCTTCATTCCGAGACACCCGTTCCGATGCGCGAGACGATTTCGTCCCAGTACCCGGGCATCGACTCCCAGGGCTCGTCCCCTCCCCCGCCGTCCACCCGGTCGGTGAAGTAGATCGTCGACGCGCCCTGCCAGCGTGCGATGCGCAGCGCCTCGTCGAGATGGCCGCGGGGCATGCCGTGCACGAAGTGGCAGAAGCGCTCGGGCGGATAGTCGGCGGTCCACTCGGCCACCTGTGACCAGCGGTAATCGCTCCAGGGGCCGGAGAACGTCACCAACTGGTCGGCGGATTCGGCGTATCCGGGATACGGGTGGGTGCCGTGCCCCAGGACGATGTGCGCGTCGTCACAGAGCGCCCGCAGCGTCGTGACCGTTCTGCGCACCTCCGGAAGCGCGGCGCGCTCCGTGGGGCAGCGGTCCAGGGAGAAGCCGTCGACCTGATACCAGTCGAGGTAGCGGTGCGCGTCGGAGATGAGCTCCCCGAAGCCGCGGGCGCCGTACGTCACGTCGAGGTGACCGAGAACACGTACGCCCGCGTTCCGCAGCCGCCCGGCGGCCTCCAGGCAGTGCGGGTCGGGCCGGTCCCCCGGGCCCCTGCTCACATTCAGGACGACCCAGTGCAAAGGGGCACCGGGGCGGGTGAGTTCGGACCATTCGGTGGGCGCGACGAGGGGGTGCGCGAACCCGGGGATGCCGAAGCCGAGACGTATGTCGGTGTGCGCGGTGCCTGTGCCGGTCCTTGTCAGATGCGGCATGCCGCCTCCATCCAGATGTCGGCGAGTGATTCCTCGAGGTTGATGCGGGGGCGCCAGCCGAGCCGGTCGCGCGCGGTGCGCACATCGGCCTGCTGCCAGCTTCCGCACCCGTCGGGGTAGGGATAGGCGGCCGGGCTCCCGTGGTCGGATTCGGCGCGGGGGTGCCCGATGGATTGCCGCAGGCCCACTTGGTCGAGCTCGTGCAGCGCTCCGCCGTACCCGGCGACGCGCGCCAGGACGGCCGCCGCGTCACGCAGCCGCACCGCCCGGCCCGCACCGATGTTGACGATCCCCTGGGCGGCGGAGAGCGAGGCGGCGTGCACGGCGCGCGCCACGTCGCGTACGTCGATGAAGTCCCGCTGGACCCCGAGCCCCCCGAGCTTGAGCTCGCCGTCACCGGCCTGCATCGCCCGCCGCATGGCCTCGGCGAGCCGCCCGAGCGGTGATCCGGCCGGAGTGCCGGGCCCGGCGGGCGAGAACACCCGCAGGACGACCGCGTCGAGACCGGACCCGAGGACCAGTTCGGTGGCCGCGAGCTTGCTGACGCCGTACGGCCCGCCCGGCCTGGGCACGGCGTCCTCGGCGGTGGACGAGCCCGGCTGGCTCGGCCCGTACTCGGCACCGCACCCCAGCTGCACGAGCCGCGCCCCGCATCCGCTGCGGCGCAGGGCCTCGCAGATCGTGGCGACGGCGACCGTGTTGTGCCGGGTCAGCTCGCGGGCGCCGCCACGGGTGGCGCCCGCGCAGTTGATCACGACGCCCGGGTGCACGGCGTCCAGGAAGCGGGTGAGCGCGCCGGGGCTGCCGCTCGCGAGGTCGAACCGTACGTCCGAGTCGTCGCCGCGGCCGAGCGCGGTGAGCTGCACCGCCGGGTCGGCGAGCAGCCGGTCGGCGACGAACCGGCCGAGATATCCGTTGGCTCCGATCAGCAGCACCCTCATCGGGCGGCTCCCGGATCGGATTCTCGGATGCTGGGGGTCCTCATCTGGCGTTCTCCTTCAGGGGGTTGCCGTAATGCACGGGGTAAGGCCCGCGGTGTCGGCCCCGCGGGAGAGTGAGATGTCGAATGGGGCCAGGGGAAACTGGCGGTGCGCATCCTCAGGGCGCTCCGTCGCCGTGTGCGGAGGCCCGGCCGAGCACGCGCAGGCAGTGGAGCAACAGCACGCACGCGGCGGCGCCGCACGCGAAGAGGGGGACGATGCCGGGCCCCCCGGCCCGGACCGCGCCCTCCACCGGAGCCGCCAGCCACGCGCACCCGGGCAGGCGGCCCGCGAACACGGCGGCGAGCGAAGCCGCCTCCACCGCACCGGCGGCCCCCAGCATCAGCAGGGGCGCCCGCGTGAACCCGTACGAGGTGAGCAGCCGGGCGAGGAGCAGCAGCACGCCGAGCGCACCGGCCCCGGCGGTCGCCGGTTCGCCATGGACGGCGGCGGCCCCGACGAGCAGGGCCCCCAGGGCGCACACGTACAGCGCGACGACGCCCAGCAGCAACGGCCTTGCGGAGGCGGTGAATTCCGCGAGCCCGCGGCTGAGCGCAAGCCGTCGCCGCGCCCCCACGGCGAAGAGCCGCACGCACCACATGGCGGGGGCCACGGCGAGCGAGAGCCCTAGGGCCGCGGCGGTCGACGGCGCCCAGGGGCCGTCGGGCCCGCCGGATACGGCGGCCTGCGTGAGCCCGTCGCCGAAGAAGGCGTACGCGACGAGAAAGCACGTCCACGCGCGCGTGGCCGGCACGACATGGTGCGCGGAACGCAACGGTCCGTACCGGAGGGCGGCCCGGAGCGCGACGGCCACGGCGAGCGCTCCGCCGAGCCCCACCGCGTACCGCGCACGCCCCTCGCTCAGCTCGATCCCCACGACGGCGATCCCGCAGGCGATGCCCGGCAGCAGGGCGAACAGCGCCCATCCGGCGGGCACTTCGGGGGCCCGGCGTGCGGGGGCCGGCAGGGGGGTGCCGCGCTCCTCCTCGTCGCGCGGCACGCGCGCGTACATCTCCTCGGCGAGCGCGAACACGTCCCGGTGCCTGAAGCGCGCGGCGGTCCGGTCGGTCACTCCGTGCGCCTCAAGGCCCGCGGCGATCTCCAGCGGGTCGACGGCGCGCTCGCACAGTTCGCGGTGCCGGTGCATCAGCGCCTTGACGGGGTCGACGGCGCCGCGGCGCGCGGGCTTGGCTCCGGCCCCCGCCCCGGCTCCTGTCCCTGCCCCGGCGCTCGGGCCCCGCCAGGCCGCGGGCTCCCGTACCAGGGCGGCGTCGGCCACCAGTTCCTCCGACCGCACGTCCCAACCGCCGGGGCTCCCCGGAGCCCGTGGCGCGTCGATCCGCTGTTCCTTGTTCATACGCCCGCCTCCTTCAACCGCTCAGGTCCGTCCGCCTCTTGGGCCCAGCTGGGCGCGCCGCCCGCGCCGGTGACCGCGTCCCCGCCACCGGAGGCCGCCGCCCACCGGCCCGGCAGGTACGCCTCCGCCGGGTTGCCGAAGGGCACCGGCTCGCCCGCGTCGTCGAGCGCCTCCCTGCGTACCGGGCAGTGCGAGACGATCTCCAGGTAGATGTCGCGGAAGGCTTCGGTGTTCTGCTCCACGGTGAACAGTTCGAGCGCCCGCGCACGCGCCGCCGCCCCGAGCCGGTCACGCCGCCCGGCGTCGCGCAGCAGCGCCACGCACGCCTCCGCGAGCGCACGCGGATTGCGCGGCGGGACCACGAGTCCGGTGCCGCCGATGACCTCGACGACCGCGCCGACATCCGTGGAGACCGTGGCGCGCCCGCAGAACATCGCCTCGACCAGGCTGATCGGGAAGCCCTCGACGACGCTCGAAAGGACGACGACGCTCCCCGCGGCGTACGCGTCGGCGAGTTCGAGCGCCCCGGGCGCGCCGATCTCCTCGAAGGAGACGGGGTTGTCGCCGACGGCGTGCGCGCCGTCCGCCTCGTCGGGGAAGAGCTGTGCCGCGAGGGCCTTGCAGTGCGCCAGATACGCGGCCGCCTCGGGGCCTTCGGCGGACGCCCCGACGATCCGCAGCCGGGCCTTGGGCTCCTCCTTGCGGATCTCCGCGAAGGCGTGCAGCAGGGAGATCAGATCCTTGGCGGGCTCGATGCGCCCGACCCAGAGGAGGGTGTCGGGGTCCCCCGGGTCCTCCCGCTCGCCGACCTCCGCGAAGCGGGAGGCCTCCATGCCCGGGTAGACCGTGCGCAGCTTCGACCGCTCGGCCCCGCACCGCTCCTGCCAGCGGCGGGCGTGCGTGTTGCCCGGGGTGATGACCGTGGCCCTGCGGTACACCTCTGCGGCGAGCTTGCCGTGGAAGGAGGTGAGAAGTGCCCGCGCCGGCGCGCTGAGCGCCTCGTCGCCGGTCGCGAGGTAGTGCGCCCGCAGTTGCACGCCGTATTCGGTGACGAGGAGGGGTACTCCGGAGAAGTGCTGGGCGAGGAGACCGGGGAGCGCCGCCGGACCGCCGGACGTGGCGTGGCACAGGTCGACCGCGCCGAGGCCGTCGGCCTCGTACCAGTCGAGGGAGAGGGGTCGCAGCGCGCGCTCCAGGAGGCCCGCCACGGCGAGCAGGTCGGGTACGCGAGCGGTGCGCGCCGCGCGGAGTGCGCCGGGCGCGCGGCACGCGCCCTCCAGGGCGCGCACGGCGGTTTCGGAGCGCAGGGCGCCGCCGAGGCCGCCTTGATCGGCGGCGAGTTCCGCGAGGCCGTAGAGCGCGCTGCCGAAACGGTCCGCCAACGCTGCGGAGTCGCCGGATGCGCTGCCGGCGGCCGCAGCTCCGGAGTCGCACACCGCCGCGGCCAGTTCGCCGAAGCACTCCGCGAAGCGCCGCCGCGCCCGGCGTCCGTACCCGGCCCCGAAGGACGCTCCGTCGTCGGGCCGGTCGGCGGTCCACAGGGGCGCGGTCCGCACCCGGTTGACCTGGGGCGGCAGCTCGATCCAGCCCCGCGCCTCCTGCCGCTCGCTGCGGCTGAGTGCGTAGATGTCGAATTCGTGCTGCTCGAGCCCGCGCACGAGCCGGTCGCACCAGAGCCTGGCCTCACCGCTCACATACGGATAACCACCCTCCGTAAGCAATCCGATGCGCACGCGTACACCCCCGATCTCCCATGTGGGGAGCCGCCGTTGGACCGGCGGCTCGCAGCGGGACGAACGTATGCGGACATGCCGGTGGCGCGACGGACGGTTGTCCATCGCGCCACCAAAAGGGGTGAACGGCAGTAACTTTCTCGCCCCGGTAGCGTTCTGTCGCGCTATGGAGCCAGGAGAGCGCTCTTCCGCTACGGAGAGTCAAGCTGCGGCCAGCTCCCCGGCGTACGTCCGCACGTCTGTCGGGGCGCTCCGCACACCGCGTCGCACTCGCCCTGGGCACGCACCTCACGCAGCGCAGCGCAGCGGAACGTTACGGAGCGGCGATCAACTCACCGACGCCACCGCGCCGGATATGCCTCAACTCTTGGGAAACGCCCAGGGGTTGGCCTTGCACTTGATTCCGTCGTGGTCGAGGAACTTCGTCTGCTGCTGCATGACCGGCGCGAGGTCGCCGTCCTTCGTGCAGTCCGTGTGATTGAAGCCGAGCCGGTGGCCGACCTCGTGGTTGATCAGCATCTGCCGGTACGGGTGGATGCGGTCGCCGTAAGTCTTGGCGCCCTGCGCCCACCGGTAGGCGTTGATCATGACGCGCTCGGTGGCGGCGGAGTCACACGAGACGTTCTGCTCCATCGTGTCGAGCCCGGACTTCGCGCACCACTTCGCGGTCGTACCCGGGCTCGCGAGCGTGATGACGAAGTCGGGTTTCCCCGAGGAGATCCGCTCGAAGGTCCGGCCCCCGCCGTGCGCCCAGCTCCGTTCGTCGTTCAGGGTCTTCTGCACGGCCGACGCGAACAGCTCGCCGTCCAGGCCCATCCCCTTCTCGACGTCCACGCGGTAGCGGAACAGCTGCCCCTTGCCGGGGGCCTTCTCGATCCCGGCCATCGCGTCGAAGTCGCCGGAGGCCGTGAGCTTGGCGTCGAGCGGGTACTTCTTGGCCATCTTCGTCTCGTACGTCGCCGGGGCGGATTCGGGGGGCGTGGGCCGGTCGTCCGAGCGGGACGCGTCCTCGCCCGCGGCACGGCTGTCCTGCCCCTTCGCGGCCCGCGTGGAGGCCTCGGGAGCAGAATCCTTTGCCCCGTCGGCCACTTGGCCCGCCACCACGACCGCGAGAACGGTCGTCACAGCGGCGGCGGCGATCCCGGTGAAGGTGCGGCCCTTGCCTCCCTTGCCGTCCCGGTCGCCCCGGTCGTCGTCCGCGAAGGCGCCAGGGCCGTCGGCTCCGTCCGCCCCATCGGCGCTGTCGGCCCTATCGACACCGTCCGCACCATCCGCACCGTCGGCCCAGAGCTCACCCTGTGCTTCCTCGTCCTCGTCGACCGCGCGGTCCCAGTCGGTGACGGAGGCGTACGGGTCGCGGGGCTGAGGCGTCCGCGGCGGCGGGGGCCCGGTCGGCGCGCGCGTGGCACCGGTCGCCCCGCTCTCGAAGAGGTCCTCGTCGGCGAACTCGTCGCCGAACGCGTCCACGTAATCGCGACGCGGCCCCGGCATGCGAGGCGGCGCGGTCCGCGCCCCCGGCGTCCCGTAGGCGGCGCCCATCCGCGGCCCGGCTCCCCACGCCCCACCCGGCTCACGCTGCTCGGGGTGCCCACCACGGACGTGCGGCGTGCCGTGTGACGGGGTGGCCTGGGGCGTGCCGTGCGGCGGGGTGGCCTGCGGGAATCCATGCGGCGGGGTGGCCTGCGGGACGCCGTGCGCGGGCGTGCCGGCGTCCCCCGGGGCGCGTCTGCGGCGGCCCGTGCCGGGGCCCGGCGGGCGTGCGCCCTGCGGTGCCGGTATGTCGTCGGTATTCGTGTTGCCCGTGTTGTCTGCGAGGTCGGTTGAACCCCGGCGGCTATGACGTCCCACTCGCCGCCTCAGCTCCCCGCGCCCGATTGACCGGATGCATGCAACTCGCCCGTGTCCGCGAGGAGCTCGCGGATCGCCGTGGCCACCGTATCCGGATACTCCATCATCGCCACATGCCCTGCGTCCGGCAGGGTGAGAAGCCGTGAGTCACGGAACGCGGCGGCGGCCTTGCGGGCCATGCGGTACGACACGAGCAGGTCCTTGCCGCCGTACACGAGCAGCGTCGGCGCGAGCACCCGCTCCGCCTGCCGCCACAGGCCGTGCTGCCCGCCCAGTGTGTACGCGTTCACGATGCCGCGCGCCGAGCGGGCCATCGCGTCCCACATGTACGGAAGGGCGAGCCTGCGCTCCATCTCCCGCACCGCCGCGCTGTACCCCTCCGGCGAGACCCGGCCCGGGTCGCCGTAACAGAGCCCCATGACACCGCTGACCCGCTGCTCGGGCGTCCAGTCCTTGGTGAGCCTGGTGAACAGGGTCGCGACGCCGGGCACCGCGAGGAGCCCGGTGGGCACCGCCGTGCGCTGCACCCGGAGCTCGGGGAGCGCCGGCGAGATCAGCGTGAGGGTGCGCACCAGGTCGGGGCGGACAGCGGCGACGCGGGTGGTCACCGCGCCGCCCAGCGAGTTCGCGATCAGATGCACGGGGCCGTGCTCGCGCGAGTCGAGATAGCGGATGACCGCGCGCGCGTGCCCGGTGACCGAATAGTCGCCGTCGTCCGGCGGCGGCGAGTCACCGAAGCCCGGGAGGTCGACGGCCGCGCAGTCGACGACGTCCTCGAGGAGCGGCATCAGGGCCGACCAGTTCTGCGAGGACCCGCCGAGCCCGTGCACGTACAGCGCGGAGGGCAGCCCCTCGCGGACCGACGGCCTGGAACGCACCGAGAGCGTGAGCCCGGGAAGGGTGACCGAGTCGAGCCGCTCGCCCGCCGCGACCGCCACGACGCCCGGCTTGGGGGCGACGGTGGCGGCGATCACGTTCGGCAGCTCGGTCGAAGACATGCGGCAATGTTACGAGACGATCACACGGTGGTTCATGTGTTCGCCGTCACAGATCCGGCCGATCTCACCCCGAGATCGCGTAGCGCCCGGTTCGGCGGTCTCCTACGCTCATAGGAGAGGGCGAACAGGGCACTCGCACCACCAGTCCTCCACGGAAGAGGGCACTCGCATCACCAGTCCTCTACAGAAGAGAGCCACGATGACCGTCGACCCGACCGATCCCGAGACCTTCGAGGCCGAGGTAACCACCGACATCAGCACCGAAGCGCCCGAGGCGGACGCCGCGGAGCAGCAGACCGACCTCGCACCGCGCGGGGACGACTCCTTGCAGGATGTGGACACGGACGCGGCCAACGAGGCAGACCTGGCCGAACAGGCCCGCGTCGTCAGCATCGACGAAGACGACTATCGCTGAGCTGCCCGTGTTTGCCCTGCTACGCACGGCTTTCACGGTCGTCCGGTCCGTGAAATTCTCCGCTCGTACCGCGCACATCGTGGTTACCGAAAAGTACGATGGCCGCGCGGCGCACACCGCACATTCACGATCATGGGAGGCGGCGTGACAGCCATCGAGCAGACAGAGGCGGCGCGCCCGCGGGGCACACGCCTGCCGCGTCGCGCCCGACGCAATCAGTTGCTGGGCGCGGCACAGGAGGTCTTCGTCGCGCAGGGGTATCACGCGGCGGCGATGGACGACATCGCCGAACGGGCCGGAGTCAGCAAGCCGGTGCTCTACCAGCACTTCCCCGGCAAGCTCGACCTGTATCTCGCGCTGCTCGACCAGCACTGCGAATCACTGCTGCAGTCCGTGCGTACGGCACTTGCCTCCACCTCGGACAACAAGCTGCGCGTCGCGGCCACGATGGACGCGTATTTCGCGTACGTGGAGGACGAGGGCGGTGCCTTCCGTCTCGTCTTCGAGTCCGACCTGACGAACGAGGCGGCGGTCCGCGAGCGCGTGGACCGGGTCACCCTCCAGTGCGCGGAAGCGATCTGCGAGGTCATCGCGGAGGACACGGGCCTGCCCCGTGACGAGGCGATGCTGCTCGCGGTGGGCCTCGGCGGCTACTCCCAGGTGGTCGCACGGTACTGGCTCGCCAGTGGCAGCACGGTGCCGCGCGACAAGGCGGTGGAGCTGCTGACGTCGCTGGCCTGGCGCGGTATCGCGGGCTTCCCGCTGCACGGCCTGGAAGGTCACTGACGCGCCACCGGTGCGTGAGTTTCCCTTCTCGCGTCCCGCTTCCGCGTTCTGTTCCCGATCTCTGTTCGCTACTGGCGTGCAGCGGCACCAGCATGCGCATCGCCTCACCGGGCTAATGTGTGCTGAGTACGGCGCGGCAGGCCGCGCACATCACTGACCGTCGGAGGGACAAAGCCGTGGAGGTCAAGATCGGCGTGCAGTACGCGCCCCGCGAGATCGTGCTGGAGAGCGGCCAGAGTGCCGAGGAAGTCGAGCACGCGGTGTCCGAGGCGCTGACCGGCAAGTCGCCGCTGCTGAGCCTCGTGGACGACCACGGCCGTAAGGTCCTGGTTCCGGCCGACCGCCTCGCGTACGTCGAGCTCGGCGAGCCGACCGCACGCAAGGTGGGCTTCAGCGCCCTGTAGTTCAAGGCGCTGCACGCAGGACGAACGACGAGAACGGCCCGGTGGTCCACAACCACCGGGCCGTTCTCGTGTGTTGGTACGCGTTTGGCGCGCGTTCTGGCTGATGCGCCGACTGCGATGCGTTGACGCCACCCACGGGGGAAGGCTGTGGAGGATTGCATTCCGGCCGCCAGGGGTAAGACCGGCTACGACCGTTTTGCACCTGGCCGCGAGGGAGGGAACACCCTGTGATTCTGGAAGCACTCGGTTCCGCACTGCTCGGTTTCGCCCTGGCATGGGCGGCGGCCCACCGGCTGGCCGCGCGGCTGCCCGCGCGCAAGCTGGTCCTGTCGACCGGCGCGGCCGGCGCCGTGATCGGCGCGTTCGTCACGCACATGGCCCTGGGCTCGGGCCACGCCCTGGGCACCCTCGTGGGCGCGGTGGCCGTGGCAGCGGCCCTGCTCTCACTGCTGCTCCGCCCCAGCCGCGGCCATCTGCGCCGTCGCTCAGCGACGGCGTAGGGGGCGGGGGCCCGACGCCCCTTCAGGGGCGCGGGGAACTGCGCGAGCAGCCACAACGCACCCGCACCCACACCCGCAGCAACTTTGGCAAAACCGGCGGCCCCACACCCCGAGGGGCGCGGGGAACTACGCACAAGCCGCGCCCACCCGCCCATCCGGCGGGTGACACTCAGCCCGAGCGACTACGCCGCCAGGCCGAGCGCGGCCATCCGCTTCGTGTGCGCCTCGGTGATCCGCGAGAACATCCGCCCGACCTCGGCGAGGTCGAAGCCGTCGGCCACGCCCCCGACCAGCATGGTCGACAGCGCGTCACGGTCGGCGACCACCCGCTGCGACTGTGAGAGCGCCTCGCCCATGAGCCGCCGCGCCCACAGCGCGAGCCGCCCGCCCACACGCGGGTCCGCGTCGATCGCGGCACGCACCTTCTCCACCGCGAAGCTCGCGTGCCCCGTGTCGTCGAGCACGTCGAGGACGAGGCGACGGGTGTCACCGTCGAGGCGCGCCGCGACCTCGCGGTAGAAGTCACTGGCGATCGAGTCACCCACGTACGCCTTGACCAGGCCCTCGAGCCAGTCGGACGGCGCCGTCTGGCGGTGGAAGCCGTCGAGCGCAGCCACGAACGGTTCCATCGCCTCGGTGGCGTCCGCGCCGATCGCCGAGAGCCTGTCCCGCAACTGCTCGAAGTGGTGGAACTCCGCCGACGCCATCTTCGCCAGCTCCGCCTTGTCGCCGAGCGTCGGCGCCAGCTTCGCGTCCTCCGCGAGCCGCTCGAACGCCGCGAGCTCTCCGTAGGCGAGCGCTCCGAGCAGGTCCACGACCGCGGCGCGGTAGTTCGGGTCGGCGGAAGCGGTCGTCCAGTCCTGGGCAGCGATTCCCGTGGGTTCGGCAGGTGTGTCAGCGGCGGTGTCAGGCGTCTCCATAAACCGCACAATAGCCCGCGCGCAGCAACGTGTAAGGGCCTGGTCAGTGACTGTGACGACAGTGACGTGACGAATTCGCCAGACACGGCTGCGAGATTCCGGGGTACAGTGGTAATGCGCCTGCCGAATATTCGACGGGCCGTACGAATGAGGATGCCCGGTCGGAGGCCCGATCGGCTCCGACCCGACAGCCCTCCAGGCGGCCCGCGCAGTGCGGACGGCACGAGGAGGGAACCTCAGCGGTACGAGCGCTCGAGCGCAGGCAGTGGTCCCGCGCCCCCGGCCCAAGCAGCCGGCGGTAGTGGCACGGTCACGACCCCCCAGCGTTCGCCTCGGGCCGCGTCTCACAGAAGAGGCAATGCCCTGACTACGACTTTCCGCGATCTCGGAATTCTCTCCGAGACGGCCGAGGCCCTAGAGGCCGTCGGCATCATCAGCCCTTTCCCCATCCAGGAGATGACGCTCCCCGTCGCGCTCTCGGGCAGCGACGTCATCGGCCAGGCCAAGACCGGCACCGGCAAGACGCTCGGCTTCGGTCTCCCGCTCCTGGAGCGCGTCACCGTCCCCGCGGACGTCGAGGCCGGCCGGGCCAAGCCCGAGCAGCTGACCGACGCACCGCAGGCGCTCATCGTCGTCCCCACGCGTGAGCTCTGCCAGCAGGTCACGAACGACCTCCTGACCGCCGGCAAGGCACGGAACGTACGCGTTCTCGCCATATACGGCGGCCGTGCCTACGAGCCGCAGGTCGAGGCCCTCAAGAAGGGCATCGACATCGTCGTCGGCACGCCGGGGCGTCTGCTCGACCTCGCGGGCCAGAAGAAGCTCAACCTCAAGCACATCAAGTGCCTGGTCCTCGACGAGGCCGACGAGATGCTCGACCTGGGCTTCCTGCCCGACGTCGAGCGGATCATCAACATGCTGCCGCCGAAGCGTCAGACGATGCTGTTCTCGGCGACCATGCCGGGCGCGGTCATCGGCCTGGCCCGTCGTTACATGTCGCAGCCCACGCACATCCGCGCCACCGCGCCGGACGACGAGGGCCAGACCGTCGCGAACACGAAGCAGCACGTCTTCCGCGCGCACAACATGGACAAGCCCGAGATGGTCTCGCGCATCCTGCAGGCCGAGGGCCGCGGACTCGCGATGATCTTCTGCCGCACGAAGCGGACCGCCGCCGACATCGCCGAGCAGCTCGAGAAGCGTGGCTTCGCCTCGGGTGCCGTGCACGGTGACCTCGGGCAGGGCGCCCGCGAGCAGGCGCTGCGCGCGTTCCGCAACGGCAAGGTGGACGTGCTCGTCTGCACGGACGTCGCCGCGCGCGGCATCGACGTCGGTGGCGTCACGCACGTCATCAACTACCAGTCCCCCGAGGACGAGAAGACGTACCTGCACCGCATCGGCCGCACCGGTCGCGCGGGTGCCAAGGGCATCGCGATCACGCTGGTCGACTGGGACGACATCCCGCGCTGGCAGCTGATCAACAAGGCGCTGAACCTCGGCTTCAACGACCCGGTCGAGACGTACTCCAGCTCTCCTCACCTGTACGAGGAGCTGAACATCCCGGCGGGCACCAAGGGTGTGCTGCCGCGCGCCGAGCGGACCCGTGCCGGGCTGCGCGCCGAGGAGATCGAGGACCTCGGCGAGACCGGCGGCAAGGGCGGCTCGCGTGGTCGCGACCGTGGCCGTGACGGTGGTCGTGATGGCGGCCGTGACGGTGGTCGTGACCGTGGCCGCGCTTCCGAGCCGGAGCGCGAGCCGCGTGAGGCGCGTACGCCGCGTCGGCGCCGCCGCACCCGTTCGGGTACTCCCCTTGAGACCCCGGCGGTGGCGGTCGCCGAGGCCGCCGCTCCTGCGGCGGTAGCCGCCCCCGAGGCCGAGCCGACGGAGCCGCGCACGCCGCGTCGCCGCCGCCGGACGCGGAACGGTGCGGAGGCTGCGGAGGCAGTGGTCGAGACGGTCGCGACGGTCGAGGTCGTGGAGACGCCCGAGCCCGAGGCGCCCGCGGAGAAGCCGCGCCGCCGGACTCGCAAGGCCGCGGTGGCAGCGGAGACAGCAGTCGACACGGCCGAGGCCGAGGCCCCGGCGGAGAAGCCCCGCCGCCGTACCCGCAAGGCAGCGGAGCCGGTGGCAGAGGTGGCCGAGGCCGCCGAGACCCCGGCAGAGAAGCCCCGCCGCCGCACCCGCAAGGCCGCGGAGACCGCGGAGGCAGCGGTCGACACGGCCGAGGGCGAGACGGCGAAGCCGCGTCGCCGCACGCGCAAGGCAGCGGAGCCGGTGGCGGAGGTGGCCGAGGCCGCCGAGGCCGAGGCGCCCGCCACCAAGCCCCGCCGCACTCGCAAGGCCGCGGTGGCAGCGGAGACAGCAGTCGACACCGCTGAGGCCGAGGCCCCGGCGGAGAAGCCCCGCCGCCGCACCCGCAAGGCCGCGGAGCCGGTGGCAGAGGTGGCCGAGGCCGCCGAGACCCCGGCAGAGAAGCCCCGCCGCCGCACCCGCAAGGCCGCGGAGGCGACGGTGGACAAGGCCGAGGCCGGGATCCCCGCGCAGCCGACGGAGGAGACCAAGCCGCGTCGCCGTACGCGCAAGGCCGCGGAGGCTCCGGCTGTCGCCGAGGAGGCCACGGTCGCCAAGCCGCGCCGCAGGACCCGCAAGGCGGTGGCTGCGCCGGCCGAGGAGAGCTGACGCGCTCCGCTTGAGCAGAAACGCCCGAAGGCCCGGCCCCCACGGGGGACCGGGCCTTCGGCCTGCCTGCCCCGTGCCGACTCCCCGTCACGAGGGCCGAGCCACAACGCACCGCTCCGTTCCGCGCCGGACCTCCCCGCCACCCACTCCGACCGCCTCGCATCCCTGGGCGAGGGCGAGCAGGACGTACGGGGCAGACGGGGCCGCTCAGCCCCAAGGCCACGCACGACCACGCGCGCGCTGAAAATCCCACCCAGGGTGCTCCGACCTGGGGCAATCGGGCGGCCGGGTGGGAAAATCTGCGCAAGCGCAGACAAGCGCCCACAGCCCACCAGCGAAACAACCCCACCCCCCTACGACTGCAGGGCAATCGGGCGGGCGGGTGGGTGGGCAAAAATTCCGCGCGAAGCGCGGGCAAGACACCCACAACGCACCAGCAGAGCAGCCCCACCCCCTGCGGCTACGGGGGGCCCGCGGACCCGCGCCAGAGATCCGCGCGAAGCGCGAGCAAGCAAGTCACCAGCAGCGGCCCCGCCCCGCAAAGCACCAGCGGCCCCAGCGCCCCGCGCCCCGTGCCCGCCGAACACCCAGCCCACCCGACCCACCCGCCAGCTAGCCTCAAGGCATGAGCAGGCCCCCGACCTTCACCCCGCCCCCCGGCGTCGACGCCCGGCGTCTCCGGACCGCGCGCGGCGACTTCGCCGTCCTTGACGCCCGCCCGGCCGGCCAGGCCAAGGGCACCGTCCTGCTGCTGCCCGGCTTCACCGGGAGCAAGGAGGACTTCATCGCGCTGCTCAAGCCCATCGCAGATGCCGGGTACCGAGCCGTCTCCGTCGACGGACGCGGACAGTACGAGACCCCGGGGCCGGCCGACGACGAACTCCCTTACGCTCAGGACGAGTTGGCCCAAGACGTCCTCGCGCAAGTTGACGCCCTCACTCAAGCAGGCACCGAAGCCGACCCCCTCACCCAGCCCGACGGGGTCGCGCGCGCCCCGCACCTCCTGGGCCACTCCCTCGGAGGCCTCATCGCCCGCGCCGCCGTTCTCCGCGCCGCCGGGCTCGGGGCCCGCACTTTCGCCTCGCTCACCCTGATGGCGTCAGGCCCGGCCCAGATCACCCCCTCGCAGCAGGCCCGCGCCAAGATGCTGACGGACGCGCTCGGCGTCCTGTCGATGGACGAGGCATGGGCGGCCATCCAGGCGATGGATCCGCCGGAGGAGACAGACCTCGACGGCGACGCCCTGCGCGCCCGCTGGCTGCGGCACAGTCCCGCCCAGCTCATCGCCACCGGCAAGCAGCTCTGCGTCGAGCCCGACCGCGTCACGGAGCTCGCCGCACTCCCCTTGCGCAAGCACGTCATCTCCGGCGAGCGCGACGACACCTGGCCCATCCCCTGGCTGGACGACATGGCGGCCCGGCTGCACGCCCACCGCACGGTCATCGCCGGCGCCGAGCACTCCCCCAACACCGACCGCCCCGCGGAGACCGCCGCCGCCCTCATCGCCTTCTGGGACCGGATGCACGCCGACGAGGGCTGAGTGCGCGCCCAGAGCCGAAGCAGAGCCCACCAGGAAGCCGACCGGCGGTCAGCACCAAAAGCTCACAAGAGGCTAATACTGCGTCTGCAGATGCTCCCAGAACCCGTCCCGCAGCGCCCGCCGCAGGTCCGACTGCCCCCGCAGCGAGTACGCGAGCAGCTTCTCGGCCTCCACCAGGAGCTCCTGGTCCACGGACCCGGGCAGGTACGGATGCCCGGGCAGCAGGTCCACCAGCGCCGCACGCCCCCGCGCGGCCAGCCATTTGGCGGCGATCTGCGCGCCCACGAAACGCACGTCCTCCCGCGCGGGCCGCGGTGCGCCCGCGCCTTCGTACGTCGCATACGTCGTGACCGAGCGCCGGGACACGTACGGCTTGAAGAAGTCGAGGTCGAACGTGCGCTGACTGTCGACCTCCCACAGCAGTGGCTCCGCCTGATTGCGGCCCTCGGCCGCCTCGATGCCCCACAGGTGCACCCGCGCGCCGTACCCCTGCGCCGCCTCCACCGCCGAGACCAGGTCCTCGTCGCCGCCGATCAGGGCCGCGTCGCTGATGGCGCGATGCCTGGCGAGTGACTCCAGATCCGTCCGGATGAGGGAATCCACGCCCTTCTGTTGATTGTTCGCGTTGAGGTTGCCGAGACGCACCTTGACGTCCGGCAGCTCCGCGATCGACTGCTGCTCCACCGTGTGGATGCGGCGCCGCGCACCGTCGTACCAGTAGACGCGCAGCAGACGGCTGTCCGCGAAGATCGTGCGGGCCTTGTCGATGAACGCCTCGATCAGCCCCTCCGCGTCCAGGTCGAAGGCGCGCCGGTCCTCCGTGCCGACCGCGAGCCGTCCCGCCGCGGCGTACACATATCCGGCGTCGACGAAGATCGCGTGCGTGGACGGCGTCTTCGCCACCTCGGCGAGCATGCGCTCGAGGAGGTTGGTCGCGCGCTCCAGCTGGGCACTGATCTGGGTGCTGATCTCGATCTCGTCGTTCATCGGTGCCATTGTCCCGTTGGTCACGCAGCGAACACAACCGGTTCCGCTACTCGCGAGTAATTAGTCTGTCGAAAAATTTCCTTAGCGTAGGGAATGTTTGCTGGGGGCAACTCGTTGTACCCGTATGGAACGCCGGACACAGCTGTCCCGGCGGTCACCACACCAGTAGTTCTCCTTCAGGAGGATGACCAGACGAAGGGAGAAGCCTTATGCGCTTCGAAATCATGCGACTCGACGACGTCGACGGCGCCGCCGTGGACCGGACCGTCGTAGACGCCGCCTCCGTCAATCGGATCGTGCAGCAGGCCGCAGCGATCGGCCAGCGCATCTATATCCGACCGGCCGAATCCCCGGCCTCGTAACGCCAGGTTGCACGCATAAGCGGCGCGCACAGGCTGCGCGCACAGGTTGAAGGGCCCCCGTACACCTTTGGTACGGGGGCCCTTGGCATGTTCCCGAACGCCCCTTGGCATGCGCCCGAACACTTCCGCAACGCTTCCGCCAGTAGAGCCCTGGCTAGGCGCCGTTGATCACCTGGGTCACGCCGTTGATGATCTGCTGCACCGCGATCGCGGACAGCATCATGCCCGCGAGCCGCGTCACCAGGACCACGCCGCCGTCCTTGATGACCCGGATGATCAGCAGCGAGTAGCGCATCACGAGCCACAGCACGACGTGCATCGCCACGATCGCCGCCCACACGGAGATCTGCGTACCGACGCTGTCGGCGTCCTGGACGGCCAGGATGACGGAGACGATCGCGCCGGGACCCGCGAGCAGCGGCATGCCGAGCGGCACGAGGGCGACGTTCACGTCCTTGGTCTGCTTCGGCTCGTCCGTCTTGCCGGTGAGCAGGTCGAGCGCGATCAGCAGGAGCAGCAGGCCGCCCGCGATCATCAGCGCGGGGACGGAGACATGCAGGTAGTCGAGGATCTGGTGCCCCAGGACACCGAAGACCGCGATGACGCCGAAGGCGACGCAGACAGCCTGGAAGGCCATCTTCTTCTGCACCTTGGCCGGGCGGCCGGAGGTGAGTCCGAGGAAGATCGGCGTGATCCCAGGGGGATCCATGATCACAAAAAGGGTGAGGAAGAGGGAGCCGAAGACGGCGACGTCGAACACAGTGATGGCCTTGCAGAGAAGTGAGCGTACGAAAACGCCGCACGGGCGCGGCGGAATGGGAGGAAGTGAGGGTGCGGGTGTGGCGGAGGGGGGGTGGCGCTACGCGCCGGCGCGTCCGCCCGCGCCCGGCACCGGGAACGCCCCGGTCGCGCGCCGCGTGATCTCCCCGTAGATCTCGGGGTCGGTGGTGAACTCCCCGAGCACGCAGGTCTTGCGGCTGCCGTGGTAGTCGCTCGACCCGGTGGCCAGCAGGCCGAGGTCCGCGGCGAGGCCGTGCAGCCGGGTGCGGGTGGCCGGGTCGTGGTCCATGTGGTCGGCCTCGACGCCGTCGAGTCCGGCGGCGGCCAGCGCCGCTATCGCGGCCTCCGGCACCACCTGGCCACGCTTGACGGCCGCCGGGTGCGCGAAGACGGTGACGCCGCCCGCGGCCTTGACCAGGCGGATCGCGTCGAAGGGGTCCAGTTCGTGCTTCTCGGCGTACGCACGGCCACCGTCGGCGAGCCAGTCCTCAGTGAATGCGTCCGAGACGGTGGGCACGACGCCCAGCTCCACCAGGGCCTCGGCGATGTGCGGGCGGCCGACCGAGCCGTCGCCCGCGATGCGCGCGACCTGCTCCCAGGTGACCGGGACGCCGAGCTCCCGGAGCTTGCCGATCATCGCCTTCGCGCGGGGCACCCGGTCGTCGCGCACGAGCTCACGCTCACGGGCGAGCTCCGGCTCGTCGGGGTCGAAGAGGTAGGCCAGCATGTGCAGACCCACACCGTCGAGGCGGCACGAGAGTTCGGCGCCGGTGACGAGAGTGAGGCCCCGGTCGAGCCCTTCCAGGGCCGTGACGGCCTCCGCGTAACCGCGGGTGGTGTCGTGGTCCGTGAGGGCGACGACATCGAGTCCGGCGGCGGCTGCGTTGCGCACCAGCTGCGCCGGGGTGTCCGTGCCGTCGGAGGCGGTGGAGTGGGTGTGCAGGTCGATGCGCACGACGCGGACTCCAGGCTCTGACGGGGCGGGGCGGACCGGTCCACGAAGGACGGTCGCAAGGGGGACGCTCAAGGATAACGGGACTCGAACGCTCCACCGCCCGCCCCAGAGGAGACCCCTCTCACTGACCGACCCACCGCCCCGGAGAAGCCCGCCTCACTGACCGGCCCGCCGCCCTGGTAAAGCCCGCCTCACCGACCAGTCCGCCGCCCCGAAGAAGCCCCCCTCACCGCCCGGCCACCCGCACCGGCCACCCACCCCCCGCCACACACATCAGCACCTCACGGCATCAAGATCCGCGGCGAAAGCGCCCCGCACGGCAGCAGGTCCACCTCCGCGCCCGCGTCACGCAGGTCGGTGAGGACCAGCTCGTCGTACATCAGGAGTCCCGACTGCTCGGGCCACGCGATCGCCCACAGCCACAGGCCGCGCGCCTCGCCCGCGAAGACCGCGCGGTCGTCCGGCGTGCCCGCCACGTGCCACATCGGGGTCGGGCGGCCCGCCGCGAGCAGCTTGGCCTGCGGCGGCTTCTCGACGTTCAGATAGGGACCGGGGTCCGGGCCGTCGACTCCGGCGTACCGCGCGCCGAGACCGACGCCGAGTTCCTCGGCGACCAGGACCAGCTCGCCCATGCCGCCGAGCGGCGCGGGCCCCGAGCAGGCCACCGCGGTGGCACGGCCGCCGCTGCGGTCGTCGCCCGCGCAGGCCACGCCCGTGAACAGCCAGCCGACCGGCAGCGGCCACGGCATCCAGACCGGCACCTGCGCGCGGTGCACCACGACCTGGAGCGCCTCGACGCTCGGCGGGATCACAGGTTGCAGCGGATGCACCGTCCCGTGCACATCGCACTGCCAGGAGTCGGCAAAGAGGCCGGGAGCCCTGACCCGGCCACCACACTTCGGGCAACTGGGTTCGCCCCTCATAGCGACCAACGGTCCTCCCCGGTCGTCGCCCCGTCAAGGACGATCACCCGTCCGGTGGCCCTGCCACCAGGCGAAACTAGATGTAGCTTGCATCTTTTAGCTTGGCTAACTAATATGTGTATACGTCAACGATCTCGAAGGAAGCCGCTAAAGGAGCAGGCATGAACAGCAGCACAGGAGGTCCCTCCGGAGGGGACCCGTTCGACGAGGGAGCGACCAGCCTTCTGCGTCAGCCGAAGGCTGTCTGGGCCACCGCCGGCGCGTCCGTCGTCGCCTTCATGGGCATCGGGCTCGTCGACCCGATCCTCCCCTCCATCGCCAAGGGCCTGGACGCCTCCGCCAGTCAGGTCTCCCTGCTCTTCACCTCGTACTTCCTGATCACCGCCGTCGCGATGCTGGTGACCGGGTTCGTCTCCAGCCGGATCGGCGGCAAGAAGACCCTGCTGCTCGGCCTCGCGCTCGTCGTGGTCTTCGCGGGCCTCGCCGGCACCTCGGGATCGGTCGGCGAGCTGGTCGGGTTCCGCGCGGGATGGGGCCTTGGCAACGCGCTCTTCGTGTCGACGGCGCTCGCGGTCATCGTCGGCGCGGCGGCCGGCGGCAGCGCCGCGGCGATCCTGCTGTACGAGTCGGCGCTCGGTCTGGGCATGGCGTGCGGGCCGCTGCTCGGCGCGGTGCTCGGCAACGCGAGCTGGCGCTACCCGTTCTTCGGCACGGCCGTCCTGATGGCGGTCGGCTTCCTGTGCATCACGGCGTTCCTGAAGGAGCAGCCGAGGCCCGCGCAGAAGACCTCACTGCTCGCGCCGATCAAGGCCCTCGGTCACGGCGGGCTCGCGTCGGCCGCCGCCTCCGCGTTCTTCTACAACTACACGTTCTTCACGGTCCTGGCCTTCACGCCGTTCGTCCTGAACATGACCCCGTACAAGTCGGGGGCGATCTTCTTCGCCTGGGGCCTGCTGCTCGCCGTCTTCTCGGTGCTCGTGGCCCCGCGGCTGCAGGCGAGGTTCGGCTCGCTGAAGGTGCTCGGCGGTTCACTGGTGCTGCTCGCGGCGGACGTGCTGGTGCTCGGGTACGGCAACCACGCCACGGCCATCGTCTGCACGATCCTGTCCGGCGCCTTCATCGGCGTGAACAACACCGTCTACACCGAGCTCGCGCTCGGCGTCTCGGACGCGCCGCGCCCGGTGGCCAGCGCCGGTTACAACTTCGTCCGGTGGTTCGCGGCAGCCGCCGCCCCGTTCTTCGCCCCGAAGATCGAGGAGTGGAGCGACATCCACATCCCCTTCGTGGTCGCGGCCGTCACGGCGGTGCTCGGCGCGGTCGTGGTCTGGGTCCGCAAGGACTCCCTGGCGCACGAGGCCGAGGAGCTCGAACCGAAGCACGCGGCGGAGGACGGCGTCACCGTCTTCGCCAACTGAGGACCCGCGTACGGGACTTCAGTCCAGGGCCACGGACTTGCGCAGCGGATCGCGCAGGTCCGTCCCGCTGTTGAGCCAGCGCTCCTGAAGGGCTTGCGCGCCGTGCACGCGCTTCCACGCGCCCTCGTTCGGCGTCATGGGCAGCAGCGGCAGGAACCGTACGGGATCCATCGGTTCGTCAAGGTCCAGGTCCTCCACCAGGCCGCCGGGCTCCGCGACGAGCACCGACGTGAACTGCGCGCCGGGCCACAGTGGTTCACCCACGTCGAGCGAGGCGCCGGGAGCCACGATCAGGCCCTCGACCTGGGGCGAGGCTGCCAGCACGGCGAGGGGGCGCAGCACCTTGTCCGTGTCGGCGGCCCCGCCTCGTACCGTGAGGACCAGCTCCGCGCGCGGGCCCTTGACCGGGTCGGCCAGCGCGGCGGTGGGGTCGGCCATCGGCTGGGCCGACATGCCGAGGGTGGCGTATCTGACCAGGTCCCCGTCCGTGAAACGCAGCACTTCGACGCGGTCGGTGCCGAGGAAGGTCACCGCGGCGCGGGCGTCCGGTTCACCGAGGCCAGTGCGGAGACGGGCCTCGACCAGAGCAAGAACATCAGCCATGACGCGAGCATAGAACTCGTCAGTGGCGGGTAAAGACGGGGCTTGACACTTCAGTCGGCTGATAGTGTTGGCCGCTGGTTCCGGGCAGCACGCAGAGCGCGCTTTCAAGCCCGGGCAGATGACTTGGCGCGCTACGCGCTTGGGACTTCCCCTACGGGGGACCGGCCGGAGGAGGTGGGGCTGCCATGGATCGAAGTCGACCGTGCAGTACCACCCGTTCTTCCGTCTGACACCTCACGCAGCCCTGTAGCTGCCACCGTGCGTCTGTACTCCCCGTGCTTGCGTGCGACGGAAGAGCACTTCGTTTCCACCTGATCTCTCTGAGTTCTCTGATCTGAGTCAGTAGCGAAGCTGCCACCGCGATGGTGCGGTGCTCCCCGCTTTGTGGACGTGCCAAACATCCTCAGCAGGACGTCCCCATTCCGGGTAGTTCCACCTGTCGCCGGCGGCCTCCGTCAAAGGAGCCTGCCCATGTCGATGATCCGTGACCTTCGCGCCGCCGTACGTCCCTCGCTCCGCAAGGACGGCAGCGCCTACAGCTCGTACGACACCACCCGTGACCCCACCGCCGCCTCCGCCGTCGTCGACTGCGCCGTCTACCGCGACGGCCGTCGCGCGGCCTGCGACGACACGCTCACGCCGCACGAGGCGATGCTCCAGGTGCGCCGCGAGGGCGGCTTCGCCTGGATCGGTCTGCACGAGCCGACGGAGGAGGAATTCTCCGGTATCGCCGCCGAGTTCGGGCTGCACCCGCTGGCCGTCGAGGACGCGGTGCACGCACACCAGCGGCCCAAGCTGGAGCGGTACGACGACACGCTCTTCACCGTCTTCAAGACCATCCACTACGTGGAGCACGCCGAACTCACCGCCACCAGCGAGATCGTGGAGACCGGCGAGGTGATGTGCTTCACCGGGCGGGACTTCTTCATCACGGTGCGGCACGGCGGCCACGGCTCGCTGCGCGGCCTGCGGCGCCGGCTCCAGGAGGAGCCCGAGCTCCTCGCCAAGGGGCCGTCCGCCGTCCTGCACACCATCGCCGACCACGTCGTCGACGGTTATCTCGCGGTGGCCGACGCCATGCAGGACGACATCGACGAGGTCGAGACCGAGGTGTTCTCCGCCCCGAGCAAGGGCAAGGGCTCCGCGCGCGGTGTCGACGCCGGGCGGATCTACCAGCTCAAGCGGGAGGTCCTGGAGTTCAAGCGGGCCGTCTCGCCGCTGCTTCGGCCCATGCTGCTGCTGAGCGAGCGCCCGATGCGCCTGGTCGACCCGGACATCCAGAAGTACTTCCGTGACGTCGCCGACCACTTGGCTCGCGTCCAGGAGCAGGTCGTCGGCTTCGACGAACTGCTCAACTCGATCCTCCAGGCCAACCTCGCGCAGGCCGCGGTCGCGCAGAACGAGGACATGCGCAAGATCACCTCCTGGGCGGCGATCATCGCCGTGCCGACGGCGGTCTGCGGGGTCTACGGCATGAACTTCGACCACATGCCGGAACTGCACTGGCGGTTCGGCTACCCGATGGTGCTCGGTCTCATCGCCGGAGCCTGCTACACCATCCACCGCACCCTGAAGCGCAACGGCTGGCTCTAGGCGTACGGTGCGGGCGGCTCGATAGGCTGCGCGCATGACAGACACGCTGCTCGCCCAGGCCCTCGTCGAGGAGGCCACCAAGAAGTCCGGCCTCATCTGGGTGCGCGGCGAAGGCCCTGCCCGTGCGCTGTGGCACGTGTGGCACGAGGGCGCGGCGTACCTCATCGGCGACGGCCCCGGCGAGCAGCCGCTGCCGGGCCTCGTCGACGGCGGCACCGCCGAAGTGACCGTACGCAGCAAGGACAAGGGCGGTCGGCTCATCGCCTGGACGGCGGCGGTGACCGAGCTCGCGCCGCGCTCCGAGGCGTGGGAGGCGGCCGTCGCCGAGCTCAAGGGCAAGCGCCTGAACGCGCCTGACGGCGAGCGGATGCCGCAGCGTTGGGCGGACGAGTGCCGGGTCGTGCGGCTCACCCCGCGGGATGCGATCACCGACCTGCCCGACGGCTCACTCGCGGCCCCGCCGCTGCCGACCGGGGCGACGACCCGCGAGCCGGTGCCCGAGGCGCTGCCCCGGCTGTTGTTCAAGCGGAAGAAGCGGCGGGGCTGACCGGACCTCGAACCGGTCGGCTACGAGTCGGGCAACTGCTCGCCGTAGTCCACCATCTCGTCCTTGGCCGGCTCCTCCAGGGTGAAGTCCCTGCCCCAGTCGCTGAGCCGGAGCGTGCCCGCGTCGCCCGCGCGCTGCAGGCGCAGCGGGTAGGGCTTGCCCTTGAGGGAGACGTCCAGGGTGCCGCCCGCGCCCTTGTCGCCGGTGATCTTGATGCTGGGGTTGCCCGACGTCGTGCCGCGCTCACCGGTGGCGAGTTCGCCGTGCAGGGTGAGCATGCCCTCAAGGAGGAGGTCCTTGTCGGTGAAGCCGCTGAGCTGCTGGTAGGACGCGTCTTCCTCGGGGACCTTCACGTACTTGCCGTCGAGCTTCGCCGCGGCGTCCTCGTCGGCCTTGCCGGGCTTCTCGCCGCCCTTGGCGTCCTCGTGGGTCCAGAAGGCGGAGTCGGCCATCAGGTAGAGCTGCTTGCCGACGCGCAGCAGCTGGAAGGTCTCGCCCTTCGAGGTGACCGAGCCGCTGCCGCCCTCGTCCTTGAGCCGCATGTCGAGCTTGTACGTGTGGCCCTTGCTGACCAGCGTGCCCGAGAGCCGCACGGCGGGTGCCGCGTCGGCCGCCGCGCGGGTCTTGCCCTGGATCTTCGCGGCGGAGAGTTTGCCGATGCCGTTCGTGCCCGCGTCCGGATCCTCTTCGCTGCTGCACCCGGTCAGACCGGTGATCCCCAGGACGAGACCCGCGCACATCGCGCTCACGAGTGCCGTCTTGCGGGTACGGCGGACCGGGGGAATCGCTGACACAGGGGGCGCTGCCTCTCGTGGGGACGACGGCTACGGCTACGGCAGTACGGCAGCGTACCCGTGCTGACTAGGTAGATTGTCGCCAGTGCGGCCGGACGCCCCACCGGGGCGTATCCGACCGGGACGGGCTAGCCTGAAGCCCGCATTGACTGACAGAACGGCATGAAAAGGTCACGAGCAGAGGAGGGGGCGTGCGATGGCGGCTAGCGCCTCCCGGGTCTTCGTGTCACATCTGGCCGGTACCGCCGTCTTCGACCCGAACGGCGACCAGGTGGGCCGGGTGCGCGACCTGGTCGCGATGCTGCGGGTGAACCGCAGGCCGCCCCGGCTGCTCGGTCTCGTCGTCGAGCTGTCCACGCGGCGCCGCATCTTCCTGCCCATGACCCGGGTGACGGGCATCGAGTCGGGCCAGGTCATCACGACCGGCGTACTGAACGTGCGGCGCTTCGAGCAGCGGCCCACCGAGCGGCTCGTGCTCGGCGAGATGCTCGACCGGCGGGTCAGGCTCGTCGAGTCGGACGAGGAGGTCACCGTCCTCGACGTGGCGGTGCAGCAGCTGCCGGCCCGTCGCGACTGGGAGATCGACCGGGTCTTCGTGCGCAAGGGGAAGGGCGGCACCTTCCGGCGCAAGGGCGAGACGCTGACCGTCGAGTGGTCGGCCGTCGACGGCTTCTCGCTCGAGGAGCACGGTCAGGGTGCCGAGAGTCTGCTCGCCACCTTCGAACAGCTGCGCCCCGCCGACCTCGCCAACGTCCTGCACCACTTGACGCCGAAACGGCGTGCGGAGGTCGCCACCGCCCTCGACGACGACCGGCTCGCCGATGTCCTCGAAGAGCTCCCCGAGGACGACCAGATCGAGATCCTCGGCAAGCTCAAGGAGGAGCGCGCCGCCGACGTCCTGGAGGCCATGGACCCGGACGACGCCGCCGACCTGCTCGCCGAACTCCCCGAGGAGGACAAGGAACGGCTGCTCACGCTGATGCAGCCGGACGACGCCGCCGACGTACGGCGCCTGATGGCGTACGAGGAGCGCACCGCGGGCGGTCTGATGACGACCGAGCCGATCGTGCTCCGGCCGGACGCCACGGTCGCCGACGCCCTCGCGCGGGTGCGCCAGCAGGACCTGTCCCCCGCCCTCGCCGCGCAGGTCTACGTGTGCCGCCCGCCCGACGAGACGCCGACCGGCAAGTACCTGGGTACCGTGCACTTCCAGCGGCTCCTGCGCGATCCGCCGTACACGCTGGTCAGCTCGATCCTCGACGACGACCTGCAGACACTGGCGCCGGAGACCGCGCTGCCCCAGGTCGCCGGGTTCTTCGCCACGTACGACATGGTGGCGGCCCCCGTCGTCGACGAGGGCGGCTCGCTGCTCGGCGCCGTCACCGTCGACGACGTGCTCGACCACATGCTGCCGGACGACTGGCGCGAGACGGAATTCCACCAGGAGGAGGCTCCTCATGCCGCCGGCTGACCGGGAGCGGGACAACCGCGCCGAGCAGCGGACCGCTCCCCGCTTCCGGCTCGACCAGCCGCGGCCGCCGCGCCGCAAGTTCCTGCCGGAGTACGACCCCGAGGCGTTCGGGCGCCTCTCGGAGCGGATCGCGCGGTTCCTGGGCACGGGGCGCTTCATCGTCTGGATGACGGTCACGATCATCGTCTGGGTGGCCTGGAACGTCTGGGCTCCCGAGGTGCTGCGCTTCGACCCGTTCCCCTTCCTGTTCCTGACCCTCGCGCTCTCCCTCCAGGCCTCGTACGCGGCGCCCCTGATCCTGCTGGCGCAGAACCGGCAGGACGACCGGGACCGGGTCAACCTCGAACAGGACCGCAAACAGAACGAGCGGTCCATCGCGGACACCGAGTATCTGAGCCGCGAGATCGCCTCGCTGCGCATGGGCCTCGGCGAGGTGGCCACCCGCGACTGGATCCGCAGCGAACTCCAGGACCTGGTCAAGGAGCTGGAGGAGCAGCGCAGGGGCCACCGCGTCGTATTCCCGGCCGAGGAGAGCGGCGGGCGTGACGTAGGCGACCGTTGACGGCTCTTTCCGGGGCGGGGTTACCGCGCCGTACTATCGGTCTTATGGCTACGGAAGACGCGGTGCGTGAAGCACTGGCGACGGTGAACGACCCCGAGATCCATCGACCCATCACCGAATTGGGGATGGTCAAATCGGTAGACATCTCCCCTGACGGGGTGGTGGCGGTCACCGTGTACCTCACGGTCTCCGGGTGCCCGATGCGCGAGACCATCACGAAGAACGTGACCGACGCGGTCGCCGCCGTCGAAGGCGTCACGCGCGTCGACGTCACGCTCGACGTGATGAGCGACGAGCAGCGCAAGGAGCTGGCGAGCGCGCTGCGCGGCGGCACCGCCGAGCGCGAGGTCCCCTTCGCCAAGCCCGGCTCCCTGACCCGTGTCTACGCCGTCGCGTCCGGCAAGGGCGGCGTCGGCAAGTCCTCGGTGACGGTGAACCTGGCGGCCGCGATGGCGGCGGACGGCCTGAAGGTCGGCGTCGTGGACGCGGACATCTACGGCCACTCCGTGCCCCGGATGCTGGGCGCGGACGGCAAGCCCACCCAGGTCGAGGACATGATCATGCCGCCGTCGGCGAACGGCGTGAAGGTCATCTCGATCGGCATGTTCACGCCGGGCAACGCCCCGGTCGTGTGGCGTGGCCCGATGCTCCACCGTGCCCTCCAGCAGTTCCTCGCGGACGTCTTCTGGGGCGACCTGGACGTCCTGCTCCTCGACCTGCCCCCGGGCACCGGCGACATCGCGATCTCCGTCGCCCAGCTGGTCCCGAACGCCGAGATCCTCGTCGTGACGACGCCCCAGCAGGCGGCGGCCGAGGTCGCCGAGCGCGCGGGCTCCATCGCGGTGCAGACCCACCAGAAGATCGTCGGCGTCGTCGAGAACATGGCGGGGCTGCCCTGCCCGCACTGCGGCGAGATGGTCGACGTCTTCGGCACGGGCGGCGGCCAGCGTGTCGCCGAGGGCCTCACGAAGACGACGGGCGCCAACGTCCCGGTCCTCGGCTCCATCCCGATCGACGTCCGCCTGCGCGAGGGCGGCGACGAGGGCAAGCCGGTCGTCCTGACGGACCCGGACTCCCCGGCCGGCTCGGCGCTGCGCACGATCGCTGGCAAGCTGGGCGGCCGTCAGCGCGGCCTCGCGGGCATGACGCTGGGGATCACCCCGCGCAACAAGTTCTGAGGCCTTCCCGGGCTTCTGCCGTACGCCGATGGGGGCGCCGCTCGTCATGAGCGGCGCCCCCATCGGCGTATGTGTGCGGCGGCCCGACCGGCCGGCCGCGTCCTAACCGGCCGCGTAGTCGTGGATGTCCTTGACCACGGAGAAGCCCAGGCCGTACGCGCTCATGCCACGACCGTAGGCACCCAGGTGGACGCCTTCCTCCGTGGACCCGGCGAGCACCCAGCCGAACTCGGACTCGCGGTAGTGGAACGAGGTCGGCACCCCGTCCACCGGGAGCGAGAGCGTCGACCAGTCCTCACCCTGCAGGTCGTCGGCCAGGACCCAGGCCGTCTCGGTCTGCTGGTCCAGCCAGTCGTCGCGCAGGCTGTGGTCCATCTGGCTGGGCCAGGTGAAGGACAGCAGACCCACTCCGGCGAGCCAGGCCGCGGACGACACCGACGTCGCCTCGAGCAGGCCCGTGCCGTCCGGGCTGCGCCGCACCGGGTTGGCCGCGACGGTCACCACGGCCGCGAAGCGCTCCTTTTCGTTGTTGCCGAAGGGTCCGTCACTCCGTACCGACGGCTCATCGCCGTGCCCGATGGAGCCGTGCTCCACCGTGCCGTCCGCGGCGGTGCCGACCTGCATCAGCCAGCGCTCGCCCGTGAAGGCCTCGTCGAGGCCGTACCAGGGGAAGGGCGCCAGCAGATAGCTGTCGACCGTGCGCCGGGCGGAGGGCATCGCCTGTGCGGTGCCGTCCGCGGCCGGCGCCTGTGCGCCTACGCGACTTGTCGTCTCCATGTACCCGGCCGCCTCCTCGTTCTCATCGGTCCGCAGGGCCCGCCCCCCTCGGGCGTCCTCAGCCGGACAACAAGGCAGGATAGCCACACCCGTTCCGGAAGCTGGGACACCGGTCGGCGGTCGGGTGACTCGAAAGGCATGCCGATGGGCGTGCTCAGGGGCTCGCCGGGGGCGCCGCGGAGGAGGTCAGGTGGCGTCCGCGTCGTACGGCGGATGGTCGGCGGGCGCGGCCTTCTCGGGCTTCTCGGCCATGTCGACACGGTCGCCACGGCCGTCCTTCTTGGCCATGTCGACGCGGCCGCCGCCCGCGTCGGACGCGCTGTCCGTGCCGGTCGCGCCGTCGGAGGATTCACTCTCCCGCCCGTGCACGGCGTCCGTGACCTCGGCCATCTCCTTCTTCAGGTCGAAGCCGTTCCGGATTTCCTTCAGGCCGAGCTCGTCGTTGTCGAGCTGCTTGCGGATGAAGGTCTTCGGATTCAGGTCCTCGAACTCGAAGTCCTTGAATTCCGGGCCGAGTTCACTGCGGATGTCCGCCTTGGCGCTGTCCGAGAATTCACGGATCTTACGAATGGTCCGCGAGGCGTCCTGAATGAGCTTGGGCAGCTTGTCCGGGCCGAAAACGAGCACGGCGAGGATGATCAGCGCCACTACCTCGAGCGGGCCAATGTCTGAGAACACCTTGAGCTCCTTGCCATCCGGACCGGGTCCACGGTACCCGGCGTTCCTGTCCGTCCGGTAGCCGCTGGGCGACAGACGTGGATCAGTTCCCGTCCGACCCGCCGAGCACCAGTGTCACTTTCCGGTCCTTTCCCGCTCGCTGGACGGTCAGCTCGAGGCGGTCCTTGGGCCGGTGGGCGCGGATCTTGACGATGAGTTCGTCGCCGGAGTGGATGCGCCGGCCGTCGACTTCGGTGATGACGTCGCCGGGTTTGATCCCGGCGCGGTCGCCCGGACCCCCCTCGTTCACGGCGGGGCCGCCGTCCTTGCCCTTCTCGCCGACGCGGGCGCCGTCGCCCGTGTACTCCATGTCGAGCGTGACACCGATTACAGGGTGCGTGGCCTTGCCGGTGTTGATCAGCTCTTCGGCGACGCGCTTGCCCTGGTTGATGGGGATGGCGAAGCCGAGGCCGATGGAACCCGCCTGGCCGCCGCCGGGGGCCGAGCTGTCGTCGGCGGAACGGATGGCGCTGTTGATGCCGATGACCCGGGCTTCGGAGTCGACCAGCGGGCCGCCGGAGTTTCCGGGGTTGATGGGTGCGTCGGTCTGGAGCGCGTCGACGTAACTGACGTCGCTGCCGTCGCCCTTCTCGCCACCGGCGGTGATGGGGCGCTCCTTGGCGCTGATGATGCCGGAGGTGACGGTGTTGGCCAGGTCGAAGGGGGCTCCTATGGCGACTACCGGGTCGCCCACCTGCACGTTCTCGGAGTTGCCGAGGGGCAGCGGCTTCAGTCCGCGTACGCCGGAGACCTTGACCACGGCGAGGTCGTAACCGGCGTCGCGGCCGATGACCTCCGCCTTGGCGGTCTCTCCGCCGCTGAACGTCACCGATATCTCGCCGCCCGTCCCCGCGGGCTCGACCACGTGGTTGTTGGTGAGGATGTGGCCCTTGCCGTCAAGGACGAAGCCGGTGCCGGTGCCTTGCGCCTCGTCGCCGCTGACGTGCAGCGTCACGACGCCGGGCAGCGAGCTCGCCGCGATCCCGGCGACGCTGTCCTTGGCGCGGGCCTTGTCCTGCGAATCCGCCTGCGGCAGCTCGATGTCCGAGACGCCGGCGTTCCGCTCGACGTAGGCCCCGATGGCTCCGCCGATCCCGCCGGCCACGAGGGTGATGACGGTGACCCCGACCAGAATGAGCCGCCGCGCCTGCTTCTTCTGCTTAGCCTCATCCACAGGCACGGCTCCGCTCTGCTGGAGGGGCGCGTTCCACGGGTCATAGGGCTGCCGGGGCGGGACGACGGCTTGGGGCTGGGGCTGGGCTTGCGGCTGTGGCTGCGGGGCGACTCCGTGGGCGGGGGCCGGAGCCGGGCCGGGAGTGCCGTGGGGCGGGGTTCCGCCGTGCTGCGCCGCCGGGAGCTGCGTGCCGTGGGCGGGGGTCGCCGCAGGGTGCTGTACGGGCGGGGCGGGGGCCCAGGGACCGGGCTCACCGTAGGGCGGCGTGCTGTACGGATCGGGGTCGTGCAGCGGGCGGGGCCGATCGCCGGGAACACCCGGGCCAGTGGCCGCATCGTGCGCACCCAGGGCACCGTAACCAGGCTCCGCCCCGGGCAGGGTGGCCGCAGCGGGGGCCCCTTCGGCGGGGTAGCCGGAAGGCGAAGCGCCCCCGGCCAGATCACCAGGGGTGGCGCCTGCCGGGGCACCAGTGGCCGTGGCGGATTGAGTGGGAACCCCCGGGGCAGTCGCGGCCGGGGTCGCGGCACCGGAGCCGGGCAGCGTGGCCGGGGCTCCCTCGGCGGGGTAGCTCGGAGCCGCAGCGTTCCTGGCCAGGTCATCAGGGGTGACGCCTGCCGACGAACCCGTGGCCGTGGCGGCCTGGGCGGGAACCCCCGGGGCGATCGCGGCCGGGGGCACGGCACCGGAGCCGGGCAGCGTGGCCGCAGCCGGGGCTCCCTCGGCGGGGTAGCCGGAAGGCGGAGCGCCCCCGGCCAGGTCACCAGGGGCGGCGCCTGCCGACGCCTCAACGGCGGGCGGGGCAGTCGCGGTGTCGGGCGGTGTCGCCGCGGCCAGGGTGAAGTCGCCCGAGGCGTCCTCCGCTCGGCCCGTGGCGCCCGTCCCCTCGTCGGGAGGCCCCGTTCCGTCCGGCGTGGAGGCCGGCCTGGGGCGGCTCCACCACTTCGCCTTTGTGGGCTTGCCCTCGTCCATGCTCTCCCCACACCTGGCCTACGGCGGACGCCGATCACGTGCTCATCTCCGCGCCCGCCACAAGCCTCGGGCAGGCACGGCCCACCCAGGATTCAACCAGGTTCCCGCGCCGAAGCGCAGAGCACGTCAGCGTATCTGCGAAGAGCCCTGCAGCCTGGCCTCGGTGGGCGAGGCCGCCGCGGTGCCCGCGGGGAACGTGCTGCCCTGTACGACGGGAGGGACCGGACGGATCAGCGGGGACATGATCGCCGCGCCGGTCAGCATCGGCGCCGCGACCTGCTGCCCCGCGTACACCGGCTCGGGCTGCTGGACACGAGGGCCCCGCGCGGGCACGCCGGGCAGCAGGGGCCCGGTCGCCTGCGTGGGCGCGACCGGCGCCGCGAGGACCCCGGGGCGCTGGCCCTGCACCGACAGCGGTCCGCTGCCACGGCGGCGCACCGAATCGGGAGCCACGGTGACCCCCGAGCCCGGCGAACGCATCGGCGACGCGCTGCTCTTGCTGTTGCCCGAGGTGTTGCTGCCGGAGCTGTTGCTCGTGCCCGAGCCCGCGCGCGGGTCACCCGGGTCGGCGGGTATGCCCGTCGTGACGCCGCCCAGCGCTATCGCGGCCAGCGACACCGCACCCGCGGCGGCGAAGGCGAACCGGCGCCCGCGCCACAGCGACCGCTCGGCCTCGGCACGCCCGACGTCACGGCGGTCGACGTCATGGATGCGGAAGCCGCGCCCCGAAGTCGGCAGCACCGCGGCATGGCTGCCCGACGGTGCGTAGCCGAAGGTCTCGGGCCGCACGCCGAAGACTCCGCTCGGCGGCAGCCCTGACTCGCTGTCCGCGGTGGCGAAGCCGCCGCTTCCAGGGGGTCTTGGGCCGGAAGGGGGCTCGCTGCCACCGCCGGGAAGGCCTTGGAGCCGGGCGAGGAAACTCTCGGAGGGAGGCGGCGGCGCCGCCTCGGCGAAGACGCTCTTGAGCCGGCGCTGCGCGTCGGCCTCGGTCTTGCACTTCGGACAGGTCGCGAGATGAGCGAGAACCCGCTCACGCGCGTCATGGCCCAACTCACCGTCCACCAGGGCGGCGAGTCGGTCCCCCAGATGCTGCTCGGCCAGATGCCGCTCGGCAGGATTCGACCGTGATCCACTCACGCGGTCGCGCCCCCTCCTCCCAGCGCCACGGCTCCTGCGAGCGAGCGGCGCTCGGCGCGGGCTTCGGGCGACCGGTGCTGTAGGGCCTTGCGGAGCTGCGAACGGCCACGGTGGATACGGCTGCGGACCGTGCCCAGCTTGACGCCGAGCGTCGCGGCGATCTCCTCGTACGAGAGGCCTTCGATGTCGCACAGGACCACTGCCGCACGGAACTCGGGCGCGAGGGTGTCGAGGGCCTGCTGGACGTCCGCGTCGAAGTGCGTGTCGTTGAAGACCTGCTGCGGCGACGGCTCACGGCTGGGGAGGCGCTCGGCCGCGTCGTCCCCGAGGGCGTCGAAACGGATGCGCTGCTTGCGGCGCACCATGTCCAGGAAGAGATTCGTGGTGATGCGGTGCAGCCAGCCCTCGAACGTGCCGGGGGTGTAGGTCGACAGGGACCGGAAGACACGGACGAAGACCTCTTGCGTGAGGTCCTCGGCGTCGTGCTGATTGCCGGTCAGGCGATAGGCGAGGCGATAGACGCGTCCGCTGTGCGTGCTGACGATCTCCTCCCAGGTGGGCGGAGTCCACGCCTGCGATTCCGCATCAGCGGCAAAGGTCGCGGTCTGAGCGGAGTGGGCGGTGTGGAATCGGTCAGCGGTGTCGGTCACGGATTTCGGCTCACCCGCCAATCCGAGAAAGCGCCTCAGCGCTCCTCCCCGATCCGCGGACGCAGCCGCACCTCCCCTGTCGGCTCTGGTGGTGTCCAGTGGAGCCCCTACCATAACCACCTCGCCCGTTAGCTCCGGATAAGCGTTTTTACTGGAATTTGGTACGGGCTTCCTGCCAGGTGTCCTGCCTGGTCGCAGGGCCCGCAGCCAGTCTTGATCCATTCGTTACCCCCGGCGTCCGCCTACCCCTACTAAACGCCCGGTCCCATCTGCGGGTTCCCACCCCCAACGGATACAGTCACGGCCAGGCACCCACGGGGACAGGAGAGGGCCATTACCGGCAACCGGCAGACGAGCTGGGCGTTCGCCGACGCCTTTGTCGCCGAGGACGAGGCCACACGCTGGGCCCGTGACCGGGCCGAGGACGCGGGCCTGCCCTCGGTGTCTCCCGGTACCGGCGCCGCACTGCGCCTGCTCGCCGCCACGGCGGACGCCAAGGCCGTCGCCGAGATCGGGACGGGCACGGGCGTGTCCGGGCTCCACCTGCTGCACGGAATGCGGCCCGACGGCGTGCTGACCACCGTCGACCCCGAGCCCGAGCGCCAGCAGTTCGCCCGGGAGGCCTTCCGCGCCGCCGGGTTCGCCGGCAACCGCGCCCGCTTCATCCCGGGCCGCGCACTCGACGTACTCCCGCGCCTCGCGGACGGCGGCTACGACCTCGTGTTCTGCGACGGTGACCGCACGGAGTACCTGGACTACCTCGCTGAATCGTTGCGCCTGTTGCGCCCCGGCGGGCTCGTCTGCTTCGAGGGCGCCTTCTCCGACGGCCGGACGGTGGACTCCGGCCCGCAGCCCGCCGAGGTGCTGCGCATCCGCGAGCTCCTGCGCACCGTGCGCGAGAGCCAGGACCTGATGCCGGCCCTGCTCCCGGTGGGCGACGGCCTTCTCTGCGCCGTGAAGCGCTAGTTCCCGCACTCTCCGAAGCCCGGACATAGCACTGCCCCGGCATGTCGTGACGATGCCGGGGCAGTGAAAAAGTGTGGGCGCTTCCGCGTCAGCCGACGACCTTCTTCAGGGCGTCGCCGAGTGCATCGGCCTCGTCCGGAGTCAGTTCGACGACAAGTCGTCCGCCGCCTTCGAGCGGAACGCGCATGACGATGCCCCGCCCCTCCTTGGTCACCTCGAGCGGGCCGTCGCCCGTCCGCGGCTTCATGGCCGCCATGCTCGTTCCCCTTCCTGAAACCAGCTCATCGCAGCCGACAACCCAGGTGTCACCGGCATCGAACACATTGCTTCCAGGCCATTATCCCGCATGGCAGGACCCGATGACCAACATCGGTCTGCATCGCTTGCGCAACGCGCGCCCGCAAAACCACTCAATTCGGCGATGTGGCTGCGATACTTCGCCGCCCCTCACGCCTCCATGGCCAGGAATTCTTTGACGCAGGTCACATATCTCCCCTCATGTCGGAGCCCGATGATCTCCGTCATGCTGGGCTCGGACAAAGATGACCGGCGCAGGACCACTGGAGGGGATTCACCATGGCCGACACCGTGCTCTACGAGGTGAGCGACGGGCTCGCGACCATCACGCTCAACCGCCCCGAGGCGATGAACGCGATGAACATCGAGGCCAAGGTCGCCCTGCGCGAGGCGGTGCAGTCGGCCGGGTCGGACCCCGCGGTCCGTGCCGTACTGCTCACCGCGACGGGGCGCGCCTTCTGTGTGGGGCAGGACCTGAAAGAACACGTCGGTTCCCTCATGGCGGACCGCGCGGCGGGCACCGGACAGACGATGAGCACGGTGCGGGAGCACTACAACCCCGTCCTGCGCGCGCTGACCGGGATGGCCAAGCCGGTCGTCGCCGGGGTCAACGGCGTCGCGGCGGGCGCGGGTCTCGGCTTCGCACTCGCCGCCGACTACCGGATCGTCGCGGACACCGCGCGCTTCAACACGTCCTTCGCCGGGGTCGCGCTGACCGCCGACTCGGGCGTCTCCTGGACGCTGCAGCGTGTGATCGGGCCCGGCCGCGCGAGCGACCTGCTGCTGTTCCCGCGCAACATCGGCGCGCAGGAGGCGTACGACCTGGGCATCGCCAACAGGGTCGTCCCCGAGGCCGAGTTGGCGGCCGAGGCCGAGAAGCTGGCCCGCACCCTGGCCGAGGGCCCCACCCTCGCCTACGGGGCCCTCAAGGAGTCGCTCGCCTACGCGGCGGGCCACACCCTGGACGAGGCCCTGGAGAAGGAGGACGAGCTGCAGACGAAGGCGGGCGCGTCCGAGGACCACGCGATCGCCGTCCAGGCGTTCCTGGACAAGGCGAAGCCGAAGTACCTGGGCCGCTAGGCCGCTCTAGTGGGCCTGGGGGACGCGGATCACGCAGTCCTCCAGGTGGTCGTTCACCAGGCCGCAGGCCTGCATCAGGGCGTACGCCGTGGTGGGGCCGACGAATCGGATGCCGCGCTTCTTCAGGGCCTTGGACAGGGCCGTGGACTCGGGCGTGATCGCCGGTACGTCGGCCAGCGCGCCCGGAGCCTTGCGGGTCGCCGGGTCCGGCGCGTGCGACCAGATGAGCTCGTCGAGCTCTCCCTCGGACCAGCCGGCGAGCACGCGCGCGTTGGCGAGGGTCGCGTCGACCTTGGCGCGGTTGCGGATGATGCCGGGGTCGGCGAGGAGCCGCTCCCGGTCGACGTCCGTGAACCGCGCGACCTCGGCGATCTCGAAGTTCGCGAAGGCGGCACGGAAGCCCTCGCGGCGGCGCAGGATCGTGATCCAGGAGAGGCCCGACTGGAAGGCCTCCAGGCAGAGCCGCTCGTACAGCGCGTCGTCCCCGCGGACCGGGCGGCCCCATTCCTCGTCGTGGTACGCCACGTAGTCCTCGGTCGAGAGGCCCCAGGGGCAGCGCAGTCTGCCGTCCGGGCCCGCCACCGCGTCGCCGCTCACCGTCCGTGCTCCTCTTCGGCCGCGTCCTTCGGGGCCGTCTGGTCCTCGGGCATGGCCGGGGCGTGCGTCTTGAGGAGGCCGGGGCCGCCGACCGCGGTCGCCTGGGCGCCCGCGAGGGCCGCCTCCAGCTCCGCGATGTGGGCGTCACGCTCGGCGAGTTCGGCGGCGAGGCGGCCGAGCGCGTCGTCCACGTCCGCCATGCGGTAGCCCCGCACGGTCAGCGGGAAGCGCAGTGCCTCCACGTCCGCGCGGCGCAGGGCGCGGTCCGGCGGCAGCGGGTCGGTGAACCGCTCGGCCGGCACGTCGGGCAGCACGGCGCGCTCCCCGCCGCCCACCACGGCCAGGGTCACCGCGCCGACCACCACGACGAGGGCGATGACCAGGAACAAGAACAAGACCATCTCTTCAGGCCCCCACGCTCGACTGCCGTGCTGAAACTGTCAGGCTCTGATCGTGCCATGCCCCTGTGACAGTTAAGGTCGCAGGCGGCCGGACCACGGCACCGACGAAGGAGGCTCACAGGGGATGCTCAGGCTTGGCAGGCGTGAATTCGACGCGCACGAGCCGGTGATCATGGCGATCGTGAACCGGACCCCTGACTCCTTCTACGACCAGGGCGCCACGTTCCGTGACGAGCCCGCGCTCGCCCGCGTGGAGCAGGCTGTGTCGGAGGGCGCCGCCATCATCGACATCGGCGGGGTCAAGGCCGGTCCGGGCGAGGAGGTGACGGCCGAGGAGGAGGCGCGCCGGACGGTCGGTTTCGTCGCCGACGTGCGCAAGCGGTTCCCCGATGTCGTCATCAGCGTCGACACCTGGCGGCATGAGGTCGGCGAGGCCGTCTGCGAGGCGGGCGCGGACCTCCTGAACGACGCGTGGGGCGGGGTCGACCCCCGGCTGGCGGAGGTGGCCGCCCGGTACGGCGTGGGTCTGGTGTGCACGCACGCGGGTGGCGCCGAGCCGCGGACCCGTCCCCACCGGCTGGCGTACGACGACGTCATGGCCGACATCCTCTCGGTCACCCTCGGCCTCGCCGAGCGCGCGGTCGCGCTCGGGGTCCCGCGTGAATCCGTGATGATCGATCCCGGGCACGACTTCGGGAAGAACACGCGGCATTCGCTGGAGGCGACGCGGCGGCTCGGGGAGATGGTCGACACCGGGTGGCCCGTCCTGGTGTCCCTGTCCAACAAGGACTTCGTCGGCGAGACGCTCGACAAGCCGGTCAAGGAGCGTGTGCTCGGGACGCTGGCCACGACCGCCGTGTCGGCCTGGCTGGGGGCGCAGGTGTACCGGGTGCACGAGGTCGCCGAGACGCGGCAGGTCCTGGACATGGTCGCCACCATCGCCGGGCACCGGGACCCGGCCGTGGCCCGCCGGGGGCTTGCGTAGCGGAGCGGGCGGGCGCCGAGCGGGCCACGCGGCGGCCCGCCCGGCGGGGCGCTAGCGGCCGACTTCCTTGGTGACCAGGGTGACGGCCTCGTCCACGTCGTCCGTGACGTGGAAGAGGTGCAGGTCGTGCTCCGATGCCTTGCCGCCCGCCACCACCGTGTCGCGCAGCCAGTCGACGAGGCCGCCCCAGTACTGCGACCCGAAGAGGACGATCGGGAAGCGCGTCACCTTGCGGGTCTGGACGAGGGTGAGGGCCTCGAAGAGCTCGTCCAGGGTGCCGAGGCCGCCCGGCAGGACCACGAAGCCCTGGGCGTACTTCACGAACATGGTCTTCCGCACGAAGAAGTAGCGGAAGTTCACGCCGATGTCGACGTGCTCGTTGAGGCCCTGCTCGAAGGGCAGCTCGATGCCGAGGCCGACGGAGACGCCCTTGGCCTCCCGCGCGCCCCTGTTGGCGGCCTCCATGGCGCCGGGGCCGCCCCCGGTGATCACGGCGAAGCCCGCGTCGACGAGCGCCTTGCCGATGCGGACACCCGCCTCGTACTCCAGTGAACCGACCGGCGTGCGTGCCGAGCCGAAGACGCTGATCGCGCTGGGGAGTTCGGCGAGCGCGCCGAAGCCCTCGACGAATTCCGACTGGATGCGCATGACCCGCCAGGGGTCGGTGTGCACCCACTCCGACTGGCCCTCGGCGTCGGTGTCGAGGAGACGCTGGTCGGTGGTGCCCGGGGTGATCTGCTCACGCCGGCGCACCACGGGCCCCAAGTGCTGCTCGTCCCGCGGGCCCTGCCCTTCTGGACTACCCATGAACATCCCCTTCCGCTGACACTCTTGCTCGACGTGCCACTTCAGCGTAGGTCTACGGGCGTTACAGGCGTCGCATCCTCAACAGAACTCAGGATGTCAACCAGGCGGTGAGCCGCTTCTCGGCCTCCGGGATGAGGGAGGCCTGCACCCGTTCGTCGATCTTGTGGGCGAGCAGCGGGTTGCCCGGGCTGTAGTTCACGGCGGGCACGCCGAGCGCGCTGAAGCGGGAGACGTCCGTCCAGCCGAACTTGGGCTGTGCCCGGCCGCCGACCGCCGCCATGAAGGCCGCGGCGGCCGGGTGGTCGAGGCCGGGGCGTGCGGCGCCCGTGTGGTCGTCGACGATGAACTCGTCGATCTCGCAGTCGGCGAAGTAGTCGCGCACGAAGGCGAGTGCCTCGTCCTCGCTGCGGTCCGGCGCGTAGCGGAAGTTGACGACGACGGTGCACTCGTCGGGGATGACGTTGGTCGCGACGCCGCCCTCGACGCGTACGGCGTTGAGTCCCTCGTGGTACTGGAGGCCGTCGACGACCGGCTTGCGCGGCTCGTACGCGGCGAGCTTCGCGAGGATCGGCGCGGCCTTGTGGATGGCGTTCGAGCCCATCCACGCGCGCGCGGAGTGCGCGCGCGTGCCCTTCGTCCTGAGGAAGACCCGCAGGGTGCCCTGGCAGCCGCCCTCGACCTGGTTGTCCGTCGGCTCCAGGAGGACCGCGAAGTCGCCCGCGAGCCAGTCCGGGTGGGCCTCGGCGATGTGGCCGAGGCCGTTCAGGTGGGCGGCGACCTCTTCGTTGTCGTAGAAGACGAAGGTCAGGTCGCGGTTCGGCTCCGTCACGGTCTGCGCGATGCGCAGCTGAACGGCGACGCCCGACTTCATGTCGCAGGTGCCGCAGCCCCACAGGACGCCGTCCTCGTCCAGGCGCGAGGGCACGTTGTCCGCGATCGGGACCGTGTCGATGTGCCCGGCGAGGATCACGCGCTCGGCCCGGCCCAGGTTCGTGCGGGCCACCACGTTGTTGCCGTGCCGGTCGACCGTGAGGTGCGGCAGGCCGCGCAGGGCCGTCTCGATCGCGTCGGCGAGGGCCTTCTCCTGGCCGCTCGGCGACGGGAAGTCGACCAGCTGGGCGGTGAGCGCGGCAGCGTCGAGCGTGAGGTCGAGCGACGCGTCGTGTGAGGTCTGAGCCATGGATTCGACCCTAACGCCCCTCGGCGCGCCGCCCTGTCGGTGGCCTCCAGTACCTTGGTCGCGTGCCTGAGCCCCCCACCCTCGTCCGGCGCGGCCGCCTCCTCCGTATCGGGGCCGCCGTGGCGGTCCTGCTCGCGCTCGTGGGCTATGTGGTCGTCCAGTACGTCTTCGGGGGCAAGGCCGCGCCACGCTGCCAGGTCGTCTCGGGCAACGGCGACGGGGCCTCGTACGAATTCGGCGCCGAGCAGGCCGAGAACGCGGCGACGGTCGCCGCCGTGGGCACCTCCCGCGGCATGCCGGAGCGCGCGATCACCATCGCCCTGGCGACGGCCCTGCAGGAGTCGGGCCTTCGCAACATCAGTCATGGCGACCGGGACTCGCTCGGCCTCTTCCAGCAGCGGCCCTCACAGGGCTGGGGCAACGAGAAACAGATCATGGACCCGGCGTACTCGGCGGCGCGTTTCTACGACCACCTCAAGGACGTCCCCGGCTATTCACGGCTCCCCCTGACGGTCGCCGCGCAGCGCGTGCAGCGCAGCGGCTACCCCCAGGCGTACGCGAAGCACGAGCCGGACGCCGTGCTGCTCGCCGCCGCGCTGACCGGCCGCGCCCCCGCCACCCTCACCTGCGAGGGCCGCACGGCCGACGAGCCGGGCGATCCGGCCAAGGTGCGGGCCGCCCTGGTCCGCGACTTCGGCCGCGAGGTGGCACCGAAGGGCGGCAGGGGCGGGGACACCGTCACCGTGCCGGTGGACTCCACGGCGTCCGGCGCGGGAGGCGGCGAGCAGCGGGGCTGGGAGCTCGCGCACTGGGCGGTGGCCCAGGCATCCGCGCTCGGCATCGAGCGCGTCTCGTACGGCGGCCGGGAGTGGAGCGCCGAGGGCTCCGGGAAGGAATGGCGCAAGCCGGGCAAGGCGGGCGCGACGGGCGCGGACGGGCGGCCCGCGGCCGGCGGAACGGGCACGGGCGACGTCCGAATTGTCATTGGGCAGTAGTACGGCGGATCACCCGATCGAGTCACGCTGATCACTCGCGGGCGAAGTGCCGTCCAGAGATGCGCACCCTCACCTCGACATGCACCGGACCCCTTGCCAGTACAGGGCATTGACGTTTCAGCAGCCTCACATGAGGTGATCGTTTTGCCCGTTTTTATCCACAGCCGATTATGCGATGCATTGCCAATTCTTTACGTTGGCCCACCGCAACCTTCGACGGCTTCGAGCGGTAGTCACAGCGTCTGAACGCCGGGCCCCATCCGGCCGGACACACCAACGTCTCTCCCGTCTGAAGGAGCATCATGTCCCTCCCCCTGACCCGCCGGATCGCTCGCGCCGCGCTGCTCATCGCAGCGGGAGCGGCTCCCGTGGTCGGTGCGGCCGGCTCCGCAAGCGCCGCCCAGCTTCCGGCCGCCCCCGACCTGGGCGGTGTGACCGCCCTGGACAGTGCCGGTCTGGGCAACACCGTCGACGGCGCAGCTCAGAACACCACCGGTCTCGCGGGTGAGACCGGCAGCAAGGCCGTGAAGAAGGGCGTGCCGACCGCGGGCAAGGTCGTCGGATCGGGCGCCAAGACCGCGACCCCCGTCGCGCAGAAGGCCGCGGGTGACCTCGCGGGCAGCGCCGGTGACGTGGTCGGCGACACCGCGGGCACTGCCACCAAGGGCGGCCTGCCGACCGACGCCGTCGGCGAGGGCCTGCCGACGGACGCGGTCACCAAGGGCGGCCTGCCCACCGACCAGCTGCCGGTCAAGAGCCTGCCGCTCGGCTGACCGCCGCGTAGCTGCGAGGAGGGCCCGGAGCCACTGGCTCCGGGCCCTCCTCACGCGTCGGCCACCACGCGGCGGGCAGCGGCTCAGGCGAGCCGTTCGACCGCCGCGGCCACGCGCTCGTCCGACGCCGTGAGCGCCACACGCACGAAGCGGTCGCCCGCCGGGCCGTAGAAGTCCCCGGGAGCCACGAGGACGCCCAGGTCCGCGAGGTGCCCGACGGTGTCCCAGCAGGACTCGTCGCGGGTCGCCCAGAGGTAGAGGCTCGCCTCGCTGTGCTCGATGCGGAAGCCGTGCTTCAGGAGGGCTTCGCGCAGGGCGGTGCGCCGGGCCAGGTACCGATCGCGCTGCTCGCGCACGTGCTCGTCGTCGCCGAGCGCCGCGACGACGGCCGCCTGCGTCGGCGCGGACGTCATCATGCCGCCGTGCTTGCGGATCTGCAGCAACTCACCGAGGACGTCCGCGTCTCCGGCGATGAACGCGGCGCGGTAACCCGCGAGGTTCGACCGCTTGGAGAGCGAGTGGACGGCGACGATCCCCTCGAACGAACCACCGCACACGTCCGGGTGCAGGACCGAGACGGGCTCCGCCTCCCAGCCGAGCTCCAGGTAGCACTCGTCGCTCACGAGGAGCACCCCGTGCTCGCGCGCCCAGGCCACGGTGCGGGTCAGCTCGTCCTTGGACAGCACGCGACCGGTGGGGTTGGAGGGCGAGTTGAGCCAGAGAAGCTTGAGGTTCGTCGGGTCGAGGTCCGTGGGGGCGTCGTACGAGACGTACTCGGCGCGGGCCAGCCGCGCGCCCACCTCGTACGTCGGGTAGGCGAGGCGCGGGTAGGCGACGACGTCACCCGGGCCAAGTCCCAGCTGCGTCGGGAGCCAGGCCACCAGCTCCTTGGAGCCCACGACCGGCAGCACGTTCCGGTGCGTGACGTCGCGCGCGCCGAGGCGCCGCTCGCACCAGCCTGTGATCGCGTCACGCAGCTCGGGCGTGCCCCACACCGTCGGGTAGCCCGGCGAGTCCGCCGCCGCGACCAGCGCTTTCTGGATCAGCTCGGGGACCGGGTCGACCGGGGTGCCCACCGACAGGTCGACGATGCCGCCGGGGTGGGCGGCCGCCGTGGCCTTGTACGGCTCGAGCTTGTCCCAGGGGAAGGCGGGAAGGCGGCCGGAGAGACCGGAGACTACGGACACGTGCTGACTCCCGTACTGCGTGTACGTCCTGCCACTGCGCGGACGTACGGGGTGGACAAATGCCTCGGTCCCGCACGGCGACTTGTGCCGTACGGGACCGGGGCGGCGCTTCAAGCCGCCGTTACTGGTTCTGCGGCGGCAATGCGGCGATGAAGGCGTGGTCGCGCTCGATCAAGCCGAGCTTGCTGGCACCACCGGGCGATCCGAGCTCGTCGAAGAACTCGACGTTCGCCTTGTAGTAGTCCTTCCACTCTTCCGGGGTGTCGTCCTCGTAGAAGATCGCCTCGACCGGGCAGACCGGTTCGCAGGCTCCGCAGTCGACGCATTCGTCCGGGTGGATGTACAAGGACCGGGAGCCCTCGTAAATGCAGTCGACCGGGCACTCCTCGATGCACGCCTTGTCCTTGACGTCGACACAAGGCTGCGCGATGACGTAGGTCACGCTGTCGTTCCTCCTCGATACGGGCGTTGGCGGGCCGTCCTCAGGCTCCGCTCGCCTGGCGCGCGGGAGCGCGGCGTCGTCGATGCCCGCCTCTAGTATCTCCGTTCCCGGGCATGATCCGAACAGGAGGGGCGTACAGAGCTGTGGAATTCACTGCGGGCGGACGGCTTGAGGTGCGCATCAGCCCTGCTGACGTGGGCAAACGGGTGTCGGTACGCCGCCTGAACGAAGGGCCGGGGACGGGTGGCAAGTTCACTGACACGGTGGGTGTTCTCACATCGTGGAATGACGGTGTGGTACTCATCACACGGCGCGACGGTGAGCGTGTCCACATCGCGGAGAGTTCCCTGATGGCGGGCAAGGTGGTCCCCTCCGCCCCGGCCCGCAGGCGCGGCCCGGCGGCCTCGTACCGGGAGCTGGCCCGGGTGGCGGCACGCGCCTGGCCGCCGGTGGAGAGCGAGCAGCTCGGCGAGTGGGAGCTGCGCGCGGCGGCCGGATTCACCCGGCGGGCCAACTCGGTGCTGCCGGTGGGCGATCCGGGACGGCCGCTGGACGAGGCACTCGCGTACGTACGCCAGTGGTACGCGGAACGGGAGCTGCCCGCGTACATCCAGACCGCGACCGGGGCCGAGGACACCCAGGAACTGCTCTGCGCCGAGCTCGAGGAGCGCGGCTGGGAGCGCGAGGTGAGCTCCGCGATCCACGTCGGCGCTCTCGCGCCCCTCGGCGACCCGGACATGCCCGGAGCAGGGCCGGAGCAAGTGCTTCTCGCGCGCTCCTTCGACGAGGCGTGGCTGCGCCGGTACAAGCGTTTCAAGGTGCCGGGTCCCCATGTGCGCAAGGTGCTGGCGGGCGGCCCGTCGGTGTGGTTCGCTTCCGTGCCCGGGGCCTCTCCCGACGCGGGGCCCGCCGCGATCGGACGGTGCGTCGTGGACGGGCGCTGGGCGGGATTCATGGCGGTCGAGGTGGATCCGGCGCACCGCAGGCAGGGACTGGCGACGGCGGTGATGGCCGCGCTCTCCCGGCAGGCGCTCGCCGAGGGCGCTTCGGCGGCCTGGCTGCAGGTCGAGGACGACAACGAAGGTGCGCGGGCGCTGTACGGCGGTCTTGGCTTCGCCGCGCACCACACGTACCACCACTATCGATACCCGTCGGCTCGGTAGCTCCTACCGGTCGGCTCGGTAAGTAAGGCACGAGGCACGCATGCACGAGGAGTCAAGGACGGCCGCGTCCCGGCGGCGGTTCGCCGAGGAGGCCAGGTCCGAGCGGCCCGACCTGTCCCTGCTGTGCCTCCTGTTGAGCGCGGAGGCGGACCCCGGGCTCGGCGACGACGACATCGACGCGGCGCAGATCGAGCTCGACCGGCTCGCCGGGCAGCTCCCCTACCGCCCCGGCGGCGCGCGGGAGTGGGCGGCCGCCGTCGCCGAACTCCTCGGCTCGCAGTGCGGGTTCATGGGCACGCCCGCCGACTACCAGCGCCTGGAGTCCTCCCTGCTGCACGAGGTGCTGCGGCGCCGCCGCGGCCTTCCGATCCTGCTCTCCGTGGTGTGGATCGAGGTGGCACGCCGGGCCGGCGCACCCGTCTACGGGGTCGCGCTGCCCGGTCACTTCGTCGTCGGCTTCGGCACCCGCGAGGAGCAGGTGCTCACCGACCCGTTCGCCGGCGGGCGGCTGCTCACGGGCGCGGACGCGGAGCTGCTCGTCGCCGGGTCGTCGGGCGGCACGGTGTCCGCGTCGATGCTGACGCCCGCCGATCCGCTGAACATCGTGCTGCGCATCCTGAACAACATCCGTGCGTGGGCGGCGGCCCGGCCCGAGCGCTCGGACGTGGCGCTCTGGGCCGTGGAACTCTCCCTGCTGCTGCCCGCCCACCCGGCACGGCTGCGCTACGAACGGGCCCAACTCCTGGTCCAGCGAGGGGACTTCCTCGCGGGTGCCGCCGAGCTGGAGGAGTACGCCGACGTGGTGACGGCGGTGGAGCCGACCACGGCGGACCGCGTGCGGGACCAGGCACGGGCGGCGCGGGCCATGCTCAACTGACGCCGCCCGCCGGATCGGTTCCTCCTGCTCGTCCGGTTCCGCCTTCCCGACCGGCGTCCCGCGTGCGGGCGTACCGCCCGGGTGTGATGCCAAGGACCCGCTTGAAGTGCCGGCTGAGGTGCGACTGGTCGTAGAACCCGGCGGCGGTCGCCACCTCGCCCGGCGGCCGGCCCGCCAGGAGGAGACGGCGGGCGCGGTCGACGCGGCGGGACATCACGTACTGGTGCGGTGCGATGCCGTACGCCCCGCTGAAGGCGCGCACGAGGTGTGTGGGGTGGGCGTGGACCAGGCGCGCCGCCTCGTCCAGGGTCACGCCGTCGAGCAGCCGCTCGTCGAGGAGGTCGCGGAGGTTCTGGGCGACGCCCCGTCCGGTGCCTTCTGGAGCGCCGGTGGTGGCCCTGGGGCGCAGGTGACCGCGCAGCCGCTCGCTGATCAGGGCCAGGCGGCTCTCGGCCTCCAGCTCGTCCCCGCGGCACGCCAGCGCCGCGTGCAGCTGGCCCACGCGCGTGCGCAGGACGGGGTCGACGAGGTCGGGGCCGTCCACCGCGGGGCCGATGAGGCCGGCGTCCAGCTGTGTCATGTCCAGGTAGAGCACGCGCTTGCGGAAGCCGTCGGGGGTGGCGGGCGAGCCGTTGTGCGGGACCTGGGGCGGCAGCAGGGAGACGGTGTCACTCGGGGTGCCGTGCTCGTGGCGGTCCAGGTCGTAGCGGACGGCGCCGTCGTCGACGATCAGCAGGGTCCACGCGTCGTGGACGTGCATCGGGTACGCGTGCTCCGTGAAGTGGGCGTGGAAGACCTCCACGACACCCGCGACCGGCGGGCGCCATGCGGATATTTCCTGCCGGACCACCATGCAAAGAACGTACAAGACGTGGTGGCGGTCCACTCGGCAGTCTCAATGCATGAGAACCACCGCTGAGACAGACACCGCCGCCGCGACGACGGGCGAGGCCCCCGTTCGCTTCGACACGAAGATCGCCGTCCTGCTCCGTGACGACCTGGAGGCCTGGCAGCGCCTCAACGTGACCGCGTTCCTGGTCAGCGGGCTCGGCACGGCGGCGCCCGAGGTGATCGGCGAGCCGTACGAGGACGCCGACGGCACCCCCTACCTGCCGATGATCCGCCAGCCCGTCCTGGTCTTCGAGGGATCGAAGGAGACCGTGGGCGCCGCGCACCGCCGCGCCCTCTCGCGTTCGCTGCCGACCGCGGTGTTCACGTCCGACCTGTTCACCACCGGCAACGACCGGGACAACCGGGCCGCGGTGCGCGCCGTGCCGACGGATCAGCTCGACCTGGTGGGGCTCCTCGTGCACGGCCCGCGCAACGCGGTCGACAAGGTCCTCAAAGGGGCCCGGATGCACCCTTGACCGACGGGGGTGAGAGCCGAGGGGGAGATCGGAGCGCTATCGATCGGTCCGGCAGGGCACGAAGCACCTATGCACCCCCAATCCCCCGAGCGGCGACGCCTCTTCGCCGATCAGGCACGGGCGGCGCGGCCCGATCTCGCGCTGCTGTGCCTGCTGATCGGCGCGGAGGCGGACCCGGACCTCGACGACGCGGGCATGCGCGCGGTACTGCGCATCCTCGACCGCCTTGCCGACCAGCTGGCCGAGCGGCTGCCCGACAAGGCCGACGGCCCCCGGCCCTGTGCGCTCGCGCTCGCCGAACTGCTCGGCGGGCGCTACGGGTTCAGGGGCAGGCCCGGCGACTACCAGCACCTCCGGTCGGCGCTGCTGCACGAGGTGCTCCGACGGCGCAGAGGCCTGCCCATCCTGCTCTCGGTGGTGTGGATCGAGGTCGCCCGCCGTGCGGGCGTGCCCGTCCACGGGGTGGCCCTGCCCGGTCACTTCGTGGTCGGCTTCGGCGGCCATGACGAGCAGGTCCTCGCCAATCCCTTCGCGGGCGGCGGCGTACTGACGCCCACGGACGCGGAGTTGCTGGTCGCCGGGGCCACGGGCGCGCCGCTCGTGCCCTCGATGCTGAGTCCCGCCGGGCCCCTGGACATCGTCCTGCGCGTCCTCAACAACATCCGCGCGTGGGCGGCGGCCCGTCCCGAGCGCTCGGACGTCGCGCTCTGGGCCGTCGAACTCTCCCTGCTGCTGCCCGCGCACTCCGACCGGCTGCACTACGACCGCGCCCAGCTCCTGGTGCGGCGCGGCGACTTCCTGACCGGCGCCCTGGAGATCGAGACGTACGCCGACGTCCTGGCCGCGACGGACGAGGCGGCCGCGGCGCGGCTGCGGCAGGAGGCACACGGGGCGCGGTCGATGCTGAACTGACTCGGCGAGCCGGGCGGCGGGCCGGAGGCCGGGCGGTCCACCGTCGTGGTCCGCCCGGCCTCCGGGTGCGTACGGGTATCGGCGTACGGGTGTCGCCGTGCGAATCAGCTGGCGTCGGTCTCGATCACGCCGATCCGCTCCGCGGGCGTCTTGCCCATCAGTGCCTTGTTCATCGCGGCGGCCACGTCCGTCGGCTGGACCGGCGTCTTGTCGCCGTTGCCGCGCTGGATCAGGATGCCGTCGAAGACGTTGCCGTAGAGCTTCTTGAGCTCGACGGTGTTGTAGTGCACCTGCAGCGTGCCGTTCTTGAGCACCTTCGTCTCGAGCACCTTCGGCAGCGACTTCGCCGGACCGAACGGGATCGACGCGTTGCCCGCCTTGATCGTGACGTTGGCGGACATGGCGGGCTTCGCGAAGCGCGTCATGAACTTGTCGACCTCGGCGTTCGGGACGGTCGGCTTGCGGGTCGTGACGGGCAGCTCGACGGTGCCGGCGCTGCCGTTCTCGACCTGCTTCTTGTACGCCTCCGACACGGCCGTGGTCGACGCCGCGACGTCGATGCCCTTGCCCGCCTTGCCGTACACCGGAACGGCCTTGCCGGGCACGAACTTGACCGAGCCCTCCTTGGCCGAGCCCGAGCCGCCCGCGGCGCGCTCCAGGGCGGCCGCCAGCTTCTCCTCGTCCACGGGCATGACCGGCTCGGCGACGCGCGCCCCGCCGAACAGCGAACCGATCACCGAGACGGGGTTGTAGTCGCTGCCCGCGGCCTCGCGGACGGTCGCCTGGCTGTCCAGGGTCAGGCCCGCCTGGTCCGGGCTGAGCGTGACCGCCTCGCCGTCGACCGACAGCTTCAGGGGCTTGGCGACGCGCTCGCCGATCTTCGCGTCGAGCTTCTTGACGGCCTCGTCGCGCGTGCCGCCGCCGATGTCGACGCCGAGCGCGGTGGTGCCCTTGGGCACGTCGGCGTGGTTCATCAACAGCCCCGCGCCGTACGCCCCGCAGGCCACGACGACCACGGCCACGGCCACCAGAACGAGCTTGTTGCGCCCCTTCTTCTTGGGCGGGGCCGCGGCGACGGGCACGTTCGGCTGCACCGGCTCGGGCAGCTTGGGCGGGGTGTGCGGCAGGGGCCCGTCGGTCTGCGGGGCCGTGGCGAACGGCGAGTTCTGCGCGGGCGGCACCACGGGGATGCCGCTCGTCAGGGTGTCGCCGGAGACGTTGGTCCCGGGAGAGGGCGCGCTCGGGCCGCCCGGGATGGAGCCGGGGCCGCCGGGGACCGGGCCGCCTGCGGCGGGGGGCCGTGGGCCGCCACCGGGGCCCTGGACCGGGCCCGCCTTCTGCGGCGTGAGGATGGCGGTGTCGTCGCCCATCGCGGGGGCACCGGCGCCCGCGCCCGAACGGGCCGCGGGATTGGCCGGGTTGGGCCGATTGCCCGGGTTGCCGGGATTGCCGGGACCACCCTGATTCGGCGCCGCCATCGGGTTCGCCCGGCCTGCCGGGTTGGCCTGGTTCGCCGGGTGGGACGGATCGGCGGGCTTCGGCGCGAGCGGTCCTTCGCCGGTCACCGGTCCGGCGGTCGGCCCCGAAGGTCCACGGCCGCCCTCGCCCCCGGCGCCTCCGGAGAAGTACGGCAGGTCCCCGCGCTGCGGGTCGCCGCCCTGCGGCGCACCCGTGCCGAGCGGACCCGCCGCCACGGCGCCGGACACGTCGAAGGCGCCCGTACCGGAGCCGTTGCTCCCGGAATGGCCGGAACCGGGCGCGGCGTTCCCCGGCGTGCCGTTGCCGGACGCGGTGGCCCCGCCGGTCGCCGGGCCGCTCTTGCGCGGCGCGAACCAGTCGCTCGTCTTCTCCTCCGCCGGAGCGGAGGGCGACGCGGGCCCGGCGGCGGCAGGCCCGGCGGGCGCGGAGCCCGATGCGGGCAGCCCGGCGGACCCGGGACCGCCCGCGCCGTTCGCGGACCCCGGACGCCCGGCGCCGTCAGCGGCGTCGGCCGCCGCGCGGCCCCCGTCCAGCGGACGTGACGCACCGGCGTCGCTGTCCCCGACGGGCGTGCGCATGACGACCGGTGGGATGGGCCGCGACCCGGGGATGTTGATCCGGATACGCGTGGTCAGCGTGGTCTCGGTCTTGGGCTCGTCGGGCCGCTCGTCGGCGGCCTGCCGCTGCGCGCCGTCCACGGCGCCGTCCGACGCGGCACCCTGCGCGGGGGAGCCGTACGGCGGCGTCCCCGAGGGGTAAGCGGCTCCACCGCGCCCCTGGGGCCCGGAGGACGAACTGTCAGTTTCACGACTCAAGGCAGGTTCTCCCGGTTGGCTCCGCCGCCCGTGCTCCCCGCGCGGAGGAGATTTCCCTCCGGCCGGAGGCTGGGGGAGGCTCGGCGGCGCGCACCACCATACTGGCCGCCGTCGGCACTCATCCTGTGACCGCCGTCAAACCCGTGCGGGACACGGGTTGAAGTGGTACGTCACTTGCCAAGTCGGGCGGCGGGCCCGCCTGGTTGCGGTCGCTGCCCGAGGGTGGCACACATCACAGCAACAGCCATCCCGCCCAGCAGGTAGGCATACGAGCCGAGTCCCGCCCCGAAGAGGAAGTCCCCCTCGGGCCGGCTGGCCGTGAGCAGCATGACGGAGACGAGCCAGCCCGCCGCCGGCGCGACCGCCCCCGCTCTGGTGCCGATGGCGCGCACCCCTCCGTGAAAGAGCCCCGCGGCCCCGAGGAGCGCGAGCAGCAACCCGCCCGGAAACCAGCCCCCTTGGACGAGGGCACCCGCGGCGCCGACGACCGCTCCAAGGACGAAGAGGCCTGCGTACGACGCGATGCGGCCGGGGTTCAGCGGCTGCGCGAGGGCGCTGCCGCCCGGCGGGGACGCGGCGGACGACGAACCGGAAGCCGGCGACGACGCCGACGTGGCACGCGAACGAGTACTCACGGCGCCGTCACCCCTTCGAGCCCTTCGGGCCCCGCGTCCGCGAGCCCCGCGAACAGATCGGTCTCACGCTCGCCGTCCATCGCACCGCTTCCTCCTCGCACCAACTCGTAGTACTCCACATCGAAGATCGGCTGCGCGAGCCCGTTCGACAGGACGAAGAGCGGTTCCTGCACCTCGATCTGCGTGGCGTGCGCGCGCATCGCCGCCGCCTTCGCCGGGGCGAAGGCGGTCCCGTCGATCTCCGCCGTGATCCGCTCGTCGTCCGTCACGCCGGGCACGTCCGCGACCACGCCGGGGGTCGTGAACGGTGAGTGCCGCAGGGCCCCCTCCATCCACCGGAACCGCTCTTCGACGACGGAACGCGGCGCACGGTTCCAGTAGATCTTGGCGATGGTGTGCGGTTCGCCGAGATCCGCGCGGAAGGCGCTCTCGGCCGCGAGGTCCGCGGCGCGCATCGCGACGCGGTGGGCCTGGATGTGGTCGGGGTGGCCGTACCCGCCGTCCGGGTCGTACGTCACGAGCACCTGGGGCCGCACCTCGCGGATCACCTCGACGAGGTGCGCGGCGGCGTCGTCGAGATCGGCGGACCAGAAGGCGCCCGTACGGTGGTTCTGCTCGACGCCCATCATCCCGGAGTCGCGGTAGCGGCCGGTGCCGCCGAGGAAGCGGTGGTCGGCGACGCCGAGCTGCTTCATCGCGGCGGCCAGCTCACCGATGCGCTGCGGGCCGAGCGCGTCCTCGCGGTCGGGCGCGAGATGGGCGAGGCCGGGCGGGATGACCTCGCCCTCCTCGCCCAGCGTGCACGTCACCAACGTGACATGGGCGCCTTCGGCCACGTACTTGGCCATCGTCGCGCCATTGTTGATCGACTCGTCGTCGGGGTGCGCGTGCACGAGCAGCAGACGCCGGGCGGGCAGTTCCGTCATGGGACCACCCTACGAGCACCCCGCGCGCCTACCGGAACGTGCTGCGCACTGATCAGAACTTGATGTCGCCGATCATCCCCGCCACGTTCGTCGTCAGCTCGTTGATCGTCGGGGCGATGGAGGAACTCGCCAGATAGAAGCCGAGCAAGACACAGACGATCATGTGGCCCGCTTTCAACCCTGACTTCTTGACCAGCAAGAAGACAATGATCGCCAGCAGCACCACCGCCGAAATCGAGAGTGCCACGGCGGCTCACCTCCAAGTCCCAGACCCTGCACCAGTGCGGACGCCAGCAGGTACATACCCACTAAGCGCTACGGATCATAACTATCCGTGGGTCCGCATGACTCGGAGCACGGCAGCACAAGGGGGCGCATGCCCCATAGGCTCGGGGGATGACCACCGAGACGCCCGGAACCGCCGGGCCCGCCGAGAGTCACGCGCAGCGGCTCTCCTTCCCCCGCCTGCACGCCCGCACGCAACGCTTCACTCTCGGTGCGCCCCGCGCGTTCACGGTGGCGCCGGACGGGTCCCGCGTCGCCTTCCTGCGCTCGTCGTCGGGTACGGACCGGGCGAACCAACTCTGGGTCCTCGACGTGGCGGACGGCGCCACCGAGCGGGTCGCGGCCGACCCCGAGGCCCTCCTCAAGGGCGCGGCCGAGCGCCTCTCCGCCGCGGAACGCGCCCGCCGTGAGCGCAGCCGCGAGGGCGGCGCGGGCATCGTGGGCTACGCGACGGACGCGGCGGTGGAGCTCGCCGCCTTCGCCCTGTCCGGGCGGCTCTTCGCCGCGGAGCTGCGCGTGGGCACGGCGCGCGAACTGCCCGCCCCCGCACCGGTGATCGACCCGCGCCCCTCGCCCGACGGCCGCCACATCGCGTACGTCGCCGGGGGCGCCCTGCGGGTGACCGGCGCCGACGGCGATGGCGACCGGGCCCTTGTGGCTCCGGAGCCCGACTCCGCCGAGAAGGAGACCGTGACGTACGGCCTCGCGGAGTTCATCGCGGCCGAGGAGATGCAGCGTTCGCGGGGCTTCTGGTGGTCGCCGGAGTCGGACCGGCTCCTCGTCGCACGGGCCGACGACGCCCCCGTACGGCGCTGGTGGATCGCCGATCCCGCGCATCCGGAGACGGAGCCCGCGCGGGTCGCCTACCCGGCCGCGGGCACCGCCAACGCGGACGTACGCCTCTTCGTGGTGACCCTGGACGGCGCCCGCACCGAGGTGATGTGGGACCGCGCCCGCTACCCCTATCTGGCGCGCGTGCACTGGTCGTCGGCCGGTGCGCCGCTGCTCCTCGTCCAGTCCAGGGACCAGCTCAGCCAGCTCTATTTGGCGGTGGACCCGGACGACGGCTCGACGCGCATGGTGCACGCGGAGGAGGACCCGCAGTGGCTCGAGCTCTTCCCCGGCGCCCCCTCCTGGTCACCCAGCGGACGACTGGTCCGGATCGTGGACGAGGGCGGCGCGCGGGTCCTCGCGGTGGGCGAACGCCCCCTGACGGGCCCGCAGCTGCACGTCCGCGCCGTCCTCGACGTGGCGGACGACGACGTCCTGATCTCGGCGTCGGCGGGTGCGGCGGCGACGGCCCCGGAGACCGGCGAGGTGCACGTCTACCGGGTCAACGAACTGGGCGTCGAGCGCGTCTCGACCGAAGCCGGGGTGCACTCGGCGGTGCGCTCGGGAGGCCTCACGGTCCTCGTCACGGCCACGCTCGACCAGCCGGGCTCACGCGTCCGGGTGCTGCGCGACGGCAAGCAGGTGGCGACCGTCGCCTCGTACGCGCGGCATCCGGAGCTCACCCCGCGCGTGACGCTGACCGAGGGGGGCGCACGCAAGATCCCGTGCGCCGTCCTGCTCCCCACGGACTACGAGGAGGGGTCGGGCCCGCTGCCCGTGCTCCTCGACCCCTACGGCGGCCCGCACGGTCAGCGGGTCCTGGCCGCCCACAACCCGTACCTCACGTCCCAGTGGTTCGCCGACCAGGGCTTCGCGGTGGTCGTCGCGGACGGCCGGGGCACTCCGGGCCGCTCCCCCGAGTGGGAGAAGGCCATCCGGCGGGACTTCACCCTCACCCTGGACGACCAGGTGGACGCGCTCCAGGGGCTCGCCGCCTCGTTCCCCCTGGACCTGGACCGGGTCGCCATCCGGGGCTGGTCCTACGGCGGTTACCTCGCGGGGCTCGCGGTCCTGCGCCGCCCCGATGTCTTCCACGCGGGCGTCGCGGGGGCACCGGTGACGGACTGGCAGCTGTACGACACGCACTACACGGAGCGGTACCTGGGTGATCCGGGCGCCGACCCGGCGCCGTACGCCCTGAGTTCCCTCGTCACCGAGGAGGGCCTGGTGGCGCCGGAGGTCCCGCACCGGCCGCTGATGATCGTGCACGGCCTCGCGGACGACAACGTGGTGGTGGCGCACGCCCTGCGCCTGTCGTCGGCGCTGCTCGCGGCGGGGCGCCCGCACGAAGTCCTCCCGCTCTCCGGGGTCACGCACATGACTCCGCAGGAGCAGGTGGCGGAGAACTTGCTGCTGCTGCAGGTGGACTTCTTGAAGCGGTCGCTGGGGCTGTCCTAGACCCCGCACGCACGGCGACCGGCCGGGGGGACATGGCAAAACCCCGGCCGGTCTACGGCACCCGCACGGCCGTACGTCCGTAAGCCTGCCGGGTGTGTGTGGCGGTGCGGGGTCAGTGGAGTTGCCCTCATGTTTCTTCCCCAACCCCGCCCCTTCCCGGCTGTGACACTTGCGGCTCCGCCGCGGGCCGCTCGGCGCGGGGGCCTTGGTTGCCCTGTCACCGGCTTCGCCGCGTTTGCGGACATCTTGTACGGGGTCTGGGGCGGAGCCCCTGCGCGGCGGAGCCGCACATGTCACAGCCGGGAAGGGGCGGGATTGGGGAATGCCCCGCAGGGACCGCCCCTACGGCACCACTTGCTTCTCCTCCGCGAAGTGGCACGCCGAGTCATGGGCCGCCGGGCCCGAGACACCGCGGAACTCCGCCGGAACGGCAAGCAGCGGCACCTCCAACGCACACCGCTCCCTCGCCTTCCAGCACCGCGTGCGAAACCGGCACCCCGAGGGCGGGTTGGCGGGCGAGGGCACGTCGCCCGCCAGGATGATCCGCTCCCGGTGTTCACGGGCCGCAGGATCAGGTACGGGCACGGCCGACAGCAGCGCCTGCGTATAGGGATGCGTCGGATGCTCGTAGATCTCCTCGTCGGAGCCGATCTCGACGATCCGCCCCAGGTACATCACGCCGACCCGGTCGGAGATGTGCCGCACGATCGACAGGTCGTGCGCGATGAACACGTACGACAGATCGAACTCGTTCTGCAGCTGGTCGAGCAGGTTCACCACCTGCGCCTGGACCGAGACGTCGAGCGCCGACACCGGCTCGTCCGCCACGATGATCTCGGGCCGCAGCGCGAGGCCGCGCGCGATCCCGATGCGCTGCCGCTGGCCGCCCGAGAACTGGTGCGGATAGCGGTTGATGTACTCGGGGTTCAGCCCGACCACGTCGAGCAGCTCCCGCACCTTCTGCCGCCGGGAGCCCTTGGGCGCGACCTCCGGATGGATCTCGTACGGCTCCCCGATGATGTCGCCGACCGTCATGCGGGGATTCAGCGACGTGTACGGGTCCTGGAAGACCATCTGGATGTTGCGCCGCACGGCCTTCAGCGCGCGCCCGGACAGCTTGCTGATGTCCTCGCCCTTGTAGCGGATCTCGCCCGCCGTCGGCCGCTCCAGGTTCACCAGCATCTTCGCGACCGTCGACTTGCCGCAGCCGGACTCCCCCACGATGCCGAGCGTCTCGCCCCGGCCGAGGTCGAAGTCGACGCCGTCGACGGCCTTGACGGCGCCGATCTGCCTGCGGATGACGATGCCCTGGGTGAGCGGGTAGTGCTTGACCAGGCCCCGTACCTGGAGGATCGGCTCGCGACCCGACGCCGAGCCGTGCGCCGCGAACTCGTGCTCCGCCCGCGCCTTGTGCATCAGCTGCCGTGCGGTCTCGCCCTCGTCCTCCAGCTGCTTCTTGCTGATGTGCTCACCATGAGGCATCGAGCGTCTCCTTCCAGAAGTGGCAGGCGCTCCGGCGGTCGGCGGCCAGGCCTTCGTACGCCACCTCGTAGAGCGGCGGCACGTCGGTCCTGCAGACGTCCCGTGCCATCGGGCAGCGGGGGTTGAAGGCGCAACCCGGCGGGATGTGCATGAGGTTCGGCGGCAGGCCCTTGATCGCGTAGAGCTCCTGGCCCTTCTGGTCGAGCCGGGGAATCGACTCGAGAAGTCCTCGCGTGTACGGGTGCGCGGGAGCCTTGTAGATCTCGTGGACGGGGGCCTTCTCGACGATGCGGCCGGCGTACATGACGGCGATGTTGTCGGCGACGTCCGCCACGACGCCCAGGTCGTGGGTGATGAGGATGAGGCCCATGTGCAGCTCGCGCTGGAGCTCGGCGAGGAGTTCCATCACCTGGGCCTGCACGGTCACGTCCAGGGCCGTGGTCGGTTCGTCGGCGATGATCAGCGAGGGTTCGAGCGCCATCGCCATGGCGATCATGATGCGCTGGCGCATGCCGCCGCTGAACTGGTGCGGGTACTGCCCGACGCGTTCCTTCGCGGCGGGGATGCGCACCCGGTCCATCAGCTCGACGGCCTTGGCCTTGGCGTCCTTGCGGGACATCCCCTGGTGGACGACGTACATCTCGCCGAGCTGCTGGCCGACGCTGACCACGGGGTTCAGCGACGACAGGGCGTCCTGGAAGATCATCGCCATGCCGGCGCCGCGCGTCTTGCGCCGCTCCTCCGCCTTGAGCTTGAGGAGGTCCTGGCCCTTGAAGAGGATCTCTCCCCCGGTGATCTTTCCGGGCGGCATGTCGAGGATGCCCATGATGGCCTGCGCGGTCACGGACTTGCCGGACCCGGACTCGCCGAGCACGGCGAGCGTCTCGCCCTCGCTGACGGTGTAGTCGACGCCGTTGACGGCTTTGGCGACGCCGTCCCTGGTCCGGAACTCCACGTGCAGGTCGCGGACTTCGAGCAGCTTGTGCGTCCCCGCGGTGGGCGCGCCGGACGCGTCGGATGCCACGGTTGCCATGGGCGCCTACCTCAGCTTCGGGTCGAGGGCGTCGCGCACCGCGTCGCCGAGCATGATGAACGCGAGCACGGTGATGGCGAGCGCTCCGGCGGGCCAGAGCAGCATGTGCGGGGCGTTGCGGATGTACTGGGAGGCGGCCGAGATGTCGATCCCCCAGCTCACGGTCGGCGGCTTCAGGCCCACGCCGAGGTACGAGAGGGTCGCCTCCAGGGCGATGTACGTGCCGAGCGCGATGGTGGCGACCACGATCACCGGGGCGACCGCGTTCGGCGCGATGTGCCGGAGGAGCATCCGCGAGTTGGAGGCGCCCAGGGCGCGGGCCGCCTGAACGTAGTCGTTCTGCTTGGCGGTGATGACGGAGCCGCGGGCGATGCGGGAGAGCTGCGGCCAGCCGAGCAGGACCATGAAGCCGATCACCGGCCAGACGGTGTTGCTGGTGACGACCGACAGGAGCACCAGGCCGCCGAGCACGACGGGGATGGCGAAGAAGACGTCGGTGATGCGGGAGAGGATCGCGTCCCAGACCCCGCCGAAGAATCCCGCGAGCCCGCCGAGCACGCTGCCCAGGATCGCGACGCCGAGTGTGGCGCAGACGCCGACGGTGACCGAGGCGCGGGCCCCGTACACGGTCCGCGTGTAGACGTCGCAGCCCTGTCCGTCGAAGCCGAAGGGGTGGCCGGAGGTGGAGCTCTTCTGGGCGTTGGCGAGGTCGCAGTCGAGCGGGTTGCGGGAGGCGATCAGGGAGGGCCAGATCGCGATGACGACGAGGAACAGGATGATGAGGGCGGAGATGATGAAGATCGGGTTCCGTCGCAGCTCGCGCCAGGCGTCGGACCACAGGCTGCGGGCGGGGGCCGAGGGGCCGGTTCCTCCCGGGCCGCCGGGCGTCTTCTCCAGCGTCGTCCCCTCGCTCGCCGCGAGGTCCATCGCGCCGCCCGCGCCGGTCGGGGCGATGGCTCCGTCTGGCTCTCGGGGTTCAGGCATAGCGGATCCTCGGGTCGAGTACGGCGTACAGCAGGTCGACGATCAGGTTGGCCACCAGGAAGACCAGGACGAGGACGGTCACGAAGCCGACGACGGTCTGGGTGCTCTGGCGGAGGATCCCCTGGTAGAGCTGGAAGCCGACGCCGTGGATGTTGAAGATCCGCTCGGTGACGATCGCGCCGCCCATCAGCGCGCCGATGTCCGTGCCGATGAAGGTGACCACCGGGATGAGTGAGTTGCGCAGCAGGTGCCGGGTGATGACGCGGCGTCTGGGCAGTCCCTTCGCGATGGCCGTGCGGACGTAGTCCGCGCGGCGGTTCTCGGCGATGGAGGTCCGGGTGAGCCGGGTGACGTACGCCAGGGAGACCGAGGCGAGCACGAGCCCCGGCACGATGAGTTCGTTCAGGGGTGCCTCCGACGAGACGGAGGGTTTCATCACGCCCCATTCGACGCCGAGCAGCAGCTGGAGGAGCAAGCCGGTGACGAACGTGGGGATCGCGATGACGACGAGCGTCAGGAGCAGTACGACGGTGTCGATGGGGCGCCCGCGCCGCAGGCCGGTCACCACGCCGAGGGAGATTCCGATGACGATCTCGAAGACGATCGCGACGAGCGTCAGGCGGATCGTGAGGGGGAAGGCCGTCGCCATCAATTCGGTGACCTTCTGCCCGTTGAAGGCGGTACCGAAGTCACCGGTGAAGACATTGCCCATGTAGGTCACGTACTGCTGCCACACGGGCTTATCGAGGCCGAACTCCTTCTTCAGCTGAGTGGCTGTCGCGGGGTCGCACTTTCGGTCCCCGCACAGGCCCGCGATGGGGTCGCCCATCACGTTCACCATCAGGAAGATCAGCAGCGTGGCGCCGAAGAAGACCGGGATCATCTGCAGCAGGCGCCGGATCACATAACGTCCCATGGAGGGCTCCGGAAGTAGCGGGAGCGGTCATCCGGCGCGGTGCCGCGC